>NZ_OX365700.1:607500-911250 GCF_947241125.1 Nitrospira tepida | reverse complement strand
GATCCTCTGCCTCACGCTCATCCGCGTGAGCATCGCACAGAACCTCGCGCTGCTCTATGGGGCCAAGGCGGACAGCCGGGACGATTCGGCGGGAATTGCGGCCAGACGGGGGAAGCGGCGGGCCAGCGCCGCATAGCAACGGACGACCATCGTGATTCGTCAATCGTCGATCGGGAAGGTGCTCAAGGCCTGGTACGGCATTCCCTCTTCCCGGACGACTGACGGATGACGCTTGACGCATGACGACAGTTTGGGACGCGGCGATCACCAGGCTGGCAGCCTTCCTGAACATCCCGCTAGGCGGCTTGCGGGGGATCAACCGTGGATGAAGACCGGCCCTGCGTGCGCAGATTCAGATAACGCCACACGGCCGAGCGGGTGAGCACGCCGACGATCCGTCCATCCTGCCTGACGATCAGCCGATCAAGACTTGCCATTCCCATCTGTTCCAGCGCGTGAAGGGCGCTGGCGCCGGCCGCAATCTCCATTTCCGCGCTCCAGGGCCGCATCACATTCCGGACCTCCCGCCAGGGCCAGAGGGTTTGAGGAAGGCGCTGCAGGTCCTGCACGGTCACCATGCCGACCAACCGATCCTGCTCCATCACCGGGAATCCTGAAAACCCGTGCGGCAGGAAATAGCCCTTCACGGCCGATTCAATGGTGAGGGCTGCGGGCACCGAAATCACCGATGGCGTCACCAACTCGGACACCGTGACGCGCGCCAGAGTTTCGCGGAAGACGGCCTGCTGGCGCGTGCCCTTGGCGGTCGCAAACAGGAACAGGCCGATCATCGCCACCCACATGCCGGTGGTGATCAGCGAGGCTTCCAACAGGTGCAGGCCCGCGCCGAGCATGAGCGACCCGCCCAGGCAGCTCAGCAGCACCCCGAAGGCAAGGCCCGCAACAGCGGACCGCCTGGTCGCGGCGTAAAAATCCTTGGACCAGGCCCAGAGTCCCGCGCGCAGGGCTCGTCCCCCGTCCAGCGGGAACCCGGGGATGAGGTTGAACAGGCCGATCTGGAGGTTCACGGTACCGAGGAGCCAGCCGAGCACCGTGAGGCCGTGCAGGTCCGGACGGAGCCCGGCCAGATCGTTCACGATGCCGAATCCGAGACAGGCCGCGCCCAAGCCGAAACTGACGATCGGCCCGGCGATGGCGATGAGGAACTCCGCCTTCGGAGTCGGCGGTTCCTTCTTCATGTGCGCGACGCCGCCGAACACAAAGAGCGTGATCTGGCCGATCGGCACATGATAGCGCAACGCCACCCAACAATGCCCCAACTCATGCAGCAGCACCGACAGGAACAACAGCAGAGCCGCCATGCCTCCCATGGCCCAATAGCGAGGGCCTGATTGGCCGGGAAGCGCCGCCGGCAGGTAGGCCGTCGCCAAGGTCCAAGTGACGAACGCAAACACCAACAACCAGGAGACGTGGATGACGATCGGAATCCCGAAGATCCGGCCGATCTGCCACCCCTGTCCGCTGGTAAACTGAAACATGCGTCCTGTTCTCCTGAAACCGATTCGACGGATGCGACCTTTTCAATCAACCTAGCAGGCGCCGAAAGGACCAGTCAACCGATTCAATGGCTCCTTGCGACTTGCGCCGACAGATGCCGTGGATCGTGGCTTCAGGTATACTCCCGCTGATGCAATCCGCCAACTGGTATCGTATCGGCCTTGTTATCCTGCTGATCCTCACAGGCGTGTCAGCGTCGGCGCACCCGATCCATGCGGGCCAATCAGACGTCATCACCTCCGGGCCTCCTTCCTGCCGGAGCATTGCGCTGACGTTCGACCTCTGCCCGGTGCGCGCCAAGCCCGGTTTTGACGCAGCCCTGATCGATTACCTCAAGGCCCGGGAGATTCCGGCGACCTTCTTCGTGTCCGGCCGTTGGGCCGAGCAACACCAGGAGGACGTACGCGCGCTTCAGGCCGTGCCGTTTTTCGAGATCGGCACCCACGGCGAGGACCATGCCCATCTCCCGTTATTGGATGAACCGGGGCAACAAGCGGAAATCTCCCGCGCCGTGTCGTTGATGCGCTCCCGTTATCACCTCTCCGCCGGCCTGTTCCGCCCTCCCTACGGAGAGTATGACGACGTCACAGTGCGGGTTGTGAAATCGCTGGGACTTCAGTTCATCCTGTGGAACCTCGTCTCCGGCGATCCTGATCCCACGCTCCCGGCCGATGCCATCCTCGACCGGGTGGCGCGGCGGCTCCGCCCAGGCAGCATCGTCGTGTTCCATGCCAACGGCAAGGGCAAACACACCCGCGAAGTGATCCAAGCCTTGGACGAGACGGTCCTGCCCCGCGCGCAACTGCGCGCCGTGACCGTCACGGAGCTGCTGACATGCCGGAAGCCGACCCCATAGATCGATCCCGCGTCAGGCCGTTCGCCGAGCAGGACCGGCAGGCTGTGCTCGACATTCTCCTGACCTCCGATCCCTGGAAACGGCTGGGCTACGAAGCGGAGGACTGGGACACTTATTTCTCCGTCCTCTCCCAAGGCCGCGAGGGCTACGTGCTGGAGATCGACGGGAGGGTGGCGGGCTTTGCCGTGCTGCGGCCCCGCTTTCTATTCGGCGACTATCTCGAACTGTTCGCCGTCGCAGGCTGGGCGCGGGGGCGTCAGCTCGGCGGCCAGCTCCTTACCCACCTTGAGTCAATCACCTTCGCGCGGGGCACCAACCTGTTCGCCTGCGTGTCGGACTTCAACCTGAGCGCGAGGCAGTTCTACAAGAAACATGGCTACCAGGAGGTCGGCGCCATCAAAGATTTTCTGATTCCGGGCAGCGCGGAAATCCTGGTGCGCAAGACGGTGGGACCGGCGCGGACAGCCACGTAATGCGTCAACCGTCATGCGTCAAACGTGAGGATGGGGCATCGAGGCGCGTTGATCTTCTTGCGATTGACGGCTGACGAGTGACGAATGACGGCATGGAGACAGCGCGATGAAGGTTAAGAAGCTATTACACACCCGCATGCGGGTGAGCGACATGGACGAAACCATTTCGTTTTATACCAAGGTCCTGGGCCTGGAGGTGATGGAGCGCAAGGTCTCGCCCCGCGGGTCTCACCTGGCCTTCTTGAAGGTTCCCAACAGCGAGGAATTGATCGAACTCTGCAGCTTCCCTCCGAGCGGACCGGTGACCGTGCAGGAGGACCTGGTCCATCTGGCCTTCCAGGTCGAAAACCTTGACGACACGATCGCCTCGCTCAATGCCATGGGCATTCCCATCACCGACGGGCCGACGCGCACCTCCTCCGGAAGCCGCTTCATCTTCATCAATGCGCCGGACGGCTATGAGGTCGAGTTGATCGAGCGGCCGCCGGGCGTCGCGCTGGTGTAACGCCTCGTCAAGCGTCAGCCGTCACTCGTCATTCGTGAAGCGTCATTCGCTATCAGTCAAGCGTCGGCTTAACAGCAATTCCCCAGATTGATAGGGTTGCCATCCTTACCATCAACGCGGTACCTTCTCCACTCGATTGACGATTGACCTTTGACGATTGACGCCTTCCCCCGTTACGATCTCCTCCTTTCCCAAGTACTTTCTCTCCTCCGATTGACGGGTGACGCTTGACGATTGACGCTTTTTGACAAGGAGCGGACAGATGAAGAACGGCTTTTTCCGTGGTCATGGGTTGGGCAACGACTATCTGGTGATGGATCCCAAGGAACTCGGCTTTAAGCTGACGCCGAAGGCCATCCGCGCCATCTGCGACCGGCATTGGGGACTCGGCAGCGACGGCATCCTGGTGCTGGCCCCGTCGAAGAAAGCCGATTTCGGCCTAAGGATTTTCAATCCGGACGGCAGCGAAGCTGAAAAATCCGGCAATGGCCTCCGCATTTTCGCCCGGTACCTCCACGCCACGCAGAAGACACGCAAGACTCGATTCACGGTCGAAACCATCGGCGGCCTGGTGACCTGTACCCTGCACGTGGACCGGAACGGCGATGCCGCCTCCGTCACCGTCGAGATGGGCCGGGCGACCTTCGCGCCCGGCGCCCTTCCCTGCTCGTTGGCGGTGGAGGAGCTAGTCGATCAGCCGATCGAGGCGGCCGGACAACGCCTCCACTTCACGGGAGTCAGCGTTGGGAATCCCCACTGCGTGGTCTTCAAACCGGCCGGTGAGCAATGGAGCCGCGAGGAGTTGCTGGCGCTTGGACCGGCGCTGGAGAATCACGCCTTGTTTCCACGACGAACTAACGTGCAGCTCGCCGTGCCGACCGGCCAACGCGAGATCTTCATCCTGATCTGGGAGCGCGGCGCCGGCGAGACGCAGGCCTCCGGCTCGTCCTCCTGCGCCGCGGCCAGCGCGGGCGTGAAGCTAGGACTCGTTCAGAGCCCCGTGACCGTGAATATGCCCGGCGGCACGCTGCACATCGACGTCGACAAGGAGTTTAATCTGACCATGAAGGGGCCCGTCGCGGAGGTCGCGCGAGGAACGCTCAGTCCCTCATTTGTGCGTGGGCTCAAGTAGAGCCGCCGTCAACCGTCACTCGTCACACGTCAACCGGAAGAAATGGACGCTCTGTTCCTGTTATTCTTACGGTTGACGAATGACGGTTGACGTATGACGACCGACGTCCTGCAATCCAAACTCGACCACCTGCCGGCTCAGCCCGGGGTCTACCTGTTCAAAAACGCCAGGGGGGATATCCTCTACATCGGCAAGGCCGCCGTGCTGGCCCACCGCGTCCGGTCTTATTTTCAGCGAAGCGGCGACCACAACCCGAAGACCGCCCTGCTGGTCGATCAGGTGGCGGACCTTGAAACCATCGTCACCCGATCGGAGCTGGAAGCGCTGATCCTTGAGAGCAACCTGATCAAGCGGCATCGTCCGCGCTTCAACGTCGTCCTGCGCGACGACAAACAGTACCCCTACCTGCGGTTGCCGATCAAAGAGGACTTTCCGCGCTTCTCGATCGTCCGTCGCGTCCAGAAGGACGGCGCGCTCTATTACGGCCCCTACACGCCCGCCGGGGCGCTCCGCGAAACCTTGAAAATCATCAAGCGGGCCTTTCCGCTGGCGACCTGCAAGATCGACATCGACGGAACCGCAGAGCGGGCCTGCATCGAGTTCGAGATCAAACGTTGCATGGCGCCCTGCACGGGCAACCAGACCAAAGAGGACTATCACAAGATCGTGAAGCAGGTCCGGCAGTTTCTGGAAGGCCGGGACCGCGAACTCCTGGACGACCTGCGGGCTCAGATGGAGGCGGCAGCCGAGCGGGAGGAATTCGAGGAGGCCGCCAGGCTCCGCGACCGGCTGTTGAAGATTCAACGGACGCTGGAGAAGCAACGAATCACCCAAATCGCCTCCGTGGATCAGGACGTGATCGGACTGGCGCGGCGCGGCGCGGCGGTGGACCTGCAACTGCTCTTCGTGCGGGGAGGCCTGCTGATCGGCCGCAAGGACTTTTACTGGCCGACCGGCGCCAACACGCCCGATGAAGAGCTGGTGGTCTCGACCATCGAGCAGTTCTACAACAAGGACGGCCAGCCTCCCAAGGAGCTGCTGATTCCCTGCCCCCTGCCGGAGGCCGCCCTCTTTGAGACCTGGCTCTCCGAGAAAAAAGGAGACACGGTCCGCATCGTGGCGCCGGAACGAGGGACGAAGCACCAGCTTGTTCAGTTGGCGGAAGAAAACGCGCTGGCGGCCCTGGTCGAGCATCTGCGGGATGAGGAAACCGACCGGCAGGCCACCGCCGAGCTGAAGCGATTGCTCCGGCTGGAGGAGATCCCCAACCGGATCGAAGGGTTCGACATCTCCAACATCCTCGGCGACCAGTCCGTCGGGTCGATGGTGGTCTGGGAGCAGGGCGAGATGAAAAAATCGGACTACCGCAAGTTCCGGATCAAGACAGTGCAGGGCGCCAACGACTTTGCCAGCATTCAAGAAGTCGTCATGCGCCGGTATGGCCAGGCGGAGGAGCTGCCGCAACCGGACCTGATCCTGATCGACGGCGGGCTCGGCCAATTGGCCGCCGCCATCGACGGGCTCAGGCAGGTCGGCCTGTCTCGATTACCGATCATCGGGCTCGCCAAAGCGCGCGGCGACAAGGAAGAGCGCATCTTCCTCCCTGGCCGCAAGAACCCGATCATTCTGCACCCGACCTCGCCCGCCACCCATCTGGTCCAGCGTATCAGGGACGAAGCCCATCGCTTTGCCGTCAAATACCACCGGACGCTCCGCAGCAAGGCTTTGACCTCGTCGAAGCTTGATCAGGTCATCGGTATCGGCGAGATCACGCGCAAGCGGCTGCTCGAGCAGTTCGGCAGCGCAGAAGCGGTCACGCAGGCATCGGACGAAGAATTGCGCGAAGCCGGTCTCGCATCCAAGACCGTGGAGGCGCTCAGGCAGGCGGCGAAAGAGTCCTGACCGCCGGCTCACCCGCCTTTCCTTGGTTGCACCCCGGTTCCATCGACGGCGCCCATTCTTCCGCTTCTGCTGATCCTCCCGCCAATAGTTTTGATTGACGCTGCCCTTCCTCCGGCATAACATCGCTTCTCCATCATGCCGGCGACCACCTGCCAAATCTCATGTTATCCGGTACAGAAAGATACGGTCGGTATCCAATTGGATACAGTGACCGGAGCGCGGCAAGCGCTTTGGTCATTGTCCGTCGTGATCAGACCGCCGAACCAAGCCGTCTCCTCCGCCATTTCCGATCCCGCGCCCATAGCCCCATTGGCACAGGCCTTGCTGATCTTGAAGGGAGGACTCCACCACAAAGTGGGCTGCCCTATCGGACGGCGGTCGCGCAGAGAGGACAGTCGCGCCGGTTCAATCGAAGCTATCGGCCCAAAGCCCTGGAGGTGTTTTTCTCCGGCCGCCAAGAGCAATCTATTGGGCGGCCGGTTCAACCAAAAGCTGGTATGAAAAAAGACAAAGAGAACCACTGGATGGATTTCTCCGGCGCCGTCATATTGCGATAAAGCGCAACAGAGCCGCCGGTTCTAGCAAAGCTTGGTATGGAGGGATAACCATGACATCGACTCGTCTCTTCGCGGCCGGCCTGCTCTTGGGCCTGCTTTCCGGCTGCGCAACGCCGCCCGAGGTGAAACAGGCCCTGATTGCCAAGGACCAGGCCTATCAACAGAACGCGCAACTGATGGAGCAATACCGCGAGCTGCTGGAGAGTGTGAACCACCGGTTCGCCCACTGGCAGAAACTGATCGAAACCAGGCTCAAACTCAGCCTGGCCCTGAAATGGGCCACCACCGATCCGTTTCCGTCCGACGCGGCCGAGAAGCAGCAGCTCCGCGCGGAAACAGCCGCCAATGAGTTGGGGCCTGACGTCGTCAAGCTGATCAACGAGGTGCGGTTGGCCGAGTTGCCGGCTCGGTCCGGCCCGAATAATCAGCCCATCTTCACAAAAGGGAACGGTACGATGAGCGGTCTCGTGCAGGCCTTGCCCGGGTTGGTCGCGCTGATCGACGCCTCGGTCGAGAAGAGTTACCTGGCCGAAGTTCGCCCCCTCGACACCGGTGCCTATGACGACTACCGGACCAACATCGCAGCGCTTCGCCGCATCAACGCCACGGTCAAGGAATACCTGGACATCGACGTGACCGTGAAACCAGAAGACATCAGGCAACTGGCCGAAGCCGTCAAGGCGACTCGTTGAGCAGGCCGATCATGAGAAGGGAGACTGCCATGCCGAAACGACCCGTCACCATCGTCAGCGCGCTTGCGGTCTTGGCCCTGGCCACCGGCTGTTCGGCCATTCATAGCGGAGCCGTCCGGGACCTCATTCACAAAGAAGGGGCCACGATCGATCGGGCCCAGACCAACATCGCCCTATTCGAAAAGCAGACCGACGAGCGGATTGACTACCTCAAGAAGGCCATTGAGGAGCTCAACAAAGCAGGCAAGGAGCTCCAAAAGGTCGAAGCGCTCCACCACGTGGTGTTTTCGTCCTATCAGAATATCGAAAAGAAGCGCGGCCAGGACGCCCATTCGGCCACCTATCTGCTCGGCACGCTGTACCTGGCTCAGTACGAGGGCCTCCAGAAGCGGGTGAACGACCAATTTCACGAGGACTTTTGCGCCCTCCAGGAGGTGGCAGCCGGGCTCGGCGATTCCTGGAAAGCCTTGGCCACGCTCCACCAGCAACTCCGCCGCTATGCGGACCAATCCGTGTTCGCTTCCGTGGATCCGCAGCTTATAGCCGCATTGGCGGAACAGGCGCCCGGTTCTTCCGACCATATCGCCCGGGTATTGCAAACTTCCCGCAGCGTGAACGATGCCCTGGACGAGGCGCTGAACTTTTCATTCCTGCGCGGACGGACGCTCGAATCCACGCGCTCCTTGACCATGGATCTGGTCGAGTTGCTGGAGCGCGTCAAGAAAGATTGACGGAGCCGAGCGAAGAGCCGGCGGATCAAGCGAAGGTTGGTTTGAAGCAAAGCGAAGAGAATCACTGGATGTGTTTCTCCGGCGGCGGCAACGAAGAAGGGCTTCGCCCGATGAGCCGCCGGCTCAACCGAAGGTTGGTATGTTGGTACGGGGGGATTGCCATGAGCATTACTCGTTCGCTGGAAGGCGTGGTCAACTTCATGAGGGGCAACGACAAGCTGATCAAAGAGGTCATGGAAACCGGCGAAGGCGCGCTGACCGAATTGCAGAAGCTCGCCAACCGGCTCGAAGTCTCCCGCACCGATACGGAGGACTTGATCAAGACTCTCGGGCAGGCCAAATTCGCCATCGACAAGGACCAGGACATCCGGGCGACCCAGGAGAAGATCCTGCAAGAGATCGGGGAGAACGGGAAGAAGATCATGCTGTTCAGCGATGAGCCTGAACTCGTCGGCCTCTTTCACAGTCACCGGGCCAAGCTGTATCTCGCGATGGCGAACACCTACGACACGACGGTGCAGAAGGTGATCTCGTTCAGCGAGGCGGAGGTGGAGGAGCTGAAGCGCCTCTTGGAGCGCGCGATGCTGGACACGGCTTCAAAAAAGCGCAAGGCGGCCTTGCTGGACGGCGCGATCGCGATGACGAAGATTGCGCTCAAGGTGGGCCTGAAGCTGGCCGCTGCCTGATTCGAATGCCGTCAGGCGTCAACCGTCATAGGTCAATCGTCCGGCGAGAGGAGAGCCGGTGCTCGGTGTCGAGTACCTCCCAGATTGACGGGTGACGAATCACGATTGTCGCCCCTTCGTCCCGCCGTGGATAGGTCGCTATTCCACGCGGATGACCGGCCCGACGGCCAACCAAGCAGTGGGGCCCAGGGCCGCCGGATGCGGGAGGTGGGCCACATACCAGAACAGGATATCCTGCTCCTGAACCCCCTCATGATCTTGATCGAAGGCGAGTTCTCCGCGCGCCCCGAACAGCCAGGGGAGGTCTTCGTCGGCCCTGGCCCGCCTGATCGACACATCGCGATCTGAAAACTCGTCGCGCACGCCGTCATCCTTGATCGGCTCATAGCCGTATCCGGGAATCACCCACACGCCTCGGCCGGTCGGATAGTCCCGCACGAACCAGACCCGGTTGGTGGCCGTCTGTTTGAACGTATTCACCTCGTTCGTATACTTGTGCCACCCAGGTCCCCAGCCTTCGTCCGGCGCCCCTTCGTTGCGGACGAACACCTGATCCAGACCGCGGCCGGCCACGTCGAAATCCAGCCTCCAATAGGGATGGTGCACGTGATTGGTGACGCAGGACAGGCCCCGGCTCTGCACGACCGGATGGATTTCGCCGTCCGCCGAGAGATACCAGGCCTGATAGATGTGGTATTCCCCGATCCGCGCATAGAGCCCGAGTTCGAGCCACTTCAGGCCCTCGATAGTATGTTCCCTCGTACAAACCTTCTTGCCGTTGCAAGAGGTGATGGGAATGCTGTTGGTCCAGGAGAGGCGATCTTGGAACGGTCCGCAGCGGCCGGTTTCCTCGCGGGACCCGAACCAGGAAAAGGGATTCCACCAGACCCGTTCCTTGTCATATTTGACGCGCAGGACCGGCATGCTGGCCTTGCCAAGGATGAGATCGTTCTTGTAGGTCACGTGACGGAGCGCCAACCCCGTATTGCCTTTGACTTCCCAGTCGAGGGACCAGGACTCCCAGTCGATGTGTCCGCCCGAAGGCTCCGCCCAGGCCCGAGCGCCGAGCAGCAACGAGACCCCGATCACCGCGCCGACCATGATGCCGACCGCCGTCCGTTTCATGAGCTCACCTTAGTGTGATGGTTCTTCCCTGGCCTTCAGAACCTTGCGCGCGCTCAGATCGACCAGCGCCCCATAGAGCGGGCGCCCCTCCAAGCCTTTGGAAAAGGTCACCCAGATCACCCGATGGCCTTGCCCCGCATCGTCCCACAGCCACCCGCGCGCCGGCTGAGTCAGGATGCCATGTCCGTCCAACCCCTCCAGCTTGCCTTCCAATCGCCGATCCTGGCGAGCCAAGGACACCGCCTCCGCCACCTCCTCCTGGGTCTCCGGAGGTTGATAGCCCGGACGCGGCGTGACGGCGATCACTCGATCTCCCCGCAGCCAGACCTCCACGCTGGTATCCGTCCCATAGCTGTAAAAAACAAGCCGGCTTGGATGGCTGGGAGCGGGACAGCACCCGGACCTCGGTGATGTCGTCTCGACCTGATCGGCCTCCACCAATCGGAACCGGTCGCCCAATGCCGCCTGAACCCGAGGATCGGCCAACGCCGCGGTCTGGAGTTTGCTGACGGCCTGCTCATCGGGAGCGACACCGGATGCTCCGGCGGCAAGCAGACCCGGATGACTGCTTCCGCGCGGCAACATCAGATCTCCCTGACCCGCGTCGTCGAACTGCAGGAGATGGACCGGTGGAACCACCGCAGGCAACGAAGTCTTGGTGACCGGCGTTTCCGGATCATCGGGGCCGAACGGCCCTAGTGACCGCTCGCTGGCACATCCCACTGTACAAACCACTAGCACAATGGTTATAATCCCGCCCGCATTTCTCGGCTTCATCATCGGTCTTCCCGTCCTTATCGATCGTCTCGGTGTCGGCGGCTTGGCAGAAACTGGTTCCGCAGCTTAGGGACTTACTGCGCAAGAGTCAAACCGGATTCTGAGCTTAGCCCTATCTGAATAGGACCATTTTCCTTCGTCGTCCACCACCCTCTTTCCCTACGTGATCGCCTGAACAGGTGGTACAGTTACGTTATCGTGTTGAACCTGGCTGATGGAACCATCCCCCGGTCCAGGCCGTGAAGGGGAGATCACGCTATGCCTTCCGTCTTGATCGTCGATGATCTGGAGCCGCTGCGCAGTTTGATCCGTTTTTCGCTGGAACGGGAAGGATTTCAGGTATCCGAGGCCTCGAACGGCCGGGAGGCGCTGGAGCGTTACCGGACCGCGCCGGCTGACATCGTGCTGCTCGACCTGTCTATGCCGGAATGTGACGGTCCGACCACGCTCCGCCGGTTCAAGCAGGAATTTCCGCAGACCCGGTCTCGTTTCATCCTCCTCTCGGGCGATCCCGGCCGCGCAGAGCCGGCCCACTCCCCTCACCTGAACGGCGCCAACGGGTTTCATTGCACCATTGCCAAGCCGTTCGAACTGGACACATTCGTCGATCTCGTGCGGCGGGAATATGCGGCCAAGGTGGCAGACGATGCGGGTCTCATCTCCGACCTGACCTCAAACACCGCGGCCGGCTCGTTCGGCCCCCCTCTTTCCCTCACATCCTAGTGTTGCGTCAGAAATGGCTTTGCACCCGTTCGTGCTGAGCCTGTCGAAGCACGAACCGAAGCCGTCGGAACCACACGCCCTTCGACGAGCTCAGGGCGAACGTGAAATGTCAAGAAGCGTTAGACGCACGACACTAGGGCCACATTTCCCTGGCGATCTTGACGGCTGATTCCCGTATAGTCCAAGCTCCCACCTGCCCAACCAGGCGTCGGCAAGACGCCGGGGAGGAAACCGCGCGCCTTTGCAAGGGAGAACATCATGGCCCCTTCCCAGTCAGTGGACGATCCTCTCCTAACCGAGGTCTTCCAGCTCCGCCTGCGCGTCACCGAGTTGGAACGGCAGTTGTCGCAATCGCCGGCCTGCGACGTCTTGAATCGGTACCGGGCTCTGTTCCTCCAATCGGTCGAGGCCATGGTCTTTCTCGATGATCAGGGCCGATACGCGGAACAGAATCCCGCCCATGCCGGCCTGCTCGAATATACCGATGAGGATCTGTACGGCCACACGCCCGCGCTTGCTATGGGGCAACCCGCCTATGCCGCCATCGGCCGGCAACTGGCGGCGAACGGCATGTTCCGGGGCGAGATCGTGGCCCGGACCAAGACCGGGCGCGCCCTCTCCCTCGACATCTCGATGTTCGCCATCGCCGACCGGAACGGCGCCGTGGCCGGCACGGTCGGCATATTCCGTGACCTCACCGGACAACGGACAACGCAGGACGACCAGCGCCGATTCGTCCAGCAGGTCATGGAGGTCGTCCCGGACCTTATCTCGATCGTCGGCCCGGATTACCGCTACCGGCGGGTAAATCCCATGTATCTGCGTGCGCACGGCATGCCGGAAGATCGGATTCTCGGCGCCCATGTGGCCGACATCCTCGGCCAAGACACCTTTAGGAACCTGGTCAAGCCCCAGCTCGACCGATGTTTCAAGGGGGAAGAGGTGGCCGACGACGCATGGTTCACCTTCCGAGCGATCGACCCCAAATATATGGCGGTGCGCTATTCCCCCCTCAGGGGTCCGGACGGAACCGTCGAGGCGGCGGCCGTCATCGCGCGGGATATGACGGCGGCCAGGGAGGCGGAGGAGGAACTCCGCCGGGCAAACCGCGAACTTGAAGCTCGGATGTTCGAGCGCACCAAGAGTCTGGAGACCGCCAACGCCGCCCTCCGCCTCAGCGAGGAACGGTTTCGGACCCTCTATGAAGACACGCCCTCGATGTACTTCACCGTGGACCAAACCGGGTCCGTCCTCTCGGTCAATCGCTTCGGCGCCCGCCAACTGGGATTCGAGCCGCATGAGCTGATCGGCTCTTCCGTTCTCCAGGTCTTTCCCGAGGACCAACAGGGCCCTGCCGGCAACGCGCTGGAGCGGGCGTTTCAGGCTCCGCACGAGATCCATCATTGGAAACTCCGAAAGATCCGCAAAGACGGTACGGAACTCTGGGTCGAGGAAACGGTGCGCGTCATCAAGAATGCCGACGGTTCTCCCGTCGCTTTGATCGACTGCCGGGACGTGACTGAATTCGAACAGGCGGAGGCGGAACGGCGGCGCGCCGAGGAACAATTGCGGAACACGACCGACCAACTCGAAACGCTGGTCCGGCTCTCTCCCCTGGCCATCGTGAGCCTGAATGAGCAGGGCCAGGTCATCCGATGGAATCCCGCGGCGGAACGGATATTCGGATGGTCGGAGCAGGAGGTGCTGGGACGCGAGCTTCCATATGTGCCGTCCGGCATGGAACAGGAGGCCGATGCCATGTGGGAGAGGGGCCTCGCGGGACTCGTTCAACCTGGCATCGAACTGCGCCGGCAACGCAAGGACGGCCGCCTGATCGACATCAGCCTGTGGCCCGCCATCTCCCGGGATCAGAACGGCCGGATCACGAGCATTTTCGGCATCCTCGAAGAAATTACGTCGCGCAAAGAGGCGGAAGCCTCCCTGCGCAAACAACGGGCCTTCCTCCGCCAGGTCATCGATTTGAGTCCCAATTTTGTCCTGGCCAAGGATCGGAACGGGCGGTTCACCCTGGCCAACCAGGCGGTGGCCGACGCCTATGGGACCACGGTCGAAGCCCTGGTCGGCAAGACGGATGCGGATTTCAGCATCAACCGGAAGGAGCTGGCGCACTTTCGGGATATGGATTTGCGCGTCTTCGACACCGGAGCGGAGATCTTCATTCGAGAGGAACCCCTCACCGATTCAACGGGCAAGGTCCGCTGGTTGCAGACCGTGAAACGACCCCTCACCAACGAGCAGGGGGTGGCGGATCAGGTCCTTGTGATCGCCACCGACATCACCGAGCGCAGAGCCGGCGAACAGGCGCTGCGCCGGAGCGAAGAGCATCTTCGTCTCGCCTTGGAAGAACGCGAGCGCCTGAGCCAGGATCTGCATGACGGCATCCTGCAATCCCTCTACGGCGTCGGTTTGGGGCTCGATACGGCCGGCCGGCTCATGGACGCCGCGCCGCGCAAGGCCAAGCGGGAGTTTGCCCATTCCATCTCGCAGCTCAACCGCACGATCGAAGAGGTGCGCAGTTTCATCACCGGGTTGCACTTCGATTCGTTGGAGGGTGATCGGTTCAAGGAGGCGCTCAGGTCGGTGATCGGCGTCTACGGCAGTTCCTGCCAGACCCAGTTTGTGGTACAGGTCTCTCCCAAGGCGGTGGCGCCGCTCACGCAGCAGCAACGCTTGCATCTTCTGAATCTGGCTCGCGAAGCGGTCAGCAATTCGATCCGGCACGGGCGGGCCCGCGAAGTGCGCGTCCGTCTGCGCCGGTATCGCGGCGGGGTCCGCCTTGAGATCGGGGACAACGGATCGGGGTTCGATCCGGCGACGGTCAAGCCCTCCGGCTTCGGCCTGAACAATATGACGGCGCGCGCCGCAAGGATGGGGGGCCGATTCCTCGTGCAGTCGCGCGTGGGGCGAGGGACCACGGTTGTGATCGAACTGCCCCAGGGAGGCTCGCATGAGTAAGGCCAAGCCGCGCGCCATCTCCGTGCTGGTCGTCGACGATCACGAGGTGGTCCTGGCCGGCATTCGCAGCGTGCTCCAATTGGTGCCGGATATCCGGATGGTCGGCGCCTCGGACACCGCCGGAAGGGGTCTGGCCGAAGCCGCCCGCCTGAAGCCGGACGTCGTCCTGCTCGACATCCGACTGCCGGACCGCAGCGGCATCGACATCTGCCGGGATATCCTGTCGGCCTGCCCTGAGACGCGCGTGCTGTTTCTCACGAGCTACGCGGACGAAGACACGGTGCGCGCCGCCGTCCTGGCGGGCGCGCACGGCTACGTGCTGAAGGACATCCGCACCAGCACGCTCGTCGATACGATCCGGGCCGTCGCCTCGGGAGAATCGCTGCTCGACCCCACGGTGGCCAAGAAAACCCTGTCGTGGCTGCGCAATCTCGCCGCGAAACATGCCACCTCGAAAGCCCGTCGCTTGTCCCCTCAGGAAGAGCGCATTCTCCCGCTCATCGCCCAAGGAAAGACGAACAAGGAAATCGCGCTCGCCATGCACCTGAGCGAGAAGACCGTGAAAAATTATCTCGCGAACATGTACGACAAACTCGGCATCACGCGGCGCTCCCAGGCCGCCGCCTTCTACGTCGAGCAGGGACGCAACGGGCTCGGGTCATTCACCGAGTGACGCAGCCTGGACCGGCGACCCCGAGTCGCCCGTTCAGAAATGCGCATTGACAGAGACGGGCGAGATGGCTACGATACGCCCGGTTCGTCGATTGCGCGTCTGTCTTGCGCGAAGACCAAGGCTCCCGCCGTCCCGTTGATTTCCACGTTGATCCATCCGTGAGGCGTTTGGTTGGCTGACTCGCACCACGACCACGGGCACCCGGTACAACCCCGTCTCCATGCCGCCGCCGTGCCGCGAGTCGAGCAGGCGTTTGAGACCGTCGTCTTCGCCAGCCGCTGGATTCAGGCTCCGCTGTACGGCGGCCTGATCGTCGCGGAACTGCTTTACGCCTACAAGTTCCTGGTCGAACTCTGGGAGATGGTGCATCACATCGGAGACATCTCCGAGACCGTCTTCATGCTCGGCGTGCTGTCCCTGATCGACATCACCATGGTCGCCAATTTGCTGACCATGGTCGTGATCGGCGGCTACGCCACCTTCGTCAGCAAGCTGGATCTCGATGGCCATCCGGACCGGCCGGACTGGCTCAGCCACGTCGACCCGGGCACGATCAAGGTCAAGCTCGCCGCTTCGCTGATCGGCATTTCGAGCATCCACCTGCTGAAAGCCTTCGTCAACGTGAGCAACGTGCCGCCGGAACACATTCAATGGCAGATCCTGATCCACATGACATTTCTCGGATCGGCCATTCTGTTGGCATGGACCGACAAGCTCATGCAACGGGACCGCAAGCACGGGTCCTAGCCGACGTCCGTCGCGCGGTCCCGGCGGCCATGCAAAGGCGCCAACCGTCAATGGCCAACCGTCAACCGTAGGAGATCCTCCTGCGCGTGACGAATGACGTGTCTCCAGGGATCGGGCTCGTATCCATGGCTGTCCCCGCATCCCGACCAGAATTCCTCCGGCTGCTCGGCGTGGGATGACCGACCAAGCCTCGTGGCAGCCGCCACCGATGAGGACCACCCATGACCACCCCCACACATAGCCTTCAGCCGGCAACCGCCTCTCGTCCTCCCGATCCCAGCCATCCCCGCCAGTCGCGCGACCGCCGCGAGACGATTCACGGGGAACAGATCCGGCTGTTGTTCGCCAACGCCCCCTTCGCGCTGCTGATCTCCTCGTTGAACGCCTTGATTCTCGTGCTGGTGCAGCGCCACGTCGTCGCGCCCCGCATCCTGCTGGCATGGGTCGGATATATGCTGGTGGTGATCGTCGGGCGGCTGGCCCTCGTGTACGCCTTCTTGCATCGTTCGGAATCCCGCCACGATCTCCGCCGTTGGGAGCGGTGGTTTCTTACGGGCACGCTGCTCGGGGGATTGGGATGGGGCGCGACCGGGATATGGATGATTCCGTCGAATTCCCACGCTCACCAGGTCTTTATCCCCTTCCTGCTGGCCGGCACCATCGCCGGAGCCGTGATCGCCCTCTCGCCCAGACGGGAAGCGTTTCTCTGTTTCGCCGTGCCGACGCTGGGCCCGCTGGTCTGGACGCTGTTTGCCGAGGGCGAACCGTTCTCGATCGCCATCGGCTCCATGACCGGCCTCTTCGCCGCCCTGTCCATCGCCATCGCCGAACGGATGTACCGCACCATCACCGCCTCACTCGAGCTGCGGTTCGATAACCAAACCTTGATCACGGATCTGCGGAGGCAGGTCGAGCAACGGCGCCAGGCTGAGGAGGCGCTCCATCAGGCCTACGGCGATCTGGATCGACGGGTCCAGGAACGGACCGCGGAACTGGCCCACGCCAACGAGGCGCTGCGGGCCGAGGTGTTCGAACGCCAGAAGATCGCGCTGGCGCTCCAGGAGAGCGTCGAACGGTTCAACCGGGCGGTGCTGGGATCGCGGGAAGGCATCTGGGACGTCCGCTGGACGTCGCCGGATTGGTTCCATCCGGATCAGCCCATCTATTATTCGCCGCGGTTCACCGAGCTTTTAGGCTATGCCATGGACGAATTCCCCGGCGTCATGGACAGCTGGATGTCCCGCATCCATCCCGACGATGCAGGCCGCGTGTTCAGCGCCCTCCGCCGCCACCTGGAGGAGCGGGCGCGCTTCGATATCGAGTTCCGCATGTTCACCAAGGGTGGAGACTGCCGGTGGTTTGCCGCGCGAGGCCAGGCGATCTGGGATGAATCGGGCACGCCGGTCCACATGTCCGGCTCCCTGCTCGACGTCACGGAGCACAAGACGCTCGAAGAGCAACTGTTGCAGGCCCAAAAGCTGGAGGCGGTGGGCCGGCTGGCGGCGGGAGTGGCGCACGACTTCAACAACCTGCTCACGCCTATCCTGGGCTACGCGGAGGTGTTGCTGACCAAAGCGCCGCCCGACAGCCTCGAAGCCAAGCGCCTCCTGGATATCAGGCGCGCCGCCCTGCACGGCGCCACGCTCGTCCGCCAGCTCCTGGCCTTCGGCCGCAAACAACCGGTCACCCCGACCGTGTTGGATCTCAACCGGCAGATTCGCGAGAGCGAGGACCTGCTCCGGCGGACGCTGGGAGAGGATATCGAGCTGTTGCTTGATCTCACCCCCGACCTCAAGCCGGTCAAGCTCGACCCGACTCAGTTGCAGCAGGTCATTCTTAATCTGGCGGCCAACGCGCGCGACGCCATGCCGGACGGCGGCTGCCTGACCTTCGCGACGGCCAGCCTGTTGCTGAACGAGGACCAGGCCGAACTGCCGCCGGGGCACTATGTCTGCCTCACCGTCACCGATACGGGCGCCGGGATGGGTCCCGATGTCCTGCAACGCGCCTTCGAACCGTTCTTCACCACCAAGGAAGTGGGGCAGGGATCGGGTTTGGGCTTATCCGTGGTCGAAGGGATCGTATCGCAGGCCGGCGGCAAGATCAGCATCACCAGCCAAGTGGACATCGGAACCTCGTTTCATATCCTGCTCCCCGAAGCCCATTCGCCGACCCAGGCCCCGATCGACCTTCACGCGCATCCGGATCAGGCCACCGGCACCATTCTGCTCGTGGAAGATGATCCGGTGGTGCGGGAATATGCCGGCACGCTGTTGCAGGAACTCGGCTACCAGGTGCTGATCGCCTGCCATGGACAGGAGGCATTGGCGATCGCCCAGCAGCATGACGGGGACATCCACGCGGTGATGACGGACGTGGTCATGCCCGGTATGAGCGGCCCCGAACTGGCCGGCCGGCTGGTCAAGATTCGCCCGATGCTGCGGGTCCTGTATGTCTCCGGCTATCAGGAAGACCGGTTGATCCGGCACAACGCCACGACGCCGGTCGGTTTGATTCTCGCAAAACCTTTTACTCGTCAGGAACTCACCGGTAAACTGCGCGAATTGTTGCTTGATGCCTCCTCCCCTTCCAAGGGCTCGAACCAGAGTTAGCCCACGCTGATCGAATGGATCGATCTCGGAATCACTTTCGACAAAGGACATCAGACATATGAGGACGCGCCCGATCTCGCAGGCGCGGCTGCCGGTCCTCGGCCGGATGCCGCTTGCCTTGCTCGCACTGTGGATGGTGATGGGAACGCCGCAGGCCGCCGATGCGGTCAACGGCCTGAACCTCATTGGATCGGGAGGCTGGTCTTCTGCCCTCGCCGGCGCCGACACCGCCATCGCCCTGGACTTTACGACGATGAATACCAACCCGGCGGGCATGAGTCGGATCACCGAATGGACGGCGGGCTTGTCGTTCGGCACGATCAAGCCGAACAGCCGATTTCAGAATGTCGCGAACAACGTCGAGGGCAGCGACGATGCGCTGCTGTTCACCAACTTCGGGTATATCAAGGCGCTGGCTGGCACACCGATCTCCCTAGGAATCGGATTTTTCACGACGGGTGGCATCGCCACCGATTTCAGAGGGCTCCGCACCCCCTTCGCGCTCGATGATCGAACGGGCAGCCAACTGCGCCATTACAAGGTTACGCCGTCCGTGTCCATCCAACTCACGGACAGCCTGTCGATCGGCGCGTCGATCGGGCTCTCCTATGCCGACGCGGCGTTGACGGTCTTGCCCAACACCCCGACCGGGTTTGCCATCGAAGGGTCCTGCACCCACCACAGCGGCTTGGCCCCTCCCGGCGGCACCTGCGCCTACGCGCTCGGGATTACCCCCAAGTTCGGGATCATGTACCAGGTCACCGACCGTCTCACCCTCGGCCTGGCCTACACGATGGGAACGAATCTCCCGCTTCGCAACGGGCGCGGAACCCAAAACCTAGGCCCGCTCGGAACCGCCAGCTTCGATGTCAAGGCGACGGGGCTGAAATGGGCGGACGACCTGTCCGTCGGGCTCTCGTACCGTCCCACCGACGCGCTGCTGCTGGCGTTGAAATTTCAGTGGATCAATTGGGACGGCGCCCTCAACAACATCGTCATCGACTTCACGAACGGGAGCAACCCGTTGGCCCCGACCAGCCAGGCGGTCGTGCCGTTCAATTGGCGCGACCAGTACGTGACCGCCCTCGGCGCCGCCTACGACCTCACCACGTCCCTGAATCTTCATGGCGGTTACAATTTCGGGAACAATCCCACCCGTTCGACCTCATTGGACCCGACCACCGCCAACATCACCGAGCACCATTTCGTGGGCGGCCTGTTGTATCGGATCACACCCTCCCTCTGGTTGGATTCGAACTTCACCTATGTCCTCGCCGGCACGCAAACCTACAACAGCCCCCTTTACGGGCCCAATACCACCAGCCGCGTGGGCGGGTATGAGTTGATCTTTACGCTCGGGTATTGGCCCAAGAGCTGAGCGAAGCGGCGATGATCGGCCAGCTCACCGCCGCAACACGCGGCTATTCCCAGGCAGGAGTCAGCGCCCCTTGCGCGTCCTGCCAGTCGGGCAGCCAGGCCAGCGCGACCAGTTTCACAGCAATGTTGGTCTTGGTGGGCCGGAGCGCCAGGGTCTCCAACGGCTCGGACTGAGGATCAAAAGCCGAGAGCTGGTCGGTCTCCGATTTGAACTGAGCTTCCAGGTCGGCCAGTTGCTGTTGCAGCGCCGCCACATTGTCCTGCGCCATCCCGACATCCTTCATGTCCTTCATCGTCCGGCCGGCCTTGCCGAGAGCCGTGGTCGCCTTGCCGATCGTGGTGGCGGAGATGCTCTTCCTGCCCATGAACGCGCCGAGGATTGTCGCACCGACCGACAGGGCCGTTTGAAGCCCGGTCTGCTTTGCCTGTTCCTTTTCTCGCTCCACGGCCTGTTCCGCGCGGCGGAGACGCTCTTGCAGCGCGGCAATCTTCGGCGCGTATTTCTGGCGGAGCTTGTCGGCGGCCGCATCCCGACGCTCATGCGCCACCTGCTGCAACCGGACCCGGAAGTCTCGCTCGGACTCACCGGGCTTGGAGAGCTCGGACAGCCTTGGACTCCGATAGAGATCGAGCTTGGCGGTCCGGAAGAGCCAGTTCGAATAGTCCCTTTTCCATTCGTCGTAACTCTTCGGCTGGCCTGCCGCTGTGGCGATCTCCTCGAACCGTGCCTCAGAGTTCGGCTCTCGTTCAAGGTCGTCCTGCACGATCGAGATCGCCTCACTCCGCTCCCAGTCCAGGGTTGCCGCAGCCCGGTCGGCTGGCATCACATGGGCTTCGTCATGGATGGCTTCCAGCCCCTTCTTGGCATCGGCAAACCGGATCTGCGAAAGACCGAGGACCATCGGGCGGTAGACGAGCTGACTGCCGCTCGGCCGAGTTCCGCGCATCGGGACGAAATATTGCGGAACGCCGGGAGGGAGAACGGGACGTGATGCCGTCATTCGTAATCCGTCATTCGTCATTCGTAACGAGTCGGATTCAGCCTTTCCACCCGGTTGACGCATGACGCTTGACGTTTGCCGCCTCACCGGGTCCATCAGCGATTTGATCTGGGTCCGCGTCAAGGGACCGCGCAGGTACGACAGGGCCCAGCGGGTCTCAAAGATCACCGGCTCGTCCTCGTGAACGTTGTTCATCAGAAAGATCCGATTGCCCAGCCCGGCCAATGTTTCCTCCATCCGTTTGCGATCGAACCGCTGTCCCGATCCTGCCGACGCCCCTTCAAGCCCTTCGAGCACCCGGGCCTTGTCCCGCTCCGTCTGGAGCCGCCCGATAAACCAAGTACCGGTGTTCGCCAGCCCCTTATAGTCCAGGTCCACGGGATTCTGCGTCGCCAGCACCACCCCAACGCCGAAGGCTCTCGCCTGCTTCAACAGGGTCAGCAACGGACCTTTTGACGGCGGATTGGCAACCGGCGGGAAGTAGCCGAAGATCTCGTCCATATAGATCAGGGCGCGCAGCGAGGTCGTGCCGGATTGGGCCCTGACCCAGCCGAGCGCTTGGTTCAGCAGGAGCGAGACGAAGAACATCCGTTCGGCCTCGCTCAAATGCGCGATCGACATGATCGCCATTCTCGGCTTTCCCTCCGGCGTATAGAGCAGCGACGACAGCTCCAGCGCCTCCCCTTCCATCCAGGATGCAAACCCCGGCGCCGCCAACAGATTATTCAGTTGCATCGCCAGGGCGAACCGGTCCTTCGCGGGATAGAACGATTCCAGATCCATCACTCCCACCTTGGAAACCGGCGGCGCCTGGATCTGGTGGATCAAGGCCGCGAGGTCCAGGTCCTGCCCCTTTCGCCAGGCAACATCGAGAATGGTGGACAGCAGAATATGCTCGCGGCTCTTAATGGGGTCGGCCTCGATGCCCAGCAAGCCCAGCAGGCTCGTGGCTGTGGTGTTGATGCGTTCCCGCAGCAATTCCGCTTCGCCGCGAATCCCCTCCTCCGGAGCCGCGAAGGACTTGAGGATGGACACCGGCAGGCCCGCGTGGCTTCCCGGCGTGTAGATCGCAAAATCGGCCGACGCCCGTAACCGGGCGATCCGCTCCCCATCCTGTCCCCACTTCGCCAACCCGTTCTTCCAAGTCTCCGCCTGTTTCGCGGCATAGTCGGCTGGCGAGAGTCCCTTCTTGCGGGCCTCGTCCTCGTTGATCCAGGGCTCGAAGTCCTGCGCACGCAATTCGGGAAACGTGAGGAGGAGGTTGCCGAGATCGCCCTTGGGATCGATGATGAGGGCCGGGATGCCGTCGATCGCCGCCTCTTCAAGCAAGGCCAGGCAGAGGCCGGTCTTGCCGCTTCCGGTCATGCCGACGCAGACGGCATGGGTCACCAGATCCTTGGAATCATAGAGGAGCCAGCCTGGCAACGGAGTCTTGGTGGCGAGATCGAAGGGCCTGCCCAAATAAAACAGGCCGAGCTTCTCAAAATCCTGCGCGGTCGGCGCGGACGACGGGGATGCTTCCTTGGAACCGGGCGCGCTGGTTTTTGTCGTCTCGCTCTTCTTGATCTTGGACATGGGGGCCTCCGTCATGAGGGAATAGGTCGGCTGGGCGCATCATTTTATGGGGGCCTCTCCCGACGATCAAGCAGGCGCCATTGGCCCATGGACGACACCGTCGCGCTCTCCTCCACGGTGAAGAGGGCAAGGGAGAAGGGAAATGCGATGGTTTCGCGGACGATCTATTGAGGAGGAATATGGGGCGCGAGCTTGGCAATGAGCGAGGTGTCGTACGGCAGCACGCTGAAGACCTTGGCGATGTTGATGGGAGGCTTGCCGGGCCGGAGCAGTTTTTGCGCGAGCATGGCCGTCCAGGAGAGCGGGATCAGCACGAATCTCGGCAGCCAGATCACGGTGAGGTCGGGATTGGCCTTGCGAAGGTGATCCAGCAGCTCCCGCTTGGTCGGCGAGACGGGATCGAGCAGGTTCAACGGACTCGGCACGTCATCCCAATGATCCACCGTCCAGGCCAGGAAGCGTCCCGAGAAGCCGACATCCACGACGCCGAGCCTGTCGCTCGGCGAGCCGACGGCCACGAAGATATTGCCCAGCCGCTTCCCGAGACGGCCCGGCGGGTCGAAATCACGATAGTCCACCAACGCGCCCGGCCTGACAACCTTCACTGACAAGCCGAGTTCGTTCCCCACCAGCACGGCCAGCCGCTCTGATTCCAGCTTGCCCCAGACATAGGGACCGGAGCCCTTGCTGTCCGGCTCCAAGGGATGGTTGTCGCCGATCGGGTCGCCGGTTCCCTGGGCCAGCACCGCCAGGCTGCTAATATGGATGAACCGCGTGATACCGGCCGCCGCCGCGCCGCGGACCATCTGCTCGGTTGCGTTCAGCGAGTTGCGCCGGTGCTCGTCCCAGCCGCCCGCGGTTTCGGCCGCGGCATGGATGACCGTGTCTGCTCCTTTGAACAAATGGACCGCCGCTCCGGTCGCGACATCGGCCACGACATATTCGGCTCCGGCGATGCGTTCCCACGGCGAAGGCTCCCGCCGCGCCACCACACGGACCGGACGGTTTCGCGCCAGCAACGAGCGCACGATTTCTTTTCCCAGAAATCCGGTTCCCCCGGTCACGATCACGCCGCGGCTCTCGACCGGTCTCGGCGCAGCCGCCGCCAGCGCCTTGGCTTCCCGCTCGCGAAGCGCCTGCGCCACCTTTTCGCAGATCCGCACGGTCTCCAACAGGCTCTCGGGAGAGAGGGGGGACGGGGCTCCGCTGCGGATGGACTCATAGAACGCCGAAAACAGCTCCGCCAAGCCCGGATAACTCTGCTGGCGCTTGAGGAAGCGGCGCGCCATCGCGGCGGTCGTGCCGGTCAGGAGTTGCCAGGCCTGCCGATAGGGAGCGAAGAGTTTATCGATCCCCGACGAGCCGGGGCCGATGGCCCGCTGCACCGTGCTCCGCACGTAGTCGGCGAACAGCGATCCGTTCCGGCCGACCGCCCGGAGATAACTCTCGACGGGCCGCCCTTCCAACGTCACGACCAGCGTGCCCGTCACCCCGCCCCGGCGCACCAGCGCGTGAACCGTGCCCGCCTGGCTCAGCTCCAACGAGACCAGCTCGATGGTCCCGTTGCCCGCCTGTTCAAGGACCAGCAACAACAGATAGACCGGATGCGGCAGGATATCGAGCAACTGATGGTCTGCGCGGAGCACGGTGCGGCCGCCCGGCGCATGCCGGACCGTTCGAAACGAGAAATAGCTCTCCACGTGCGCGACCTGCCCGATCGATGGCAGGTAGCGGGCCAAGACTCTGGTCGGCGGTTCATAGAGCAACTGGTGGCCGGCGCAGACCAACAGGCCCTTGGCGCGCGCCTCGTCCAGAATTCGCTGCGCATCTTCGACTCGCTCCGTAAAGGGCTTCTCCACATAGATATGGCATCCGGCCTCAAGCGCGGCCTGCGCCAGCGGCGCATGGGATGCCGGCGGCGTGATGATATGGACGACGTCGGGACGTGCGGCGGCCAGCAGCTCGTCGGGCGTCTTGAAGGAGGCGACCGCCGCCACGATCCCGCGCATGGCCGTTTGGGCAGCCTCCGACGGATCGGCCACGGCCACCAGTTCGGCTCCGGGACAGCGCAGGATCGCGCGCGCATGGTGCTGGGCATGGCGTCCGGCGCCAAACAGCGCAATCCGAAGCGGGCGGATTCCTGAAGTGGTCCGGCTCGAAGCTGTCACAAAGCCTGTCTAGTAGGAGGTTTGGTCACAGGGATACCGCATCATCGGGGAGCCGCGGCAAGCTTGCCTCGATGTCGTGGCCGCGGCTTTCGGCAGGTTGCAACTATACCATGGATCAACCATGGTCTTCAGGAGCCACTGTGAACTCTAACTCGGAACCCGATCACGATCGAGGAATTTCCGGAACACCACAAGACCAAAGGTCCTCTTGTCCGTCAACAGGGCCTCAGGTATGACCGTCCGTACCAGAGCAACCCAGTGTCTCTCACTCCCCCATACTCATGGCTGGCGCTCCTGGTGATCCTGCTGGTCCTTCCACCGGCCGGTTTCGCCGAGACACCGGCCCCCAGTCTGCACTGGGGCGCCCTGTCGTTTCCGGACCGCGATCGGGCGCTGGACCTTGGACTTACCGTCAATCGCTTCACGGAATTCAACCGCTATGGGAACCGTTACAACGGGATTCAAGAAACAGCCGGCTTCAATTTTGCCAGTCTCACCTGGACGGAACGCTGGTCCAGACTGCCCGGATGGACCACCAATCTGACCATCGGCGCAGGGCCGACGGACGACAAATTCACCCGGTTCCTTCAGAACGACGTCATTCATAAGGTGTTGGGCCTCGATCCTGTGCCGGTGAGCGCCGTGCGGGAAAAAATCGATTTCATGATTAACGGCTCCGTGACCAGATGGTTCACACTCTTCGGATCGGCCGATCGGGGGTTCATCGGCGCCGGGGCGGCAACGGGGACGCTCTATCATGAACCCTACATCAATGTCGGCATCCGGCGCCTCCCCCTCTCCGATGTCGCCAAGAGTCTGGGCGGCTCATCGCGAGGCCTGGAAGACTTCTCACATTTCGCCCGCTTTTCCTTCATGGGCCGGTATGGCCGGATCTTCCGCAGCAGCGCCTACGACCAATTGGCCCGTCAGAGCTACTTCGGGCAAGCCTCCATCAGCATCGCCGACTATCGCAATGAGCAGGCAGCGCCGCCTCGCTGGGAACTGGAGATCGGCCTGGCCATCGATTCGGGTCTCTTTGTGGACCCCTCGGGCAACGGAATTGAAGGGCGTTTCATTGCGGTTGCGATCCGAATTCCCTATCTCAAGTGGGAAACCTGGAATGATATCGGCGGGGGCGACTTCGGACCGACCTTCGGGGCTCGGCTGATGATCGACCTCTTGCAGGTCTACGACCGCTTCAAGAAACGGACCTGAACAGTTCTTCTAGAGCTGCAGCAGCCGTTTGGGCTCACCATTCCTTGAAGATAAAGAACACCGCCCCGATCATCAACGCGAACCCGACGATGTAGTTCCACTTCAGCGCTTCCTTCAGGTAGACGACAGAGAAAACGGAGAACACAACCAGGGTGATGACCTCCTGGATGGTTTTCAATTGCGCGGCGGTGAATTGGGCATGTCCGATGCGATTCGCGGGGACTTGAAAACAATATTCGACGAAGGCGATGCCCCAACTGACGAAGATGACGGTGAAGAGCGGATATTCCTTGAACTTCAGATGTCCGTACCAGGCCATCGTCATGAACACATTCGAAATCGTCAGCAGGGCGACAGTTTGCATACAACAGACTCCTTTCCCTTAGAGAATGGGGCGGAGATATTGTCTCCTGGAATTGCCGGACAGAACAGTGAATGAGGAAATCGTTGAACCGCGCCTCGGGGCGGAGCCGAATGCGCCCACGCGTCGCCACCCTTTACCCTACCTTCTTCCCCATACGCGAGACTGGGGGGAGGAACGGCGCCATAGGCTCGTATGAAGGACGTGAGTTCCGACTTACCCGGCGTAGTGAGTCATTTTGCTCGACAACGTGAGTCTGTCATGCCCCTGCATCCTCCTACTCTTGCGGACCGTCGCCCGCGGGGCGCGCGATGTCTCCATCTTCCACCAGTCCCAATTTGGCCAGCCGCGACCGGATCGCCCCTCTCGTTCGGTTGAACGATTTCGCGAGGTCTGCGACGGGCGTACCCTTCGCAAAGAGGTCCCTCAATCGGTTCTCCTGCGCCTGATCCCATGGCAAGTACGCATGAGGGTGACGTGCTCTGATGGTGTCGAAACCCGATGGAGGAGCAGTCTTCCGTTCACCCCTCGTGTCGCTGCGCTCGCGGACCACTTGCGGAGCGCGAGACGCGATCGGCGCGCTCGCGCCCCCTTCCGATTGGATCGTCCCCCCGCATAGGCGAAGGAATCGCTCGTGCTTGGCCGTGATCTCCTCTCCGGTCATCCCGCTGAATCTGCGCGCAGCCTGCTCCGACTGCGTGCGGAACTCCGTATCTTTGGCCGAGACATCCGGGTGCACCTGAAATGCGCGTTCCGTCCAGCCGAGGAGATGCAGGCCCGACAGCCGCCTGACGCGCGAGAGCGCGACATAGCCCTGGCCGTACTCAAACACGTTGCGCAAATCCACGACCGCTTCGTCCAAGCTCATGCCCTGGCTTTTATGCACAGTAATCGCCCAGGCCAGCCTCAGCGGCACCTGCGTAATGCGCGCGCGGACGGTTCCGTTCTCCTCCACGGCCCAGTCCATCGGCTCGACTTCAATCCTCCTTCCGCTTCGCGTTCTGACGATCGGGTGGCCGTACTGGCGATCGAATCCCTCCACCGCGCCCAGCGTCCCGTTCACGAACCCCTCTTGGAGATTGTTCTTCGTGAACATCACCGCCGCCCCGACTTTCAGACGCAGCGTCTCGGGCGACAGACATCCCTTCTGCAGGGCAGAGACAAGCGCGTCCGGGCCTTCCGACGTCATGGGATAGACGCGCGGCTTGCCGGGCAACTGAGCGAGAATGCCGTCATTTACCCGGTCTACATCGACATTGTGCGAAAAGAGCTTCGGCGTATCCTTCGGCGCATCCGGATGCTGGACGGTTCTGCTTGTCAGCCGGCGCACATGGTCGGGGCCGACCGCATTGCGCCGGATCGCCGAGAGTAAGGCCAGAAACTCGCCGTCGTCCTGCCGGTGCTGCTCGGTGATATAGCAGATTGTCAGGTCGGCCCCTTTCCACGCAGGAGCGTCATAGGCGAACCGGGCCGATG
Source organism: Nitrospira tepida (assembly GCF_947241125.1). NCBI lineage: Bacteria > Pseudomonadati > Nitrospirota > Nitrospiria > Nitrospirales > Nitrospiraceae > Nitrospira > Nitrospira tepida. The sequence continues at coordinate 883,392 of NZ_OX365700.1, read as the reverse complement.
ACTCGTCCGTGAACAGAACCGGCGTGCCCTGTCCCGCTTCCGTTTTGACGACCGGCGGCAATTGGAAAAAGTCGCCGACCAGGACGGCTTGCATCCCGCCGAACGGCTCCGACCGCTCTTTCATTTCGCGACACACGGCATCGACCATCGAAAGGGTCTCGGCAGCCAACATGGAGACTTCGTCGATGATCAGCACCTGAGCGCGACCGATGCGCTTGGCAATCGGCTTATTGGACGCGATGGCCTGAAGATCGGATCGGCCCAATGTCGTCTTAATGCCGATGCCGCTCCACGAGTGAATCGTCATCCCGCCGATGTGCGTCGCGGCGATGCCCGTTGACGCCGTGATGGCCGGCTCGATCCCTCGCGCGCGCAAGTAGGCGACATACTCGTTGACCGTGTGCGTCTTGCCGGACCCTGGCTCGCCGGTCACGAACACGTTGGCACTTGTCTTCAAGATGGCAAGCGCCTCGGATTGGGTCATCGAAGGCTGGTCCAAGTTGGACTAAGCGCTTTCATCGGTTCCTCACATCGTGCCGAGTGAGCAAAATGGGGGAATCGGGTCCATGCCGTGTCGATCGCTTTCTCAAGCTTCACTTCCCCCATCACTTCCCCCGTTTGGCCTAACCAGTCAGCATACTGACCGACATAGCATGCCCCTCCGGATCATGCACCGCGGCCGGGTTCTTACGCCTGCCCAGTCGCTTGTCAACGCGACTCGCAGCACCGCATAGGGCGCTCAAAGTTCCACTATCGCTGCGGTCGTACGGTCCATCACACCGCTTCCAAGAGGGCACGAGGGTTCTTGTGTGCGATGGCGAGGAGCATTCGAGCGGGACCTGATGGGACACGCCGTTCCTGTTCCCACTCCTGTAACGTCCGTACGGAAACCCCGAGCAGCCTCGCAAACTCGGCTTGTGAGAGACCCACCCGCGTCCGAGTCTCGGCGACGGGTGGACAATTGATGATACGTCCCACTTTCCCTCGCTTGAGCTGACGGATTCCTTCAAGAATTTCGGCTCCAATGTCTCGGGAACGTCTCTTACTCATCCTCGATCTCCTTTCGAATCTTGCGGAGGATATGACTCGGAATCGATTCGGCCACGTTCTTGGGATACAGCGTCAGCATCCAAATCACACCTTGATGGCGACGGAGATAGTAGATCACGCGCAATCCGCCTCGTTTCCCGCGGCCGGGCAGTGCCCACCGCAACTTCCGAACTCCGCCTGATCCCGGGATGATCTCTCCTGCCTCTGGATCATCGTGCAGCGTCTCTTGTAGCTTCCCATATTCTTCATCCGATAAGTACGTCGTGACGAGTCAGGTGAAGAGCGGAGTTTCGACGAAGGTGAGCACGGCGCATTATACGTCAGAGACGTATACTTGTCTAGCAAGGAAAAACGGCTGCATAGGTTGCCGACTGGAACGGAGCAGATGGGGGATTGACGAGATGGACGCTGAGGAGACGCGCCTGTTCCCAAGCAAGCACCGCCCGCTTTGACCGAACATTCAATCGGTCTTGCGCGCGCGGTGCGCGAGCACAAGGGGAGGCCGATCACCGGCTCCACTACCATTCTGCGTTCTTCAGCCTAGCCCAGCTTCCCTCAACACCTGCCCCGTATAGGACCGCTTGGATTTGGCGATGTCGCGCGGGGTGCCTTCCGCCACGATCTCGCCGCCGCGATCGCCCCCTTCGGGGCCGAGGTCGATGATCCAGTCGGCGTTCCGGATGATGTCCAGGTTGTGCTCGATCACGAGAACCGTGTTGCCGGCTTCCACGAGACGGTTCAATACATCCAGCAGCCGCTGCGTATCGGCGAAGTGCAGGCCGGTCGTCGGCTCGTCCAGGATGTAGAGCGTCCGGCCGGTGGCGCGCTTCGACAGTTCCCGGGAGAGCTTGACCCGCTGGGCTTCACCGCCCGATAGCGTGGTCGCAGATTGGCCCAACTTGATGTAGTGCAGCCCGACGTCATGGAGGGTCTGGAGCTTGGCCTTGATGAAGGGCACGGCGTCGAAGAAGGCCAGGGCCTCGTCCACGGTCATGTTCAGCACGTCCGCGATGCTGCGTCCTTTATAGAGCACGTCCAGCGTTTCCCGGTTATATCGTTGCCCCTTGCAGACTTCGCAGGTGACATAGATGTCGGGAAGGAAATGCATCTCGATCTTGATGAGGCCGTCCCCCTCGCAGGCCTCGCAGCGCCCGCCCTTCACGTTGAAACTGTAGCGGCCCGGCTTGTAGCCGCGCACGCGCGATTCCGGCAATTGCGCGAACAGGTCGCGGATGAAGGTGAAGAGTCCCGTGTAGGTGGCGGGGTTCGACCGAGGCGTCCGGCCGATCGGGGACTGATCGATGTCGATGACCTTGTCCAGCGCGTCCGCTCCCTGGATCTCTTTGCATCCGTCGATCTTCGGGTGCTTCTGATAGAGCAACTGCGACAGGGAATGAAACAATACTTCGAGCACGAGCGTGCTCTTGCCAGAGCCGGACACGCCCGTAACGCAGGTCAACAATCCCAATGGGATGTTCGCCGTGATGCCCTTGAGGTTGTGTTTCTTGGCTCCGACAATCGAAAGGACGCGCTTGGCTCGCCGCTCGCGGTGCGGCAACGTGACGCTCAGCGCCCCCTTGAGATATCGGCCGGTCAGAGAGTCGGGATGTTCCATGATCTCGGCCGGCGTTCCCTGCGCGATCAATTCGCCGCCGTGGGCGCCGGCCCCAGGCCCCAGGTCCAGAATGTGATCGGCCGCCAACATCGTCTCTGCGTCATGCTCCACCACGACCACCGTGTTGCCGAGATCCCGCAGCCGGAGCAGCGTCTGGAGCAGGCGCCGATTGTCGCGCTGATGGAGTCCGATGGAGGGTTCATCCAGGATGTACAGCACGCCCACGAGGCCGGAGCCGATCTGGGTAGCAAGCCTGATGCGCTGGCCTTCCCCGCCGGAGAGGGTCGCGGCGGCCCGGTCGAGCGTGAGGTAATCGAGCCCGACATTCACGAGGAATCCGAGCCGCTCGCGGACTTCCTTAAGGATGCGTTGCGCGATGAATTGCTCGCGCTCAGTCAAGCTGAGCTGGTTGAAGAACTCCGCCGCAGCCCGCACGGACAGGCGCGTGACCTCTGCAATGGACCGCTTGCCCACTTTAATCGCCAGACTCTCCGGCCTGAGCCTGGCTCCCTGGCAGGTCTGGCACAATTCAAGGGTCGTGAAGTCCTGCTCTTCCGGACAGCCGGGGGCGACCGCATAGCCGATCCCGTCGCAGGCAGGGCAGGCGCCGTGCGGACTGTTGAAGGAAAAGACGCGCGGCGTGATCTCCGGATAGCTGACCCCGCAGCGGATGCAGGCCAAGGTATCGCTGTAGAGGGTGACCTGGTCCTGCTGGTCGAGCACCCCGATCAATCCGTGCGCCAGCTTCAGCGCGGTCTCGACGGAGTCGGCCATCCGCCGGGCCATCGCCTGATCATGCTTGATGACGAGCCGATCGACGACGACTTCGATCGTGTGCTTCTTCTGCTTGTCGAGCGTGATCTCGTCGCCGAGATCCACGACTTTGCCGTCGATCCGCGCGCGGACATACCCGGCCCGCCGCATGTCGAGCAGTTCCTTGCGATACTCGCCCTTCCGCCCCCTGACGATGGGGGCCAGGATCTGGACCTTGGCCCCTTCGGGAAGCGATTGAATCGCATCCACCATCTGCTGGACCGTTTGGGCGGCGATTTCCTGGCCGCATTGATAACAATAGGGATGGCCGACCCGGGCGAACAGCAAGCGGAGGTAGTCGTAGATTTCCGTGACCGTCCCGACCGTGCTGCGGGGATTGTGGCTGGTGCTCTTCTGCTCGATGGAGATGGCGGGCGAGAGCCCTTCGATCGAATCCACGTCCGGCTTGCCCATCTGTTCCAGAAACTGCCGGGCATAGGCGGACAGGGACTCGACATACCGGCGCTGCCCCTCCGCGTAGATCGTATCGAAGGCCAACGAGGACTTGCCCGAGCCGCTCAAGCCCGTGATGACGACGAGCTTGTCCCGCGGAATCTCCACGTCGAGATTCTTGAGATTGTGTTCCCGCGCGCCCTTGATGATGATCGAGCCGGACATAAGCGGTCGATTATACCATGCTGCTTCAGCCAGAAATCGATAGGTGGTACCGTTGTGTGACTTCACACAAGAAGATGCGAGTGACCCAGCGGGTGAGTAGACGAGTCAGCAGGGAGTTATTGAGCCGGGGCCTTTAGTGAGCCGGAATGCGTCTCGCTCGTGTCGTCATACCCGGGCAGGCAGACGAGAAACCGTGCTCCTTTTCCAAGTTCACTCTCGCACCAGATCTCTCCATGCATGAATGTCGCCAGCTCCTTGGCCACGGGCCACGGCCAATCCATAGCCGGATGAGGGTTCCCCTCCGGTCGGAACGCGGCTCAGCTTGACTCCCCGCTGGAACAGCTTCAACTGGACCTCGCGGCTCAACCCCTGGCCCTGGTACTGCACCACGCCATCAGTCCAGCCCGCATTATTCATGACGATTCGTCGCGAAATCGCGCAGTCGCCAAGCGAGACGGGCAAGCACAGCCGCGAAGGACCAAGGCGTACTTGAAACAGTACGTCGAGGGACTGAGCGGCGAGCACGCCCGCCATACCAAGCTTCGCTTGAACCGCCGCGTTCAATCATGTCGCGGCGGAGAGGTACTTTGCCTTCGACTTTGCATGTTGGCTCTGTCGCAGCGGCGAATCCGCGATTGCAGCAGAAGCGTTCATGAATAATGCGGGCTAGGCAAAGCCATTCTTGAATGCACGGCAATCTACTTTGGACAGACGAAGGGTGCTTATAACGGCGAGAAAGTCGATAACGCCGAGGTGGCGCGGTCGAGCGTGAGCGTGGTCGTGCAGCCGGCCTTCCGGTTTTTGGCTCCGATCAGGCAATCGGCATAGTCGGCCCTGCTGGATTTGAAATCGTTCAGCGCTTGCCAGGCCGTCGGTTTGTCTTCGATTTCAAACTGCTTCCCTTGGAGAATCTTCTCCACCACCTCCCCCAATGTCGCACGGGGAAATCCATACGCACGGTCGAGCACCCATACAACCTCGCACAAGACGACGTGATTGATGAAGACGCCGCTCTCTCCGGCCAGCGCCTTCTCAATGACCGCGCTGGCCTTTTTGGATTGGGCTGGATCATCCTGCGTCAGGTACCGGACCAAGAGGTTCGTATCGATGCCGATCATGCACGCTTCCTCGCAGCCCCCTCCGCGATCGCCCGGTCCATCTCTTCAAGCGAGACCGGTTTGACTCGCTTTCGTTTGAGCATTCCCTTTAACTGGCGGACATCCAGCGTAGCCGGACGCACCACCACCCGCCCTTCTGCATCGATTAAAAAATCGAGCTTGTCTCCGGGGCTGACGTGAAGATGATCTCGGACCTCCTTGGGGATGGTTGTCTGCCCTTTGCTGGTCAGCGTTGCGGTCGCCATAGAGCGTCCTTTCGTTTTTATAGATTCCTTACCTTATCGCAATGATTATTCACGGTCAAGCAACTCTGCCGCCCCCCGCTCTCAATCGGTTAGCTTGTTCTGGTCATGACCTTGGCGCCCCCTGCCTGTCGCCAGGTCAAAGGCCACGAGCGGAAACCGACATCCGCCCGTTGGCCATCTCCCCTCATGCCTGAAGAGGGACCATCCGGCTTGACAGGCCCTCAAACCGGGTGCTACCACGCTTCCTATGCTGAAAGTTGAAGAGCAGCCCGCTTCTGCGCAAGAGACGTCTTCGCCTCCGGCACAGACCGTCTCCCGCTGGTCGGGATCGGCTCGCGAGCAGGCCGTGCAGCGGATGTTCACGGCCATCGCGCGCTGGTACGACCTGAACAACACGGTCCTCAGCTTCGGGCTTCATCATCGCTGGAAGCGGCAAGTGCTGGACGTGATAATACCGCCAGGCGGCAGCGCCTGCGGCGTCCGTAGCGGCGAGGTCTTGGCGGAGCCGCGTTATATATTGGATATCGGCGCCGGCACGGCCGATCTCGCGCTGCTGATTGAATCGCGCTTGCAGCCGGGCGGCCACGTCATCGCCGCCGATCTGAACCATGCGATGCTGGTAGAAGGCCGGAAAAAGGTCGCCCGACAAGGTCGCCGGCACCGGATCACCTGCATGGAGGTGAACGCCGAACATCTCAGCTTTCCGGACGGAAGTTTCGACGCGGTGACGACCGGTTTCTGCATGAGGAACGTCGGCGACCTTCAACGAGCCTTGCAGGAAATCCAGCGGGTGCTCAAGCCAGGCGGCCGGTTCGTCTGTCTGGAGTTTTCCCATCCCAATCGAGCTTGGCTGCGCAGCCTCTACGATTGGTATTCGTTCACCCTGCTCCCCAAGGTCGGCACGATGGTGGCGCACGACACCACCGGCGTCTACGAGTATTTGCCGGCCTCGATCCGGACCTTTCCCGATCAGGAGACCCTGTGCGAGCGATTGCGGCAGGCCGGATTCGGCGAGGTGACCTATCGGAACCTGACCGGCGGCATCGTGGCGATCCACATCGGGACGAAATAACGTCAATGGTCATTCGTCATGCGTCATTTGTCAAACGTAGGAAGGACACGCAAGGCCTCACCGGACAAGGTCTACACGATTGACCCTTGACGATTGACGCATGACGATTCTCTTTTTTTGCGATTGACCAATGACGATTGACGCTCTGTTATGAAGTCCATCCTCTACGTCTTTCTGCCCTGCAAGCAGGTGTACCCGATCGGGATCACCTACCTGGCCGACTTCGTCCATCGCCGCCGCCCCGACGTCCGCCAGCAAATTCTCGACCTGTCGCTCTACCCGCAGGCACAACGCCCGGCCGTCTTGCGCGACGCGGTCTCCGCCTTTTCGCCTGACCTGGTCGCCTTCTCCTGGCGCGACATCCAGATCTTTTCGCCCCATGAAGGCGACGCCTCGCTGGAACATGCGTTCAACTTCTATTTTGCAAGCAACCCGCTCAAGCGGGTGGCCGCCTCCTTCCAAGGGCTGAAGCAGCTCTACCGGTACTATTCGGACATCCGAGCCAACCTGTCCTATCCCTGGCTGATCTATAAGGAGTTCCCCAAGGCCAAGATCATGATCGGCGGCGGGGCCTTCACGGCCTTCGCGGATCAATTGATCGAGAAATTGCCCGAAGGCGTGCTCGGGATTCTCGGCGAAGGGGAAGACGCCTTGATCAAGGTTATCGACGGGCAGCCGCTCGACGGGGAACGGTACATCCTCCGCGAGGGAAAGCGGATCAGGAAAGGCGAGCAACGGTCCACGGTGCTGCTCGACAGCCAGACCGTCGATCTGCCCTACCTGACCTCGATCTTTCCACAGTACCGCGCCTATCTTGATGAATCGATCGGGGTCCAGAGCAAGCGGGGCTGCCCCTACGACTGCGCCTTCTGCCTCTATCCATATATAGAAGGCAAGCGGGTCCGGTACCGGCCGGCTGCCATGGTCGTCCAGGACATCGCCCAGCATTACCACCAGTGGGGCGCCCGGCGGTTCTGGTTCACCGACGCCCAGTTCATCACCGGCAAGGAAGCCTATCCCCAGTGCACGGAGATCCTGGAACGGATCTTGGCGGAAAAACTGGAAATCCAATGGTCCGGCTACATCCGGACCTCGCTGATCACGCCGGAGTTAGCCAAGCTGATGGTCCGCTCCGGCGTAGGAGATCTGGAAGTCGCGATCACCTCCGGCTCCCAGGAGGTCCTCAACAACCTCCATATGGGCTTCAAGCTCGAACGGCTCTACGACGGCTGCCGGTACCTGGCAGAGGCCGGCTTTAAGGGCAAGGTGATCCTGAACTATTCGCTGAACTCGCCGAAGGAGACGGAGGAGACGCTGCTCCAGAGCGTGGAGGCCTATAAGAAGGTGGCGTCGATCTTGGGAGAAGACCGGGTCTTTCCGCTGATGTTCTTCCTCGGCATCCAGCCGAACACGGACCTGGAGCATCGCCTGCTGGAGGAGGGTTATCTCTCGGCCGGCTACAACCCGCTGATGCTGACCCCGACCAGCATCAGGAAGCTGCTCTACAACCCTGCGCCGCTCAACAAGATTATCGCCAAGGCCTGTCTCGCCGCCTGGGAAAAGAAACATGGGAGCCGCGATCCCCGCCCCTGGACCGGCTCATTGTCGCAGACACAGGCGCCCGACGGCGCCGCCTCGCAAAAGACCTATGCGGACGGCAGCTTGATCCGCGGGGTCGAGGGGAACTCCGGGCGGGAAGCCCTGCTCACGCTCGAAGAAATCCTGCGCAGCCGCAAGGCCTCCGGGTCCTCCTCTGCCACTCAGACGAGACCGGCGGCGACCTCGGCACCGTGAACCCGGTCGACGGAAGGTCCCATCGCCGTTTCCATCTCTCCCTATCCCCTTGGCTTGCAATCCATTTTCGGCCGGTGTTATCATCCGTTTTCTTTCGGTAGGCTGACCCTCGTCTAATCGCTTGGAATTCAACGCGATTCTTTCTCGTGGGCAGGGTGTGATGCGACGCCTGTAGGAGGCTGCTGATGTACAAGACCATCTATATCCCGGTCGACAATTCGGACCATTCCAATACCGCCGTCGACCTGGGGATTGAGCTGGCCAAGTCGTTCGGTTCCAAGGTGGTGGGGAGCCACGTCTATGCCGCCAAAATGCACGATAAACGCTTCAAGCAAATGGAGGCCGGGCTTCCCGAGGAATATCACGACGAGAAGGAACTGGACCGCCAGCGGCAGATCCACGACTCGTTGATCACCCGCGGCCTCCAAATCATCACCGATTCCTATCTCGATTACGTGGATAAGAAGTGCACCGAGGCCAACCTGCCGCTGGAGCGCAAGTCGCTGGAAGGCCGCAATTGGAAGGTCCTCGTCGAGGACATCGCCACCAGCGGGTACGACCTCGTCATCATGGGGGCCTTGGGAGTCGGCGCCGTCAAAGACAGCGTGATCGGCAGCAACACCGAACGGGTCATCCGGCGCGTCCGGACCTCCGACATGTTCATCGTGAAGGACACCAAACCCCTCGGCGAAGGCAAGATCGTCGTGGCAGTGGACGGGAGCCCCTATTCCTTCGGTGGCCTGATGACGGGCCTGGCCCTGGGCAAGGCGCTGAACCGGCCGGTTGAGGCCATTTCAGCCTTCGATCCCTATTTCCACTATGCCGCCTTCCACAGCATCTCGGGCGTGCTCAACGAGGAAGCCGGCAAGGTGTTCCGGTTCAAGGAGCAGGAAAAGCTCCACGAAGAAATCATCGACAGCGGGCTCGCCAAGATCTACCAATCCCACCTGGACATCTCCCGCGAGGTGGCGCAGGCCGAGAACACGGACATCAAGACCACCCTCCTGGACGGCAAGGCCTTTGAGAAAATCATCCAATATGTCCGGAAGGAAAATCCGTGGCTGCTGATCGTCGGCCGGATCGGCGTCCATAGCGACGACGACATGGATATTGGCAGCAACACCGAAAATCTGCTGCGGAGCGCCCCCTGCAACGTATTGGTGTCGAACCGCAAATACGTGCCGCCGATCGACACGCAGGCCGAATACACGATCGCCTGGACGGAGGAGGCGCTGCGCCGGATGGAGAAGATTCCGGTGTTCGCGCGCGGCGTCGCCAAGACCGCCATCCATCGGTACGCGATCGAAAAGGGCCACACCATCATCAGCAATTCGGTGGTGGATGCGGCGGTCGGCCACATCCTGCCGAAGGGCGCGATGGACGCGATGCGGGCGCTTGGCGCAGGTTTGGACGCTTCGGGCGTGGACCGGGACAAGATGCAGGCTGATACCGCTGTCGCCCAGGACCTGATGGGTAATACGCTCAGCGGCATGATGACGCAGATCGTCGAGGAAAAACCGGCCGCGACCAAGGCCAACCAGGCTTACCTCGACCGGATGAGCCAGAACTATTTCGTGTGCGATGGGTGCGGCTACGTCGGCAAGGGCGAGACGCCGGTGAAGTGCCCCGTGTGCGGCGCCGAAGGGGCGCGGTTCAAGCAGGTCGACAAGTCGATCTTCGAGGCCGCCGCCAAGGCGGAGGGCGCCGTGGAAACCGAGCTGGCCTACGACGATGTGCCGATGCAATGGACCAAGGAGGCCAAGGAGGCCATCCGCGCCGTGCCGGCCGGATTCCAGCGCCGGCGCGCCAAGGCCAAGATCGAAAAGACCGCCCGCAAGCTCGGCATGACCACGATCACGCTCGAATATGCCGCGCCCATGATCCAAGAGGCGGCCTCGGAGGAGTACAGCCCGATTTTCGCGAACAAGGGCGCCGGCACCTCGGCAGAGGCCGAAGCCTTGCTTAGGAGTGCCTCCGGCACGAACGGGACAAATGGAACCCAGGCTCAACCGGCCGCTGCACCGGATGCCGGTCCGTCCGCGACCAGCGGACCCGCGCAGCCGGCGGCTCCGACCGACCGCTATATCTGGACGGCGGACGCCCAGGCGAGGCTTGAGCGGGCTCCCGAAGGATTCATGCGAGACTGCACGAGAGCCCTGATCCTCCGCCATGCGGAGAGGATCGGAACCACCACGATCACGCTTGAGGTCGCGAACGAAGGCATCGAGGAATCCAAGAAGTACATGGAGGAGGCCCTCAAGACGGGCAACCTCAAAACCATCATCGCGGACCTCACAGGCAAGTGAGCGTCATTCGTCAACCGGCAATCGTCAAAAGGGACGAGCGTCAGGCTCCAACCTTGATCGTCAATCGCGGAAGTGAAGTATGGTGTTCTGAGTCCATCCCCCCGGTTCCTGGCGAATGACGGATGTCGAATGACGATTGACGCTTTTTCTCAATAATCAAGACATGGGTAAATCGCTGCCGATTCTGAATATCTCCGGTTTGGCCGACCAGCTTGGGTCATTTGCCGGGCAGATCCAGAAGTTCATGTCCGGCCCCTTGCCGACCCCCGGTCCCGGCGACGGGCGCACCGTCGATGACTTCAAGCCCTACCTGATCGCGCTCAACCTCACCAAGCGTTGCAACCTCAAGTGCGCGCATTGCTACCTGGATGCCACGACGAAGGCCGGCGGCGCGTCCGACGAACTCACGACCCAGGAATCCTTCCGTTTGATCGACCAGATCGCGGAGGTCAATCGCGGCTGCCTGCTCGTCATCACCGGCGGCGAACCGTTGGTCCGCCCGGACATTCTCGATATCGCGCGGCACGCGGTCGCCAAGGGATTCATCGTCGTGTTTGGCACCAACGGCATGCTGATCGACGACCGGATGGCCAAGACGCTCGTGGAGATCGGCGTCATGGGCGTGGGCATCAGCATCGACTCCCTCGACAAGGAGAAGCACGACCGGTTCCGGGGCGTGCCGGGCGCCTGGGAAGAGGCCGTGGCCGGCATCGAAGCCTGCAAGCGCAACGGACTTCAGTTCCAGGTGCATTTCAGCGCGCAGCCGATGAACTATCAGGAACTGCCGCAGGTGATCGACTGGGCGCATGGATTGGGGGCCAGGGTCGTCAACATCTTCTTCATGGTCTGCACCGGCCGGGGCGAAGAGCTGACCGATATCACGCCGACCCAATATGAAGAGGTCCTCGCCTATCTGGTGGACTGCCAGGACAAATATAAGGACATGCTGGTGCGGGCCCGCTGCGCTCCGCATTTCAAGCGGTTGGCGTATGAGAAGGACCCGAACTCCCCGCTCACCAAGGCGACCGGCTACATGGGCGGCGGCTGCCTGGCCGCGACCAATTATGCCAGGGTGACCCCCAACGGCGAGCTGACCCCCTGCCCCTACATGCCGCTCTCCGCCGGCAACGTGCGGGAGAGCAGCTTCGTGGACCTGTGGGAGCGCTCGCCGATCTTCGACTCGTTCCGCTATCCCCATCTGAAAGGGAGATGCGGCGATTGCGAATACAGCGAGATCTGCGGCGGCTGCCGCGCGCGCCCCTATGTCGATCACGGCGATTGGCTCGACGAGGATCAATGGTGTCTCTACACCCCGAAGGGAGGCGAGAAGGTTCAGGTGGCCTTCAACACGCCGGAAGAGTCCGAAGTCGCCTGGGATGAGGCGGCGCAACTCCGTCTCAGCCGGATTCCCTACTTCCTTCGCGCCATGGTGAAGAAAGGCGTCGAACGGCACGCGCGCGAACAGGGCCTGCCCATCGTGACCGTGGAGCTGATGGAAGAGCTGCGCAAGAAGCGCTTCGGGAACGACGCGCCGGTGTTCAAATTCTAGCGTCAATCGTCACTCGTCATCCGTCAATAGGCGCCGCGTGAAGGCCATTACGTCCTTCGAGGACCTGGATGTGTGGATCGTCGGGAGAGACATCAGGAGGGAATTGTACAACCTGGCCGCCCGTCTCCCGAAGCAAGAGCAATACGTCATTGCGCAACAGATTCGTGCTGCTTCGATTTCACTCACCTCCAACATCGCAGAAGGATATGGACGATTTCATTACAAAGAGAACGTCCAGTTCTGCCGTATCGCGAGGGGATCAGCTTACGAATTGTTGGACCACCTGATCACTTGCAAAGACTTGGGCTACCTGGATGACCAAGGGCATGACACACTCCGATCGAAGCTACTGCGCTTTATTCAATTGGTGAACGGCTACATTCGCAGCATCGGCAAATCGGCTCGCACGGACGATGTCAAGCCTCCGCTGGCAAGTCTTCCACGTTTGACCAATGACGATTGACGCTTGACGAACTCCATGACCGCCCTCACGAACATCGCCACCGACCTCAACACCCTCCTGCCGATCGTCAACCATTGGCTGCACCTGGCGTCGGCGGTCATTTGGATCGGCGGGTTGGCCTTTCTCGTCATGGTCGTCACGCCGGGCCTCCAGAAATCGGTCCCCAAGGAATACGTCAAGCCGCTGGCCGATATCTTCTACCGCCAGTACAAGAAGATCATCGGCATCGTGCTGGTCGTCATCCTGTTCACCGGCGGCCTGAATCTCCATTTCATCAACAAGATGATGGTGGCCCAACTGGGAGAGACCGGCGGGGTCGCCCACAATGCGAAGTACCTGACAATCTTCTTCATCAAGCTCTCGCTGGTGCTGGTCGTCCTGACCCTCTACCTCTACACCGTGGTCTTCAAGACGGAAGCCTCGGGGGACGAGGATGCCGAGGAGCGCCAGGAGCAGTACGAAGAACCGGTCCCGTTTCAAAAACTGGGGCTGGTCCTGGGCCTCTTCATCATCCTCTGCGCCGCCGCTCTGAAATACCTGCATTTCTGACCAGTCTCGACGGGACCCGCTGCTTCTGCTCCCGCGGGAAGGCTATTCTTGAGTTTTATCGGACTGCTTGCTACCCTTTCGTTAGTTGCTCCGATGGCATAGCGAAGGGATTTCATGTCGCCTCAAACCCACCGAGTCAAGCTGACTTACGGGGATTATCTCTCCTTCCCCGAGGACGGGAAGCGCCATGAACTGATCGATGGAGATCACTACGTGACCCCCTCGCCCAACACGAAACATCAGACCGTCTCGTCGAATCTCCATCGAATTCTCGCTGGATTCGTCCATGACAAGCAGATGGGCCGGGTCTTTGCCGCGCCCTATGACGTCGTCCTGTCCGAGACGGACGTCCTTCAGCCTGATTTGGTCTTCGTGTCCTCCTCACGATCCTCGATCATCACCGAATCCAATACCCAGGGCGCCCCGGATCTCTTGATAGAAATCCTATCCGACAGCAGCCGTAAGACGGACGAAATCGTCAAGCGGAAGCGCTATGAAACCTTCGGGGTGCAGGAATATTGGGTGGCGGATCCGGTCCTCGAAACGATGAAGGTCTATCGCATGACGGATCGCGGCTACGCCCGCGTCGCGGAGCTGACTAAGGAAGAGAATCATTCGCTCGTCACACCGCTCCTGCCTTCCCTAAGCATTCCAATCGCGGAAGTCTTCGCATAGACCCGAGTCGCGCTGGAAATATATGCATTTCTGTTCGTTGCTCTAAAAATACTCCGATTACGCTTCCGCAATGCCGCAGAGGGCGGAGCGCCCTGTCATATCATAAATCCCACAGTTTCCCTCCAAGTGTATCCAAGTAGATACCGTCCGCAGAGACATTTCGATACAGTGCATCCAGACCTAGTCGGTTCTCCGATCAGATCCGTTCGACTCTCCGGAACGGCCGACACCCATCTCGCGAAAAGTTTCCGCCACGTTAGACCTTGACGGTCGAGACCTCGCCGAGTCTCTGCCAACAGGGCACGGCCATTGCTCTTTCCCGCGTCAAGCGGAGAGGTCGATGATCAAACGGCCGGCAACACCCAACCGTCAGCCTCTTGAAGGAGCAGAGCGACTCGTGTGGGAATTTGTCGGACTTGTGGCGCTGCTGCTGACGATCGCCGGCGTGGTCATCGTGCTGTGGCGCTGATCCAGGCAAAGCGCCGAGCCGGTCACACCATCCACCGTCGACGACAGACGGCGGTGGACCGAGGGGGTCTTCTGGACCGTGCCCATCCAGTCGATCTGGCCGCCTCAGGAGCTTTGCCGTTGAGCCGCGTCCCGAGGACGACTCCGGGACGCGGCTCTCCTTCTCCGCGATCGACTGTGCCGCAAGGACTGGACTGAATGAACGACGGGAAATGCGAAGCGCGAAGGGGGACGGAATGAATAGGCGCTAACCAGCGTGAGTAGGGCCGTTCGGCCCTAGCCGGACTAGGGATAGCCAAAACTCTCGAAAGGGCCTATCTACCCATCCCCCATCTCTGATTTCCCTGTCGTGTTGCTCTTGCCCGGTCTTTCCTTCCCGACCGAGCGGAGCAGAGGAGTTGGCCATGACGTTCTCCCCGGGCCAACAGGACTTCTCAGCGAATCGCGGCGACTGCAGCCCATACTGGTTATCGCCACTCACCCCGCTCACAGGAGGAACTCTCATGTTCGCACCCAACTTACTTCGTGTCGTGCTTGTCTTGGCATTCGTGATCTTGTCCGGCTCCGCTTACGCAGGCCATATCAAACCTTGCTGTGCGTGTAGTGCCACCTGTCCAACTGATGGCTCCTGCACTTGTGGATGCGGCTGCTCAGACGCAAATGGGAAAAAGGTGTGCCTGAAATCGATCGACCCGGACAAGCGCCAAGCCACCTTCACCAAATCCACCCCGGATGGTGAACCGATTATCTTCCCCCTCATAGATCTGGACGTGCTGGACGGAATGAAGCCCGGCGACTGCGGGCTCATCAGTGTTGATGAGCAGGTGGTCTGTACCGGCTTCATGAAAGAACCCCAAGCCCAACAGTCCAGCATGAATCCCATGGCACAACAGTGAGGCCTCCATTTCTTTTGCAGGGTCCGTATCAGGCTGGGTGGTAATCGACGGGGGTGGGTTACATGCGACTGGGATTACCGTTTGCCATCACACTTTTCTGTTGTTCGCCTGGCCTGCCCCAGGCGGGCCAGGCTGCGCCGGAACAGACTGTACATGCATCTCACAACACTCAGGCAGACGAGACAACGCGAAGTTCCACATCCTTAAAGACCACACGTGCTCGCAATCGTGGCGAAGACAAGTTGAATCGTGAGGCTTCTTCAGCAGTTTGGAAATTTCTAGAACAAGAAGGAGAAAAGGGAGACATCACGGACGTCCACAAAGACATCAGCATCGCTCGCATCGAAGCTGACCCGAATTTTCCGGATCGCCGTATCGTACGTGCTCAGCAAATGGTGCGTGGGGTACCGGTTTTCGGCGACCAAACAACCTTTGTGGTCAAGCCATCGAAGGGTGTCGTCAGCTCATCGAACAGTCTGCCGCTGACTCCTGATCTCGCAAGCGTTGACACGACCCCAACGATAAGCTGGCTCGATGCGGTCGGACGAGCAATCGAAACTTATCGCAAGGTAAAAAGGTCTGCTCGCCTTCGCGCATGCCAGACTCCAACTGAGTCATGCTCAATCACACCCCAATTGCTGATATTCGATCCGACAAGGGTGGGACTTAAAGCCGGCGCTAGGCGACTCGCGTGGCTGATTCGCCTGGACACGTTCGTCATGTTTATCGATGCCCACGATGGCTCGCTGATATTCAGGTACAGCGACCTTCAGTCAGCCCGTCATCGCCTGACCTATGACCTCGATGGCGGAGTAGACTTGGGCCACGGGTTGGTTCTGGTCGAGAACGTTCCGGTGCCTGGAGCAACCATTTCACACGATGCGAAAACCGCACATAGCGGCGCTGCTAAGGCTTACAGCTTCTTCAGCAAGCTTGGACGCGACAGCTATGACAATGGCGGTGCAAAGATCGAATCGAATGTGCGCGTCGACAACGATTCATATGGCCAGTGGCATGTAGGCGCACAAATGCTGGTCTATCGCCCACAAGTTCCCGACGCGTTGGATATTATTGGCCACGAGTTCACCCATGGCGTCATCCAACATTCCGCCGGATTGCAATATTTGGGAGAGGCAGGAGCCCTCAACGAGTTTTTTGCCGACTATTTCGGGGCCGAGATCGAAGGGGCATTTCAAACCCATAATTGGACGATCGGCGAGGGATTGCATCTCCCCGAAGGACCGCTGCGCAATATGGCGAATCCCCACGATGGCGGGTTTGACCCAAAGGATGGTCCATGGCCATGGAACCGCGGGCAACCCGACCATTATACGGAAAAGGTCACGCCCGCCGATAACATCTGCAAATTCAGTTCGCATGCTGAAAAGGCAAGCGGATGCATCCATCTCAACAGCGGTATTTTCAACAAGGCTGCGTATCTAGCTGCTGCCGGAGGCATTCATCATGGCGTATCCGTCAAAGGCATCGGACGGAAAAAATTAACCAGAATACTGTACGCGACACTGGAGGAGCGGCTCGATCCTTCATCCGACATGAATACGGCCGTGCAAGCGATCGTGGCTTCCTGCAAGGATCTAATAGGCCGATATCGGATCAGTGCCGCCGATTGTGCCGAGGTGAAGAACGCGTTCGCGGCCGTTGGTCTTCCGGTCCCGTAATTCCAGAATCCCGTCTGATCCAGGATAGAGCGTCTGGAGGAGGGAAGGAGTCTGATCATGATGGGCACACATGGTCTTGAACCATTCACGCCCCGCCGGCATGTCTATGCGATCTTCTTCCTGCTCGGCCTGCTGTTACCGTGGCCCCATGTGTCACGTGTCCTAGCCCAGGCACCTCCTGCAATTACCCCTACCGTAGGGCCTGGAAACCTCGGAACGATCGTGACTCCAAATGGAAACGTCCATACCATCACGGGGGGCAGCCGGCCTGGAAATGGCGCGAACCTCTTTCATAGCTTTGGGCAGTTCAATGTCCCGGCCAACAACATTGCCAACTTCTTGAATGAGACCCCTGCGCTGCCCACGACCAACATTCTCGGCCGGGTGACCGGCGGGAACGTCTCCTCGATCTTCGGGACCATTCAAACCACCGGGTTCGGCAACGCCAACTTGTTCCTGATGAACCCGGCCGGGTTTCTGTTCGGCCCCACGGCCACGCTCAACGTCGGCGGCATGGTCACGTTCACCAGCGCCGACTATCTGCGTTTCGGCGACAATGCAAAATTCTATGCCGCGCCCAGCATGGACCCCGGCTCGCTCCTGAGCATCGCGCCGGTCGCGGCCTTCGGCTTTCTCGGGTCGAACCCCGGCGCCATCACCGTGCAAGGCAGCCAACTCTCGGTCGCGCCCGGTCAAGGTCTCTCCCTCATCGGCGGGAACATGGCGATCGAAGGGGCGGTGCTGGCACCCAATCAGGTTCAACCCGCCCGTCTCACGGCCCCTGGGGGTCCCATCACGCTTGTGAGCGTGGCGTCACCCGGGGAAGTGGGCCTCAAGGGCGCAGGAGGACAACCAGCCGAACCGACATGGAACGGATTCACCAAATTTGGGACCATCTCGCTTTCTCAAGGAGCGAGTCTTGATACAAGCGCCGACGCAGCCGGGCACGTCGTGATTCGCGGCGGGCAATTCACGATGGAAGACGCGTCGATCAAGGCGATCTCAGAGAACGGCATCACTGCCGCCACCACGAATGCCTCCCCCACAATTTCAATCACGGCTGAGACTGTCACGCTGAACAATGGCGCCTACATTACGGCGGATACGCTCGGGACCGCGCCGGCAGGGGATATTGCGCTTAACGTGGGGACGATGACCACACGAGCCGGGGTCAATCGCGTACCGCTCAACCCCAATGACAACGATATCGTCGCAGGGAACCTAATCGCCAGCGATAGCTGGAGTCTGAATAGCGATGCAGGGCCGGCCGGCAACATCACGATTCAAGGGATCGACGGCCAGGGCACCGCTGCGACCAGCGTGCTCCTCAGGGATAGTTCGATCAGCTCAAGGATATTCGGAGGTTCACCTGAGGCAAGTCGTTCTCTGATCACTATCAGCGCCGATTCTCTGGTCCTGACAAACGAGGGATTGCCTGGCGGTGGAGCTGCAGCAACCATCGTGGCCAATACGATCGGCCCCGCCCCCGCAGGGAATATTGCCTTCAATGTGAACACCATGCTCGGGAATGTGAACCCGGATGAGACGAGGATTGAAGGGGCCAGAACGGTCTTTATCGTGACGAGCAATAATCCAGGCAGTACGGCCGGACCGACCGGCAACATTATTATCTCGGGGATTCGTCCCGAGTCTACCGATGCAGCCAGACTCGTGGCCCTCGACAGCACCTTTATCAGTGCGGGAGCGGATGGCGGGACCGCGAGCACCCCACCAGGGAATATTACGATCACGACGGATACCTTGAGTCTGGCCAACGACGCCGGAATCGTGACAGCGACGTTCGGAGAGGCGCCCCCGCCGGCTGGCGATATTACGCTCAACGTCAATACGCTGCGCGCCCATACAAGACCGGATGGAACCCTGATCAATGCCCTGCCCCAAAGCTTCCTGGCGAGTGTCAGCTTATCTGGACAGGCGGGCAACATCATCATATCCGGTGTCGGCTCCGAAACCACCGATGCCGCGAAGGTGCTCCTGCTCAATAATCTGGAGCTGAACACGGTCGTCTTCGGCGGAAACAGCACAACCACGCCGGCCACAATCATGGTCACGGCAGAAAGCATCCAACTGACCAACAGCAAGAACATCAAGACCAATACGAGCGGAGCTGCTCCAGCGGGGAATATCAATTTCAACGCCACTACCTTCTCTGCCGATCAGGGCACGAGAGTCAGCAGCAGCACATCGGGGCCGGGACCAGGCGGCGCCATCTCGATCACAGCCGGCCAATCCGTCGCGCTGGACCACGGCAGTTCCATCACCGCGAGCAGCACCGGCCCAGCCGATGCAGGCGACATCACGATCAATGCGGGCCGGACCTTCACCAGCACCAACAGCTCCGTGACGACGGAGGCGGCGCAGGCCAGCGGCGGGAACATCACGATCCTCGCGACGGACAGCGTACGGCTCATCAACAGCCAGCTCAACGCCTCCGTCCAGGGCTCCGCAACGACGGTGGGCGGCAACATCGTCATCGATCCACAAGCCGTCATCTTGCAAAACAGCCGGATCGTGGCCAATGCCACGCAGGGACAGGGCGGCAACATCTCGATCACGACTCAGTCGTTCCTCGCGGACGCGACCAGCGTCATTGACGCCTCGTCCCAGTTCGGCATCAGCGGCACGGTGAACATCCAATCCCCGACTTCGCAGATGGCGGGCCGGCTGGTCGCCTTGCCGAACAATCCGCTGACCGCTACGGCGCTGCTCAGCCAGCGCTGTGCCGCCTTGGCGCAGGGCGGCCAGTTCAGCAGTTTTGTGATGGCGGGGCGTTACGGAGTGCCTCCTGAACCGGGGGGCTGGTTGGCCAGCCCATTGATGCTGGACGGCACGGCCTCGGGGCCCGTGGCGCAGGACGGGCATCCATCATTCGAGAATGATCAAAGCGGTTCGTTCTCCGGTCGAGAAATCCTGTCGATCCGTCGCTGGCCGGTAGCCGGAACGACGACGCGGTTCGCATCGATAGGCTGGACGGGAGACTGCGGCTCATGATTCGTGGCGCTCACGCGCAGTGGAATGAGCCCGTCACCAGGACACAGGGTCCATTTGGCTCGGCAAGGGGACGGTTGGCGAACGGTTCGAAAACTCGTGGGTCGGAATAACCGCTGCGAAAGCTTACCGGCAGGGCATTAGCCGGATACTATCCCATATTTTCGATGAGACGACAAGAGCCGAACGGCTCTAGAAAATTAAGGCCTTGCCAAACGAACCTAAAGGGTTTACGTATAACGCCCTCATCGGTGAGGCCGGTCCTGTTCTTTCCTCCCTCCTCGGACCAGGAGGAGAAGAAAGAGAGTTAGCCGCAGATGGCTGCTCGGTTGCCGGAACATCGCTGCTCTCGCCCTCGCTCGATCATGGGCGTCGCCCGCTCTCAATGGCAGAACATTCTCGTTTTCCGATGGCTGACAAGTTGGCCACTTCAACTCGCGTCGCTCGCATTCTCTCTGACCGGTTTGTGCATAGCCATAGTGCCGGCACAAGCTGAGGACCCAGCTTCTTCTCAACAAGAAGGGGCTTCTCGACCTGGACCGAAAGCAGGCCCCGAGGCTACCGGCACCCCGGATGATATGACCAAGCTGATTGAGGAAGAGCGGAAAGTGGTCCTTCAAGAAGGAAGCGCATCAATCGCCAGGGGGATGTATCCAGGCAAACCTCAGCCCATCTCCGAAGCCCCGTCGAACGTGTATGTCATTACCGACGACGATATCCGGCATTCCGGCGCCATCGACATCCCCACCATCCTACGCCGCATCCCGGGGATTGACGTGATGCAAGTCAACGGAGCCGACTTCAACGTGGCCGCCCGCGGAAACAACCAGTTGCGAGCCAACAAGATGCTCGTGCTGGTGGATGGGCGGTCTATCTATTTAGACTCCCAGGGTGAAGTGTTGTGGAAAAACATTCCGGTCACGCTGCCGGAGATCAAGAGGATCGAAGTGTTGAAAGGTCCGGCGGCTGCCTTGTACGGCTTTAATGCCTTCGACGGGGTCATCAATATCATCACCAAATCGGCCGCCGAGATGAAAGGCGTCACCCTCCAGTTCGGCGGCGGAGAGTACGGCACGATCTCAGGCGCCGCCATTGTCGCCGGCGTGCACAACAAGTTTGGCTATCGCCTCTCGTACGGCCACAATCAAACCAATAGCTGGAATAACAGAGACTCGTTGGCCTTCCGCAACAATCTGTTCAATGGCCAACTCGAATATGCCATGCCTGGCGATGCGAAGCTCACACTCCAGGGCGGCATTGCTGATTCCAACCGCTACGATGGTCCGATTGTGGATGTCACCGCCATCACCCAACAGCCGATGCAGCGCTATGCCAGCGCCGTGTATGACCGGCCAAACTTTTTCATCCGAGCCTTCTGGACCGGCAACCACCAACCTGGGACAGTCGGGGCTAATCCATTAGTCTCGAATAACATCAGATTCGTGGATCAGAACGGAACCTCGGCTCACTTCTTGGAGGCCAACAGCTATAACATTGAAGCCCAGCATGCCATTGACCTGTGGATCGGGAACCGCCTCACCTATGGGGTCAACTATCGCCATAATACGGCAAAGGGGAATTTCACCGACGGGCATGAAGACCGCGTGGGTCTCTACCTGCAAGACGAGTGGCGCTTGACCCAGTCACTCACGGCCGTCGGAGGTCTTCGCTATGACATGGACACGTTCATCAATCCGACGATCAGCCCACGCTTTTCGCTCCAGTGGCGCCCCCTGGAGAACCACAGCTTCCGGGCAGGGGTTTCAGTCGGGTATCGGCCGCCCACCCTTTTTGAGACCCAAACAGCCAATTTTGGTTGTATCAGTCCTCGCATCCCCTTCTCACCATCGCTCGCCCCCTGCCAAGTGGGCGTCAACCCGTTCACCGGTGAAACTCGGACCACGCTGAATGGAAACCGGAATCTCGCGCCCGAGCAGATTATTTCCTACGACGCGGGCTATCAGGGCTGGTTCTGGAAGCACCGGCTGCGGGTGCGGGCTGATCTGTTCTTCAATCACATTTCGAATCTGATCAGCATCGCCTCGGTCGGCCCTGGAACCAACAGCTTTGCCAACGGTGGCACTCAGGGAGCGATCGGTCAGGGAGGAGGCGCGGCGGATATCTATGGGGGCGAGGTCGGCATCGAAGCCCAAATCACGACTTGGCTCTCCGGTTTGGCGAACTATACTTACCAGGACATCGGGCAAACCTATACCACCGGTAATACTGCTCAGGCAAACCGGGTGGCAAGAGGGGCTCCCCAGCACAAGGTCAATGCGGGCGTGCGGGCAGACTTTGACAATGGGGTGAACGGGGAGGCGCTCGTCCACTATGTCAGCTCGGCGACGTATCCCCTGGACCCGGGCTTCGTCGGATTTACGTTCTTTGGCGCGCCACTGCCACCGAGCGCCACTGTCGGCAGCTATGTCCTGTTGAATCTGCGCGGCGCCTACAAATTCTGGCGGGAGCGGCAAACGGGACGAGAAGC
This sequence comes from Nitrospira tepida, assembly GCF_947241125.1. Classification (NCBI taxonomy): domain Bacteria; kingdom Pseudomonadati; phylum Nitrospirota; class Nitrospiria; order Nitrospirales; family Nitrospiraceae; genus Nitrospira; species Nitrospira tepida. Next base: position 860,985 of record NZ_OX365700.1, on the reverse strand, counting down.
GGAAGTGGCCGTGACCGCGTTCAACGCGCTGAACGATAAACATAAGGAGCATCCGCTCGGCGAAACCATCGGCAGCCGGGTCATGGGGTGGCTCACAGTGAAATATTGACGATCGATAGACAGCGGGTTACTTGCACAGGTCTGCGATACTCTGGTCGTTCAGCTACACATCAAAAGGAGGGAAGACGATGGGACAGAAGCCACCAGCAGCAGGGGACAAGCTAAAGGATATTTTGCCGTTCGATCCATACCAAAACGGCGGTCGAATCCCAGGAACCAATCCTCCTCGCAACTATGTCTGGAAGGATAAATACAATGTCGTCACCCGCGGGGATCTCATGCGCCTAGTCGGCTGGATGCCCCTAGACGGTCGCGGCAATGAGAATCCGACTCTTTCCGACCCCCTTAAAGCGCTTGACGTACAAGATATGCAGGCGCTTACGGAAATGCTCGGCCATTTCAATGGCATGAAATACGCGGGGGTGTATTTCTGCTGCACCTGCACTTGAACGTACAGCGTGGCCGCACAAGTCGGCAACGATCTCGTGACTATTACACTATTCAGCACACAGGGAGGGCCCTATGGCGCGCGATCCAAATGCACCCAATCCGATGGACACGTTGGACGACATTCTGTTTGAGGACGAAAAAAAAGACGACCCAGCACGGCAAATTGTCTGGCAAACCAAGTTCGGCAAACTGACCAGGGGCGACCTGATGCGGCTCGCCGGTTGGTCGCCGGCAGACTTGCCAGTCAATTATGACGGTGGCCCTTTCACGTCACCAGGAGACCCACGTCCGACCCTGAGCGGCCAGCTTAAGACCCTGAGCGTGAACGATTTCCAGACCCTTGCGCTGGTTCTCCAAAAGCACAACAACATGTCGTACGGCACCTCTGCTTACTTCTGTTGTACCTGCGTATAGTCTTCGACGGAGGCGGGTACACCTTCGGGGAGTAGCAACATGGAACCTCCGCTGCGCTCAATGCCCACGCAAATCATTCCGATCGCCGGCGGCGTCTTGCTCAAACGCGGTTGCACCGAAGTCAAAATCAATGGAGACCGCGCCGCAGCCATCGTGCGGGATGTCTTACTCGCTGCGGCCTTTGAAGAGAAGGCCGGTGAAGAAATCTGTGAACAATTTGCGGAACCTGACCGACCTGTCGTGCGACAGCTCATCAACCAGCTCATCCAACGCCGTTTATTGTTACCCACGAACCGATCACACTTACGCAGCGACGAGCTGGAAGAAGGAGAAGATGTCTTCTATTGGCATTTCGAGTCCTCCTTGCAGGAGGTTCGAAACAGACTGGCGGCGAAGCACCTGGGAATTCTGGGCGTCAACTTTATCAGCCGGCGCCTCATCGCCGAACTTAGAGACTCGGGATTTGAGCATCTTACAATTATCGATCTTCCCATCCTCCGCAATCTCAGGATGTTCGACGTTCCGGACTCGACGCCGAACCTTGGGCAGGGCGAAGGAGACGACTTTCTCTCCTTTGTCGAGTGGGATAGACATCCGGCTCGCTATCCGCTCGACTGCTTGGTCGCAGCCTGCGATTTTGCGGCTGCAGACTGTTTTCGACAGATAAACGCTCTCTGCATAAAACAAGCACTGCCCATGATGCCGGTCATGCTACACAATATGGTGGGCACCGTCGGCCCTTTGATGATCCCTGGCGAAACCCCTTGCTACGAATGTTTTACTTTGAGGGAACACTCGAATCGAGAGGACGCCCACACGGCATCGATCTTCGACCGTATGGCATTTGAGGGTCAAGGGGTGACGGGCTTCCATCCCGTGATGGCCACCGTGTCGGCCGAGGTCGCCTGCTTCGAGTTGATCGGTGTTTTTAGCGACGTGCTCCCCAAGCGCAAGCCCGGAACATTTATCGAAATCAACGTTCTCGCCGGCCAGATGTCGAGGCGGAGAGCGTTGAAGGTGCCCCGATGTCCCGTTTGCGGTCCTGTAGTCGCACACCCCCCCATCTCCATTACGAAGGCGCTGGCAGATGAACGGGCTCTCTAGGCAAATACAGGTCCCCGTGAGACGACTCTTGGATGTTCTCGAAGACCTGCTCGATGACCGGGTAGGGATAATCCGTCATGTGGAAGAGATCAGGCGGGAGCCGGGCGCGCCGGCTTTCTTTCACTACTTGGCTCAAGCCTGCGATGCTCGGCCACTGGGAGGGTATCAGAACTATGCCTCCGGCGGGGGAGCAGCCAGTGAACGAACCTCCGCGCTGGGAAAGGCCGTCGGGGAGGCAATCGAACGGTATTGCTCCGCCTTTTATCGCCTCGACGAATTGCCCTTTTCGCCTTACGCCAGTGCCTCTTTTGATTGCATCCCACCGGAGTCGTTCGCTCTGTATGAGCAGACGCAATATCAAGACCCTGAATTTCCCTATGTGCCCTTCACGGAATCCACTCCGATCCACTGGACCCCATCCGTCGATCTTGCGACAGGCGCCCCTGTTCACGTCCCGGCGGCCATGGTGTTCATGCCGTATCATTTTGATACCGCCGCAGGAGAGCCGCCGTTTTGCCAACGCATTTCCACTGGGCTTGCCTGTCATTGCTCGTTTGAAGAGGCTGCCGTGGGGGGAATCTGCGAGGTCATCGAACGGGATGCGTTTACCATCACCTGGCAAGCGCGTCTTGCCCGGCCCATCATTCTCAGAAAGAGTCTTCCTGCTCCTCTTGCCGATCTGGCCGATCGGATCGAAGCGACTGGAACCAAGCTGACACTTCTGTTTCTCGAAATGGATCACGGCGTACCGACCGTGCTCTCGATCGCAAGCAACACGGAGCCTGATGGCCCGGCGTTGATATTCGCTGCGGCCTCGAGTCTGAATCCCGTGATTGCGGCAAGAAAAAGCATGGAGGAAATAGCTCATACGTGGAGGCTCGCCTATCATTTGAAAGGATCGCCGCCGCTCGTATCGGGCCCAGGCTGCGGCGGGATCACAAGCCAGGACGATCATGTGCATTTCTTCTGTGCACATGAAAACGCGCACTTGGCAAATTTCATCGTCTCGCGTGGCGATCCCGTTCCCTTTGATGCCCTCTCCGATCTCTCGACCGGCGATGCCCGAAGCGATCTTGAAGTGTTGAAGAGTCGTATCGCCTCCCTTGGAGCACGGATCCTGCTGGCCGATCTCACCACGGACGATGTCCGCAACCTCGGGCTTCGAGTCGTCAGAGCGATAATCCCCGGCTTTCATCCGCTCTTCATAGGACATCGGTTGCGTGCTTTAGGCGGGGAACGCCTATGGACAATCCCCCAACGGCTGGGCTACGGCGGCATCACTTGCGCAACTGGCGACAATCCCGCTCCTCATCCTTATCCCTAGGGTCGCATTCATGAAACCCTCACATTGGCAAGATATTCTCGTGCCGCCTGGTGATGACGAAAAGACTTGGGAACTCTTCCACGAAAACTCCAAAATTGGACGCCATAGTTTCGCTGCCCCCGCTGAGGAAGTTAGGAAACGAATGGCCCAATTCTATGAGTCCTTACCCTATGAGGGCTATCCGGTTATTCATTTGCCTTCGGCATCGCCTTTGTCCATTCCGCTCGACAGCGTCCTCACGGCCCGTGCTTCGCACAGGGAGATGTTTCCGGCCACTCTGAGTTTGGAGGACACATCGACTTTCCTTCACTACGCCTATGGCCCGATGAGGAAGAACTCAACCTCGTCCATTCCTCGATCGTTTCGGGCGGTTCCGTCTGGTGGAGCCCTGTACCCGCTGGAGCTGTTCTTCTACAGCAGCCGTGTAGAAGGGCTTGAAGCAGGGTGTTACCATTACAACCCCGACCAGGCCCACGTGCGAAGAGTATTATCGGGCGACCATTCGCCAAGATTGTCACGAGCCCTCGTACAGCCAGATATTATCCACTGCTCTTCGATTCTGTTTTTCATTACCAGCGTCTTCGAACGGACCGTGTTCAAGTACGGGAACCGGGGGTATCGCTTCGCGCTTCTTGAGACCGGTCACGTTGCGCAGAATCTGAATCTGGTGGCTGGCGCGCTCGGATTAGGCTGTCTCAATATCGGAGGGTTTTTCGACAGGGAGGTGGATTCGCTTCTCGGTCTAGATGGATTGAATCAATCGACGCTCTACCTCGTTGCGGTCGGCTCACCCCGGACATCTAACCCTCGATCGGACAAGAAATGGTGACGCATGGCTATCAATCTCGACAATGTCGAACCCATTGATCCGACAGCGGCTGAGTATGCTTCCTTGATGAGCGACCTACAGGGCAATATTCTCAAGGCTCACGGTCGAGACCATACCGCCCATGTATTCATTCGTTTCGGGCCGGATGTTGCCGCCGCAGCATCGTGGATCGGACACTTCGCAGAAACGCATATCACATCGGCAAAACGCCAGCATGAAGAAAGCTTGTTATACCGGGAGGCGGACATTGCGGGTACTTTATTCGGAAACCTGTATTTAACGGCCAGAGGCTATCAAGCGCTTGGCCTGCGCTCGCTTCCCAATGATCCAAAGTTCAGGGCCGGCATGAAGGCTTCTGGACGGGCCCTCCATGACCCTGATCCCAAACTGTGGGAAGAATGCTATCGGGATGACATCCACGCCATGATCCTGCTGGCCGATGATATTGAAGCTCTCATTCTTCGGGAGACGAGACGATTGAGGCATGAGATCGAACATAATCGTGCAGGAACGGTATTGGGCGTCGAATTTGGCAGGGTGCTGCGCAACAAGAATGGCTATCCCATCGAACACTTTGGCTACGTTGACAGCATCAGCCAGCCTCTGTTCTTCAAGACGAAGTCGGACAGCGCAACGGTAAGTGCAAGCTCACCGCAAGAATGGAATCCATACGGTCCATTGAGTCTAGTCCTCGTGCAAGATCCGAATGGGGAGACCCGCGACAGCTATGGGAGCTATCTGGTGTTTCGCAAGCTGGAGCAAGACGTTAGGGGCTTTGAACTGGCAACCAGACAGTTAGCTCGTGCGATCGGCATGACGGAACGGGAGAGCGATCATGCCGGGGCCTTGGTGATCGGTCGGTTCCCCGATGGGCACCCGATCACAACCACCAAGGAGCAGCCTGTGGATAACGAAGTATCTCCGAATGACTACCTCTTCAACGATTTTAACTATGCTCGAGATGATGGGACGAAATGTCCTTTCCATGCGCACATACGGAAGGTCAATCCCAGAGGGGATTCGATTTCGCCTGCGAGGCGAAGATATGGTCCTCTTCGCGAACTGGAGGCCGAGCGACGCCATAGAATTGTCAGACGCGGCATTCCTTACGGAAGGCGGGAAATCGAACCGAAGGATAAGCCCCGCTTGGAAGAGTTGCCGACCAATGGAGTGGGGCTGCTCTTCATGTGTTTCCAAAGCGATATCCAGGAGCAATACGAGTTTCTCCAAGCACGTTGCGCCAATGATGAACAGTTTCCCGTCGCTAAGACCGGAGTTGATCCTCTTATCGGGCAAGGTGGGAACGGTCAATCTCAGTTATGGCCGAAAGGATGGGGTGAACCGACGACCACGCCCTTCAACTTCATGGGTTATGTGCACTTGCTGGGAGGAGAATATTTCTTTGCGCCTAGCATCAGCTTTCTCAAGAAACTGTCTCAGTCAGCGGGGCGCCAAGGGAGACCTTCACCTTACCGTTAACCGATCATTGCATGCGTTTGCCGAAGAATCGCTCCTTGGCATGTTCCCTCCCTCTTGATGTTCCAATTGTTCCGCAATCTGTGCCTTGCGTTCGGCGAACGCCATCACCCCGTGGATGGAAAGGCCGCGAAACCCTGCTTTCGGGATAGAGCGTGCCTTCTGTTACGTAATTAGGTATACTACGCGCCGAAGATTGTGACTCCATACCGACTATCTCGCCCAGGACCAAGCGTGATCCTTCACTTGGCCTTGCTCGCCCTCCTTGTCCTCTTCGGGTTCGCTTCGCCGCTCCGCGCGTCAGCCCAATCGGACACGCCGTCCGGTTCCAGCCGGCACGATCTGCGCGCGGAAGAAGATACGCTGGGCATCGCCAAGGAGGAAGAGACGGTCGTCACGGCGAGCCGGCACGCCCAGCGGATCTCCGAGGCTCCCTCGAACGTCTATGTCATTACCGACGACGACATTCGGATGTCGGGCGCGATCGACCTGCCGACCGTGCTTCGGCGCGTGCCCGGCCTCGAAGTGATGCAGATGTCGGCCTCGGAATTCAACGTGAGCGCGCGGGGCAACAACCAGACGGTCGCGAACAAGATGCTGGTCTTGATCGACGGGCGCTCGATCTACTTGGACATCCAGGGCGCCCTGTTTTGGAAGGTGATTCCCATCACCCTGCCGGAGATCAAACGGATCGAGGTGCTCAAGGGCCCGGCCTCAGCCCTCTACGGGTTCAACGCGTTCGACGGCGTCATCAACATCATCACCAAGACGCCCCAGGAGATGAAGGGCACGACCCTGCAATTCGGCGGAGGCGAATACGGCACCATCACCGCCTCCGCCACGCAGGCCGGCTCGGTCGATAAGTTCGGCTACCGCCTGTCGGTGGGGCACGATCAGACCAACCAATGGCGCAATCGCGACGCCCTCTCCTTTCGCTCAGACCGGTTCAATGCGCTGACGGAGTACCGGCTCTCGCCCGAGTCCCGCGTGTTCCTCGAAGGGGGCCTGGTCGATGCCAACCGCAATGAAGGCCCCTTCACCAATACGGTCACCCCGTTGACGCCGGCGGTCGACGGCTTCGGCCGGGTCGGCTACGAACGAAAGAACTTCTTCGTGCGGGCCTTCTATCGCAAGTTCACGAGCGACAGCAACGTGTTGACCTTTCCCACCCTGGCCGCCTTTGGCCCAGGCGGCACCAGCAACCTCCGCGTGACGAGCCGCGACGGCAATCCGATCCGGTCGACCAAGGCGGATACGGTCGATATCGAAGCGCAGCACGCGCTGGAGTTCGGTTCCGTCGATCGGCTGACCTACGGGGTCAATTACCGCCACAATATGCTGTCCGATAATTGGATCGACCAATTCAGCCGGGAAGACCGGCTGGGCCTCTATGTCCAGAACGAATGGATGCCCACCAACCAGGTCACCCTGGTGACCGGGCTTCGCTATGATCTCCACACGGAGATTCCCGGCACGATCAGCCCCCGCGCGGCGCTCATCTATCGGCCGGCCGAAAACCACACGTTCCGCGCGGCCATCTCGCTGGCCTACCGGCAGCCGACCTTGACGGAAACGCACAACGACATCCTCCAGACCACGACCCTGTTCGGCGTGCCATGCCTTCCCTTCGCCGTGCCGCCGCCCTGCCCGCTGCCGATCAAGGGGTCGTCGAACCTCAGCCCCGAGCAAATCATTTCCTATGAGCTGGGCTACCAGGGCTGGTTCCTGCGACACCGGTTGCGCGCTCGCGCGGATGTCTTCTTCAACCACATTTCGGATTTGATCGAGCCGGAGACCAGAGGGAACACCGTTGTCTTCGTCAACAATCAGGGCGCCGCCGATATCTATGGCGGCGAACTCGGCCTTGAGTTCCGGGCCACCTCCTGGCTGTCGGGATTCGCCAACTACTCGATCCAGGAGATCGGCCAGTCAATCAACACCGAGATTCGCCGCGCCGCGCCCCGCTTCAAGTTCAACGCCGGCCTGCAGGGGGATTGGGAGAACGGGATCAACGGGGAAGTGGTCTATCACTATTACGGGTCTGCGACCTACCCGATTTCCACCGCCTTCAGCGACCTCTCCGGCCCCCCGCTGAATGTGCCCCTCTTGAATCCGATGGTGGGCAGCTACAGCCTGCTCAATATACGCGTCGGCTATCGATTCTGGAAGGACAGGGCAGAGGCGGCGGTCTCCGCGTTCAACGCCCTGAACGATCGGCATCAGGAACATCCGCTTGGGGAGACGATTGGGAGCCGCGTCATGGGCTGGCTGACACTCAGACTCTAAGTGCTGAGTGCTGAGTTTGGAGAGCCGTACTTAATCCCTCGCCTCCGTGGGGAGAGGAGGCGGTGAGAGGACGCCATATCAGAGAGACGATGAGGCGGCGCGCTTCCAACCTGACAGGTTTCGCAGCGACGGGCCTGCTGTTTCTTACTGCGATCGCCGGCGCACCGGCTTCCTGGGCGACCGGCGCGCCGCACGACCATGTCGTCCCCGCTCTCTCGCCGGCGGCACCGGTCTCGGTCGAAATCGAGCCGGATCGCATCACCATCACCTTCGGCCCGCTTGATCTGCCGACCGGCCATGACGGCGAATTGGCCGCTTCCCTGCCGCCGCATGTCTTCCAAGTGCCGCGCGATACGTTCCTGACCGGGTTCCACGCCTCCTTGTCCAAGACGGACGGCACCCCGCTGCCGCGGCACTACCTGCACCATCTGCTGCTGATCGATCCCAACAAGGAAAGCCCCGCCTGTCCCGGCGAAGTGTATTTTCTCGCCGGCGCGGGCCTGGAGATGTCGGACGCCCGGTTCCCCGAGGGCTACGGCGTCGAGATCAAGGCCGCCGATCGGTTGATGGCCGTCGTGGCCTTTTATCACGGGGCACCGGCCACGACGGGGGTCGTGGCGCGCTTCACGCTGTACCTGGCCTCGGCCGGCGCCGGCCTGACGCCGCTCCAGGTCTACCACATGGGCATCAACGTGGGCTGCTATCGCCAACTCGATCGGCGCGCGCCGGGAGAAACCGACGAAGGGTTGCCGCTCCCGCAGGGGCTGTCGGTCGTCACGGCCCCGGTAACCTTCAGGATGGACGGCTGCGTCAAATACGCCTACCCCCACGGGCACGACCATCTGGTGCTGTTCACGCTGGAGAACCGGACTTCCGGCCGGACGCTGCTCAGAACCGCCCCCCATACCACGAAGGACGGCACCTTGATCGGCTTTCCGCCAAGCCAGGTCTACAGCAGCGCACGAGGATTTTCCGTCTCCAAGGACGAGGCCTATGAGATGACGATGATCTCTCACCGTCCGCTTCATGACCGGATCCCGCGCTACGGCATGGCCAACTACATTCTGTACCTGACAGCCGGTCCCTGCGCCGAACCAGAACCGGATCAAGCCAATCGCACGGCCGCGCCCACTCACACTCCTTCGAGGCACACAGATCCATGAGCTGCCTGCCCGTCGGCAAATCGCGCCCGCACGGCTCTCTCGCCCTGAGCTTTGGCCTTGCAGTTCTCATGGCGCCGGCCGCCTTTGGGACCAACCCAAGCGCAGCCGACGATCACGCGACCCCTGACCTGCCGCAACTGTCGGCCCAGGTCCCAAGTTCCGTCGCCTGGCAGGACAGCCAGGTCACCGTGACGTTCGGCCCGCTCGATATCGGAGCGCACGCGCAAGGGCATGTCCCGGTCCCCGCCCATGTCTTCTCCGTGCCGACCGACCTCGTGATCGTCGGCTACCAGGCCTCGGTCGGCACATCGGACGGCCTGCCGTTGCCCAAACACTATCTCCACCACGTGTCGGTGCTGGATACCACGAGGCCCAGCACCTTCTGCAGGGGCGCGCCCTATTTGCTCGGGGGATCGGGCGTGGAAATGACGGAAGTTCGTTTTCCTCCCGGCCACGGCGTCGCGGTGGCGAAGGGCGCCAAACTGCTCGCGGTCGCGTCCTTCTACGACCATGTCGAGCCGAGACGGGGCGTCGTGATCCGTCTCACGCTGCACTTGGCTCCGGCCGGCGCTCCGGTGATCCCGATGGAGACGCACCACATCAGCGTCACGTCTGACTGCTACCTTCGTTTTGCCGAGGCGGGAACGGAGGAGACCGATGAAGGGTTGCGGCTCCCGCATGGCGTGACGACCCGCTCGACCGAGGTCTCGTTTCCCTTCGACGGCTGCGTGAAATTCGCCTATGCCCATGCCCACGACTACCTCGCCCTCATGTTCCTCGACAACCTCTCCTCACGGACGACGCTCTTGCGGACGGCCCCGGATCTGGATGAGGCGGGGAAGCTGCTCGGGTTTTCGGCGGAACAGGTCTTTTCCGACATCACTGGGTTCCCGATCAACCGGCGCGACCGCTACCGCCTGACCATGGTGTACCATCGGCCTCTTCACGATAGCCAGGAGCGGTACGGCATGGCCACCTACCTGCTCTATTTCACCCCTTCTCCCTGCCCGACAGCTTCCCCGAACTGACGGCCCTGCTGCTCGACAAGGGATCCACCGGCAGGCGCAAGGCCGCTCCTGTCTTCGTTTCACGGCACAGACAGCCGATCGATGTTATCCGAATGGATACAGTCGTGGATCGGTTTGGATACAGTCGGCGGTTCGCCCATCCGTCGGGATCTTCGTCCCTGACCAAGAGAGGGGGCAATCCCCTCAAACCGCGCAGGATTCCTCAAATTCCACTGGACGGGATTCGACAGGGAACCGGTTTCCCCATTGGCACAGGTGTTGCGACACCACCCGGACAAAGAATCCACCATCTGTCGACTCCCGGCGGAAGGGCATTCATTCCGTCACACCGAACGGTGGGAGAGAACAGGGGAAGGCTTATGGATTCCGAATTGGTGTTTCTCGGTCTATTGGCTGGAGTTGTCGGGTTGGTCTGGGTCCTGATGCTCTCGTTGTGGGAGGGGCGACCTCGAAAGGAACGAACCAAGACCCCGGTGGGTCTTCCATAGATCGGACGGGCTTCGACGCCGCCCGATCGACATGATCCACAACCATCATGAGGGCTTCTTTGGAGGGATCGATCGATGGAAAACACGCTCATGCAGGCCAGGGCTGACCAGTTCATGGCTTCCGGATCGACCGGAGCGGATTCAAGCGATGCGGCCTCGCCGGCCGAACCACGGCATTACCGGCGCGTGACGCTGAACCTGCCGGTTGACCTGTTGGATCAGTTGAGAAATACCGTCTATTGGACGCCCGGCGTGACCTTGACGGGATTGATCAAGACCGCGCTCTGCGAATCCCTCGCTCGGATGGAGCAACGGCATGGACGGCCCTATCCGCCGCGCCTGGGGGAACTCAAGTGCGGCAGACCTCGGAAGATGAAAGGCGGCTCCCGCCCCCTCTCGACCTTTCCCGTTCGCGAGGCGCAGTGGGAGCAGGTTGGACCTTGACCTCGACCTTGACCTGAGCCTCGATCAGCCAGCCTGATTTGGGGCGAATGGCTCCGATCCTTCCTTGGTCGAGACCCTCTGCATGAACCGGCGCGGGGTGTTTTTCCCCGCGCCGGCCTGAGCGTTCACAGGCTGACCGGTTCCCACCTTATCCAAATGTGAGAGGGCGTATCCGGCAACCGTATCCAGATGGATAAACGACTTGATGCGTGTTCTGATTTCCCCACCCGAAAGAGGTCCGGCCATTACTTCTAACCCGTTGTTATTATGACACTCTCTAGAATGACCTCTCTACCTGCCCCTTCTCGATTCGTAGCACGACTCTTGCCCTAGGAAAGCGCGCACGCGATAGCAGGATTGGACTGCTCTGGCCTCTGAGATCCGAGAGATTCCGGGCCACTGATGTAGGGCGGACGCATCCTGTACCACCTCCGCTTGATGATGGCTCGGAACGGGAATCGACAGGCCGGCGGGCGCAAGGAGACAGCCTCTCTGAGGTGGGCGTCCGCCGTGATCGCAGGAGTAGTCTCGATGGGCACTGCCGCTTCGGCTCTCGCAGGAGACGACCTGGCGCTCGTCAGCGAGGAGATGGCGCTCCTCAAAGACGATCGCGTCGTCACGCCCTTGCGGCGCATTGCCTCGATCGCCGACTCGCCCTCCAACGTGTACGTGCTGACCGACGAAGACATCCGCCATTCCGGCGCGACCGACATCCCCACGCTGTTGCGCCGCATCCCGGGCCTCGACGTCATGCAGACCACCGGCGCCGATTTCAACGTGAGCGTGCGGGGCGACAATCAAGTGTTGGCGAACAAGCTGCTCGTGTTGATCGACGGGCGATCGGTCTATGTGGACGTGCAGGGCACGATGTTTTGGAAATCCTTTCCGATCACCTTGCCCGAGATCAAGCGCATCGAAGTGGTCAAGGGGCCGATCGAAGCCCTCTACGGATTCAACGCGTTCGACGGCGTCATCCACATCATCACGAAATCGCCGGAGGAGATGCGGGGCACCACGGTACAGGTCGGCGCGGGCGAGCTGGGCACCGTGACCAGTGCCGCCGTGCATGCGGGCACGCAGGGCAAGTTCGGCTATCGCCTCTCCGTCGGAGAAGATCAAAACCAGCAATGGCGCAATCGGGACGGGCTGGCTGCGCGCACCTATCGGTTTAACCTGCACACGGCCTACGATCTCTCCTCCTCCGCGCGCCTCCTCGTCTCGGGCGGGTTGGCCGACTCGAACCGATTCGACGGCCCGCTTGCCGGCCAGGGCGCCAACATCCTCCAAACCGGCGTCTCGCTCCCCTACTCGCAGGTCGCTTACGAACAGGGCAACTTCACGATCCGCGCCTTCTGGAGCGGCTTCTACACCGACAGCCATGCCCTGTCTCATCCATCTCTCGACGGATTGACGCAGGTCCTGACCCGCGACGGGTCCACGTTGCTGGCCTTCACCGGCAATACCTACAACATCGAAGCCCAACATTCCATCAGCCTCTGGGATGCCCATGAGGTGACCTACGGCATCAACTACCGGCACAACTCCCTCTCGTGCAGTTGCACGGCGGCCTTCGGGCGGGAGGACCGGCTCGGGCTGTTCGTGCAAGACGAATGGCGCATCGCGCCGGCGCTGGTCGCGGTCGGCGGCCTGCGGTACGACCTGCACACCGAGATTCATCACACCGTGAGCCCCCGGTTGGCGCTGATCTATACGCTCGCGCCCGGCCAGACCCTGCGCGCGAACGTCTCGGTCGCCTATCGCCCCCCCACGCTGTTCGAGACGCAGGAGGACCTCCGGCGCATCTTTGCCGGCTCGACCGGTCTGCCCACCGTGACCCTGACGGGCAACCGCGGACTGAACCCGGAACAGATCGTGTCCTATGAAGTTGGCTACCAGGGCCGCTGGCGCCGAGTCACCCTGCAGAGCAGCCTGTTCTTCAACCACATCAGCGACCTTATCAACACGACGCCGCTCTCCCCCACCTTGCAACAGAATGCCAACGGGGGAGAGGCGGACATCTACGGCGCGGAAGCGGGTTTTGAGATACTCGCCGCGAGTTGGCTGAGCGCCTTCGCCAATGTCACCTATCAGGAGATCGGCCAGACGAACAGTCCGGCCTTTCAACGCGGCGCTCCTCGTCTCAAGTTCAATGCCGGGATGCGGGGCGATTGGGAGAACGGCTGGAACGGCGAAGTCGCCTGGCACCACGTGGGGGCTGCCACCTATCCAATCGGGTCCACCTTTCCGCTGTTGGTGCCGTTCGGCGGGCCGGTCGTGGATTCCAGGGTCGGCTCATACGACCTGCTGAACCTGCGCGGCGCCTACCGGTTCTGGCAACAACGGGCGGCGGCGGGCTATCGGCGGGAGGCCGAGGCGGCGGTGTCGGTCTTTAACGCCTTGAACGACAAGCACAAGGAACATCCGCTCGGCGATACGATCGGCAGCCGCGTGATGGGGTGGCTGACGGTGAGATTCTGAAAAGGAAGTTATGAATGAGGAATGTGAAATGAGGAATGGGGAATGAGAAATGATAAAGACTAAGTTAGGAGAGCCACTCTCCATGCCTCGCCGCTGCGAGGAGCGCGATCATGCGCGTCGTTATTTCGGCAGCGCCGATGCCTTAAAGATTGTCCAACTCGCGGCGAAACTGTTCCGGCGTGAGATCGATCTCTCGGAGAATCTCACGCACCAGAGGACGGGCCAAATCCTGGCTTGGGTGATGCGGCACGGTCGTCGTCCTGCCATCCGGATGACGGTAGAACACATGACTGCCTTTCTGTCTGACGCTTGCAAATCCCAATCGCAGAAGGATCTTTTCCATGGTCTTGCAGTCTACGATGGACAGTCTCGTCATCCAGCGACCTCGATCTGCTGCAAACCAACAAACCGGGGGAGTTCCTCTCCGCTTGCCCGATATTCCTCAAGACATAACTCCAGAACCTCTTTCAGATTCTTGTGGAGTTCATCCAGTGTTTTGCCCTGGGTATGTGCTCCCGAAATGCCCGGCACAAACCCCACATACATTTGTGTGTCCGGATCCCATTCCAAATACGCGGCAAACGTTCTCATAGACCACACCTCCACGTTGAAGCAAGGCCCCGCGAGCCGGACGATCACCATAGCAGAAACATGGGCATTTGTGGAGAGACCATGGGAATGCTGAGTGTGGAATGGAGAATGAGAAGTGATGAATGAGAGAGGAGCCAGGTTAGTCCCAGTAGACCAGATGGAAAGACAGATGGCGGTGGATAGCTTGAAAATCGGCCTTGTTACAGGTGATCACGGCCGCTCCGATGCTGCGAGCGGACAGCGCGATCAATACATCCATGGCCAAGTCGCGCACCTTGGAGCGGTCGTCGTGCTCGCGCTTCCTCATCACACTCAGAGTCTCAGCGGCCTGAAACCAATGACCTTCGGCGGGGGTGATGATCTGGCATCGATTCATCAAGTCCATCACGAACCGACGCTCAAGCTTCGATTGCGCTCCGCGAAGGAGTTCATGCAGCACGACCGCCGAGCATCGGACCACGAATGGAGACTGAAGAATCCGAAATGCGAAACGGCCGGTTCGGAAGTTCTCAATGTAAACGGAGGTGTCGAGAATGGCGAACTTAGGCGTGCTTGAAGGCATCCGGTTTCCCGACGCCGCTGTACCGTTGGATCACCCAATCGTGCGCCGCCTTTTCGGTGACCAGGTCCAAGGCTTTTTGAAGGGTTTCGCTCGTCGTCTTGGTGCCGAGGGCCTTCTTGGCTCGCTTCAACTGGGACGGATTCAGCCGAGCAGACACTTGAACAAGAGCCATCGTGAAACCTCCTGTCGGACAGAGTACAGAAGTTGTCGGACAGCGGTCAAGCGCTTGGAGAATGCCCCCTTCAACCTTCCCTTCTCCCCCGAGGGGAGAAGGCGGGATGAGGGGAGAATCGAAGACGAGTGCTGAGTGAGGAATGGGAAATGAGGGATGGGGAATGAGGAGTGAGGGAGAAGGCAAGAAGGATTGTCTCGCGAAAATGTCCATCGCCTTGAAAGAAGCGCGCGAGACCCATTATTGGTTGCGGCTTATCCAGGAATCCAACGCGATGGATGAACCGGACATCGACCGGCTGCCCCCGGCGTGCCAAGAACTGGTCGCACTCCTCAGCCGTATCACGTTGACGACGCGCCACAACCTCGGTTCACACAAGCGCGCTTCTTCTCCCAATGCTAAGAATTCCTCATTTCACATTTCTCATTCTGAATCGTCCGTTGAGCATTCCTCGTCTCCCATTTCGCATTCCACATTCCCCATTTCACATTCGAAGACCCGCGGAGGTTGCTCATGATTGTCGATGATCCGCTCCTGCCCCATCCGGCCGTGCTCATCGTGGACGACGACCCGGATATTGCCGCAGGCCTGATCGACCTGCTGGAACACGACGGCTACGAGGTTCAGTCGGTCCAGACAGGGCGCGAGGCCATCGCGCGCGTCTCCGAGCGGTCGTTCGCGGCGGTGTTGCTGGATCTCGGCCTGCCCGATTGCGACGGGTCTGAAGTGCTGACCGCGATCCTGTCGATGGTGCCGACCCTGCCGGTCATCGTGCTGACCGCCTATTCGACCCTTGAACGGTCGGTGGCCAGCCTGGGGCAGGGGGCCTTCGCGTTCCTGGCCAAACCCTACAATCGCGAGGAGCTGCGGTCGGTGCTGCGCCGGGCCGTCGGGGGCCGGACTCCGCCGCTTCGCGGGAGAACCCAGGATCAGGCCAGGACCGCCGAAGAAGAACGATTCCGATCGGTCGTGCAACAGGCCACCGACGCGATCATCCTGGCCAACGCGCGGGGCATCATCCTGTCGTGCAATCCGGCCGCCCAACGGCTGTTCGGCCGGACGGAACCGCAAATGACGGGACAGCCCCTCACGATGCTGATGCCGGCCCGCTATCGGGAGGCCCATCAACGGGGCCTGGATCGGTTCGCCGCCAGCGGGGAATCCCGCATCCTCGGCAAGACGGTGGAAATGCACGCGCTCAGGCAAGACGAGAGCGAATTTCCGATCGAGCTCACGCTCACCACCTGGACCAGCCAACAGGGCACGTTCTTCTGCGGGATCATCCGGGACATCACCTTGCGGAAACGGGCCGAAGAGGCGCTCCAACTCAGCGAAGAACGATACCGGGTCCTGTATGACGACAACCCCTCGATGTACTTCACGGTCGATCCCGAAGGCCTGGTGCAATCCGTCAACCGGTTCGGCGCGGACCAACTCGGGTATGCGGTCTCCGAGCTGATCGGCCAGCCGGTCTTCACGGTCGTGCATGAAGAGGACCGCGCCTCGATCCGGCGTCATCTCGCCTCCTGCCTGGCCCTGGACGGACACGTGCTGACCTGGGAATTCCGCAAGGTCCGGAAGGACGGCACCGTCATATGGGTGAAGGAACGCGCGCGCGTCGTCCGGGACCATGCGGACCGGCCGCTCATCATGATCGTCTGCGAAGACATCAGCGAGCGCAAACAGGCCCAGGATGCGCTGCACCATCGCGAACAGGGCCTGCACCTGTTGCTCGACAAGGTGCCTGGCATCCTCTGGACCACCGACCGGGACCTGCGCTTCACCTCCTCGCTGGGCACCGGCCTGACGTTGCTCCGCCATCGGCCCAACGAGGTGGTGGGGACGACCCTGTACGACTACTTCGACAGCCGGGACGACAGCTTCCCGGCGATCGCCGCGCACCGGCGCGCCATTGCCGGCGAATCCATCACCTACGAGCAGGACTGGATGGGCCTCACGTTCCACACGCATGTGGAGCCCCTCCGGAACGACGCCGGGCAGATCATCGGCACGATCGGGATCGCGATCGAACGGACGCCCTATCAGCGCAAGCCGGCGCCCGACCAGACGCGCGAAGGGCGGTTGGAATCGACATGAGATCGAAGAGATCGGCAAGGAAGCCGTCGCGGGCGAGCGGACATCCGTCAGTCGTCATTCGTCAGGCGGAGAGGACTGGCAAGTCTTCGCACCCCCTCCCCTGCATCATTCCACGATTGACGACTGACGTTTGACGCAGACGACGAGACCATGAGGTGATCACCCGTCGCATCCCAAGAGCCACGGCGGCAGGTTGGCCGACTTGTTCAACCGCCTGGGCGACGGGTGGCGGACCGGATCAGGGGAGCAGGCGTGGCGCCTCACGCCATAGAAGGTCGTATGTTCGTAACCTGGTTGCTGATCATGTGTCTCATCGGGATTCTCGTGATGGATTCACCGGCCGGCGCAGCCGAGTCTCAAGAGACCAAGGACCTGTTTGCGTTCATGGGCGAAGAGCAGAACCCGGAATTGTTTCAGATGGGCGAATTGGTGCCCTCAACCGAGCAGACGTTGGGGCCGACCTCGCAGGTCTTTGAGGTGACGGCCCAGGATATTCTCGACCAGAACGCCCGGAGCGTGGCCGACGCCTTGCGATTCGTGCCCGGGCTGTTCCTGTCGGTCGGAGGCGGCAAAAATCCCTCCTCAGCCGTCATCCGCGGCCTGACCGTGCGGCAGACCATCGTGTTCATCGACGGACGCCCGGTCTACGATCCGTTCTTCGGGGACGTCGATTTGAACAATTTGCCGATCGACAACGTCGACAAGATCAAGGTCGTGAAGGGCCCGGTGGACGCCGCCTACGGTCCCAACGCCATCGGCAGCGTCATCAACATCGTCACCAAGCGCGGCACCGCCGTGCCGACGACCAGGCTCACGGCCTCCTATGAAAGCCACAACACTCAGGACTATTGGCTGCAACATGGGGGCAGGAAGGGCGGCTTCAATTACTTTCTCGCCGGGAGCTATCGCCGGAGCAACGGCTTTCCCCTGTCCTCGGATTTTCAACCGACGCCCGTGCAGCCGAATGACTTTCGGGAAAACTCAGCCTATGAAAAGGGGAACATTTCCCTGAACCTCGGATACGATTTCTCCAAGACCAGCCGGATTGCCTTCCAAGCCGGCTATTACAGTGCGGACCTCGAAAACCCGGTGAACATCAACCTGCAAAGCGGCGGGCGATTGGGCGGGGGGTTGAACTTCACCAATTTCCCGACCTGGAAACGGCAATATCTGGATCTTTATGGAACGACCCGGCTGTTCGACCGGCTGGAATTGCGGGGCAACGTCTATTACGACCGTTTCAGCAACGACCTGGTCTTCTATCCGAACCAGTTGTTCTCCCAATACACCGACATCAGCCGAGACCGGAACGACGTCTACGGCACCAATCTTCAAGCGGCCTATGACCTGACCAAGCAGGTCCGGTTCAAGGCCGGCACGTTCCTGAAGCAGGACCGCCATCAACGGGAAGGGGTGAATCCCGCGTTTACGGAAGATCAGGAGTCATTCACGACGGACTTCTTCGCCGAGGCGGAATATGCCCCAGTCTCGAACCTGCTGTTCACCGCCGGCCTCAACTACGACATGCTGTACGTCCAGCGGCGCACGATCGATTCGGTCAACCCGCGGGGGTCCGTCGTCTACCAGCCGTTCACCAGCACAAGACTCCATGCCGCCATCGGCGACAAGAGCCGCCTGCCCCGGCTCCTGAACGTCTTCAGCGGGATCGGCAACCCGGAACTGAAACCGGAACGGAACTTTGCCGTCGAGGCGGGAGCGGACCAGTATTTCTGGGGCGACCGGGTGCAGGTCAGCGTCACGTGGTTCCGCAACGACCTTCGCGATGTCATCGGCTTCGTCCGGCTGCCCGGCAACGTGACCCAAGACCAGAACCTCACGTCCCTGCTCAGCCAGGGTATCGA
Source organism: Nitrospira tepida (assembly GCF_947241125.1). Taxonomy (NCBI): domain Bacteria; kingdom Pseudomonadati; phylum Nitrospirota; class Nitrospiria; order Nitrospirales; family Nitrospiraceae; genus Nitrospira; species Nitrospira tepida. The sequence continues at coordinate 842,157 of NZ_OX365700.1, read as the reverse complement.
GACCGGAGTGACGGCCAGGCTGGTCAAGGGCCTGTCGATGTCGGCGGACTACACCTACACGAACATTGATTTCGAGAGCCGCGGCCAGGCGCCGGGCACCACCTATTACCATCAGGTCAACTCCCGGCTGATCTATCAGGCTCCGTTCGGCCTCAGCGGCTTTCTGCAACTGTCCTATATCGACGGCTCGCCGTTCACCAATGCGGATTTTTCGCCGGGCCGCTTGCCGACCTACACCAACTTTTTCCTGCTGAACGGGAAGCTCATGTACGAGGTCCGAAAAGGCCTCAAGCCCTATCTTGCATTCGAAAACCTGTTGGATTCCGACTATGCGCGGAATCCCGGCTTCCCCGAGCCGGGACGGCGCATCTTCATCGGGCTGCATGCGAGCTTTTGAAGTAGAGGAGCATTCCATGAGGCGTTTCGCCGGCGGCGGTTCAAACGAAGAAGGGTTCGGAGAAAGGCGATAGACATCACTGGCGGCGCGTCTCGGCGGGCGTCGTTTCGATAAATCGATGAAGAGCCCGCCGTTCAACCAAAGGTTGGTATGGCCGGCGGTTCAAGCGAAGCTTGGATCAGAAGGTACGAATCGCTGGAGGTTTTTCTCCGCTGGCCGCAATTACGATACGACGATAAAGAGGCCCGCGGTTCAAGCGAAGCTTGGTATAGAGGGGCTTCGCCCGATGAGCCGCCGGGTCTAGCAAGCTTGGTATGGAGAACAGCGCGAGAAGGATCACGAGAGGTATTTCTCCGGCGGCGTCAATGAAGAGGGGCTTCGCCCGATGAGCCGCCGGGTCTAGCAAGCTTGGTATGAAGAACAGCGCGAGAAGGATCACGAGAGGTATTTCTCCGGCGGCGTCAATGAAGAGGGGCTTCGCCCGATGAGCCGCCGGGTCTAGCAAGCTTGGTATGAAGAACAGCGCGAGAAGGATCACGAGAGGTATTTCTCCGGCGGCGTCAATGAAGAGGGGCTTCGCCCGATGAGCCGCCGGGTCTAGCAAGCTTGGTATGGAGGGAAGCCATGATTACATCCACGTCCGATTGCTCCATTCTGATCGTCGACGACGATCCCGACATCGGCTTCACATTGCAGGAGCTGCTGGAACACGACGGGTACAAGGTCGAGTTCGTCGGCACCGGCACCGAAGCCCTGTCTCAGACGCAGGATCGCCACTATAACGCGGTCATTCTCGACCTCGGCCTGCCCGATCTGGACGGCCTCTCCGTGCTGGAGTCGCTTCAACGGATGGACCCGACGCTGCCGGTGATCATCCTCACCGCCTTCACCAATTCCGAGCGGACGATCGGATCCCTGATGCAGGGGGCCTTCGCCTACTTGACCAAACCCTATAACCGGGATGAGCTGCGCGCGACATTGCGCCGGGCTGTGGGCGTCCAGGCGCTGGCGGTCAAGGCGCGGCAGGTCGAGCATGCGCTCAACGAAAGCGAGGAGCGGTTCCGCGCGATCGTCCAGTCGGCGTCGGACGCGATCGTGGTCGCCGATCAGGAGGGGATGATCGTCTCCTGCAACAAGTCGGCCGCCGAGCTGTTCGGCTACGGGGAGGCAGACCTCGCGGGTCGGCCATTGACGGTGCTCATGCCGGCCCGCTACCGTGACGCCCACGCCGCCGGCCTGTTGCGGCTGCAACAGACCGGCCAGAGCCGTTTGATCGGCAGACCCATCGAGCTCCATGGCCTGAAGCGCGACGGCGCCGAGTTTCCCCTTGAGCTCTCGTTGGCGACCTGGACCAGCGCCGGCGGCCGGTTCTTCAGCGGGATCATCCGCGACATCACGGAACGCAAACGGGCCGAAGAGGCCCTGCGCATCAGCGAAGAGCGGCTGGAGCTGGCCATCAACGGATCGAACCTCGGCCTCTGGGACGGCCATCCCCGCCCGGGGCAACCTTGGTCGTCGCCCGACACGCCGGTCTGGTGGTCGCCGCGCCTGAAAGCCCTGCTCGGCTATGGAGAGCAGGAATTTCCGGACGTGCTGGAAAGCTGGACGTCGCGGCTCCATCCGGATGATAAGGAGATGGTGTTCGAAGCCCTCTCCGCCCACATCAACGGCGGGCGCCCCTATGACGTGGAATACCGGCTGCGCACGAAGCGAGGCGAATACCGCTGGTTTCGATCGCGGGGCCAGGCCATCTGGGACAGCCAGGGGCGGTTCGTGCGGATGGCCGGAACGTTGCAGTGCGTGAACGACCGCAAGCGGGCCGAGGAGGCCTTGCGCGAAAGCGAGGAAATGTTTCGCCAATTGGCGGAACACATCCGCGAGGTCTTTTGGCTGTCGGACCCCGAGAAGACGCGCATCCTCTACGTCAGCCCGGCCTATGAAACGATTTGGGGTCGGTCCTGCGGCAGCCTCTACGCCTACCCCGGCTCTTGGATGGATTCGATTCATCCGGACGATCAGTCCCGCGTGCGGGAAGCGGCGCTGACGAAGCAGGTCCCCGGGCGCTATGACGAGACCTATCGCATCATCCGTCCGGACGGATCGATCCGGGTGATCCGAGACCGGGCCTTTCCCATTCTCAATCGCGACGGTCGCGTCTATCGGGTGGCGGGATTGGCCGAAGACATCACCGAACGGACCCGCGAATGAGGAGCCTCGATTCACAAGGGCAGGCCTGTTGCCGTGACCCACTGCGGGAATCTCTACCCGCGTGGGTCCGTCCCGCTGCTCCGGAAAGGCCGGCCCTGCCGTGAACCGATGGCGTCCCGCCCCATGGCCGCTGGTCCTGGCGCTCTCCTTCGCCTGGCTGGTGTCTCTCCATTCCGTGGGCGAGAGCGAGGCCACTGAGATCGCCATCCTCAAATCCTCCGACCTGTCGGCCTATAATCAGGCCGTCGAAGGCTTCCGCTCCACCGCCACGAACGACAACCTCACTCTCCGCGAATACGATCTGGAAGGAGACCTGGAACGGGGGCGCAAGCTGGCGCGCCGCATCCGCGCCTCCGACGCCTCGCTCGTGCTGGCCGTGGGCGTGAAGGCCGCGCTCGCTGCCAAGCTCGAAGTCCTCGATGTCCCGGTCGTCTATTGTCTGGTGCTCGACCCCGACAAATACGACCTCTCCGCGCCGAACCTCTCCGGCATCTCGCTCGAAGTCCCGCCGGCCCAGCAATTCGCCACGATGAAAACGATCCTGCCGAAGCTCAAACGGGTGGGCGTTCTGTACGACCCCGGCAAGACCGCTCGGCTGCTGCAGGAGGCGACCGCTGTCGCGAAACAGCAGGGAATCGAGCTGCTGGCCCAGCCGATTTCCTCCGAGCGCGAGATTCCTCCGATGCTGCGCACCCTGCTTCCGCTGGTCGATGCCCTCTGGCTGGTCCCTGATACGACCGTGCTGAGCGAGGAGTCCCTGCCGTTCATCCTCCAGGAGAGTTTGGACGCCAACCGGTCGGTCTTCGGCTTTTCGTCGGAGTTCGTGAAGCGGGGCGCGCTCCTTGGCCTGTCCGTGAACTACCGCGACATCGGCAAACAAGCGGCGCGGCTGTCCAAGCGCATTCTGGACCGGCAGGTCGTGCCGCCCGTCAAAACGGTCCCCGATCACTTTAATCTGGCCCTCAACCTCAAGACCGCTCGCTTCCTCGGCCTCGACATTCCTCCCGAGATCGAGCGACGCGCGGACGAGCGCTATTAGAGGATGCCATGACGTCGCCCCGATCACAGATCCCTGCTGCAGGCCCCGGCCTCCCCGGACGCTTCCTCAGCCTGAGGACGCGGTTCGTGGTCTTTTTCAGCTTGATCATCATTGTCACCTGCTCGGGGTTGAGCTGGTATTTTCTCTACAACAAACAGGCCACGATGACGCAGCAACTGACCAACATCGGGAGGATTCTCGTCAAGAACCTGACCTTCAATCCCCGGGTGCGCTTCGCCATCGCCACCGAGGACCTGCTGACGCTGACCGAATTCGCGGACGTCGCGCTCGCCGTGGAAGACGTCGTCTACGTCGTGATTTCCGATTCGGAGGGCAAACCGCTCGTCGCCAAGACCAAAGGCGCGTTCACCGACGGCACGCATCGGGTCCGATCGCCCAAGACGCCGCTCTATCCCGATCCCACGCTGGCGCCCCGTCTGCTTCAAACCTCCACCACGGAGCCGATCCTTTCCTATATGGCCGCTCGGGAAGGGAGCGACCCGCAGGTTCGCGTGGCGGAACGGGGCAATCCGCTGTGGCCCTCGGCCGTCGGCGGCGAAGGCGTCTATGACTTGGCGCTCCCGGTGACCAAGCCGGCCGATCGCGACCTCTTGCTCGAGGGGCCGTCGCTCGAAAGCCAGGAGACCCTGGCGCCGCCCCGGAAGGGCGCCGAGACCTCGCCGAGGATCTATGGGCTCATCCAAGTCGGGCTGTCGGAATCGCGCCTGAGCCAGGCCCTGATGGAGGCCGTCCGCACCTCCGCCTTGCTCACGATGCTCATCATTCTCGGCGGCATCGCCGGCACCATCCTGCTGACGAATCGGATCATCACCCCGCTGCGGTCGCTGGCCGTCATCGCTCGGCGGATCAGCGGCGGGGATCTGTCGGCCACCGTCCAGCCCACCACGGACGATGAAGTCGGCGAACTCACCACGACGTTCAACAGCATGACCCAGTCGCTGAAGGACCGCGATCAAGCCATCTCCAGAAACCTGGAAACGATCTCCCGGCAGGTCCGGCAATTGACGACGTTGAACCAGGCCGGCGCCGTCATCACCTCGACGCTGGAACTGGACCGGCTGCTGAGCACGGTGCTCCAGTTGCTGACGGACAATCTGGGCTTCGCCCGCATGGCGCTCTTTTTCTACGACCAAGAAAGCGGCCACGCGCGGCTGGTCCGGGTCTCCGGTATCCCGGAGGATATTGTTCGGCTTTGGGGTCAGATCGACATTCCGGTCCGGGACCAGGATACCCTGGGCGCAGAGACCTTGATCCGAGGCAAACCGCTACTGGTCCAGGATCTCGAAGCTGTGTCTGAGCGCGTGTATCCGCCTGCGCTCGACATCATGAGGCGGATCCAGGTCCGGTCGTTCGTCATGGCGCCGCTTCGGACGCAACAGCGCATTCTCGGGTACCTGGCCGGCGACCGGGGCGACTCCCGCTGCACCCAGGAGGATCTCGACCTGTTGACCACGGTCGCGAGCCATGTGGCCGTCGCCATCGACAACGCCAGGACCTATCATCAGTTGGAAAACTTGACCGAGAGTTTGGAGCACCGCGTTCGTGAACGGACGCAAGAGCTGCTCGCCGCCAATGAACGGTTGAGGGAACTGGACAAGCTTCGATCCGCGTTCGTGTCGATCGTCTCCCACGAACTGCGCACCCCCATGACGGCGATCCGCGGCTACGTCGACAACATGCTCGACGGGTTGACCGGCCCCCTGACCGACAAGCAGAGCCATTACCTCAACCGGGTGAAGTTCAACGCCGATCGGCTCACCCATATGATCGCGGAGCTGCTTGACCTCTCCCGAATCGAGGCGGGCCGCGTCGAAGTGCATTGGAGTTCCGTCAACCTGACCGAACTGGTCGAGGAGGTCGTGGACGATCTCCGCCGCCCGGCTTCGGAGAAGGGCATCGCGATCGAAACCCGCTCGGTCGGATCGACGCTCGTCGTCAGGGCCGATCGCGACAAGTTGGGACAGATCCTGACGAACCTGGTCGGCAACGCCTCCAAGTTCACGCCGCGCGGAGGTCGGATTACGGTCGAGACCTCTTTGGTGGAACCGGAGCAGGTGCAGATCTCCGTCACCGACACCGGCTGCGGCATCCCGCCGGACGAGCTGCCGAAGGTGTTCGAGCGGTTTTTCCGAGGAGGAGCCGTCCCGCCGGAGGCGCGCGGAGCCGGCTTGGGGTTGTCGATCGTCAAATCCCTGGTCGAGTTGCACCGGGGGCGCGTCTCGGTCGAAAGTCGCGTCGGGGAGGGCACGACCTTCTTCGTGACGTTGCCGATCAATCAGCCGGATCAGCCGCGGCCCGGCGGAACGGCGTAGCAGCGACGCGGCAAGCGTCAAACGTCATTCGTCAATGGTCATTGGTCAATAGGCAGCCGTCACTGGTCATTCAAGGGAGGAGACCGGCTTGAACTCTGTTCCGCTGCGATTGACGGATGACGAGTGACGACGAGACGGGATCGACCAGCGCCCTCTCCTCTCCCACCGGGAGAGGAGAGGGTGAGGGGGATGCCGCCCTAGCCCACATTATTCATGACCGCTTCTACTGCAACCGCCGATACGCCGCTGCGACAAGCTTGCCTGCCAGGTTCCTGCAGCCAAGCGGGCAGGCTCGTCGCTCGGTCGGTCGACATACTGTTTCAAGTATGCCTTCCTCCCTCGCGGCTCCGCGTGCCCGTCTCGCCTGGCATCTTGGCGGTTTCGTCACGAACCGTCATGAATAATGTGGGCTAGCTAGGCCGCCGGCGTAGTTTCCCGCGGCTCGATACGAGGAATGTTCAAGCCGGCCGCGCGCTTGGCGGCATGGGCCAGATCGTAGTCGAGCTGAAGGCCAAGCCAGACTTCGGGACTGGCGCCGAACGCTTTGGAAAGGCGGATGGCCATTTCCGGCGAAACCCCGGCCCGCTCGTTGACAAGATTGTTAAGGGCCTGCCGCGTGACGCGCAAGTGCTTCGCGGCGGCGGTCACGGTCAGGTTCAGAGGCTCGATGCACTCCTGCCGGATGATGCGGCCAGGATGCGGGGGGTTCTTCATGCGCATGGTTTCATCCTCCATCAGCGGCGTTGAGATCCGTCTGAGAGTCGATATAAGCCTGTCAGGAGGAGGCGGGGCGTCGGGGTAGAAACGCCTTCAAGCCGAAATAGGCCACGGCGTCCTTGAGGTTGGAGTAGAGCCGCTTGACCGGATTCATGTCGGGGTTCGTGACATATTCCATGGTAAGGACGATCCGTTCTTCCCCCTCGGCCAACGGCGTGACGGCGTGCCAGAGCCGGTCGCCGTTGAAGATGACCAGATCGCCGGGGCCGGTCGCGAGTCGCATTTCGTCGCTGGTTTTTGCCGGGTCCTTCTTGTGGAGTTGGCAGACCAGCCGGCAATGTTCCGACCGGTCGACGAGCCCCATCAAAATGGTATAGCGCGCGCCCTTGTAGTAGGACGTGTCGTAGTGGTACCCGATGTGATCCCCCGCTTCCGTGTAATAGTAGAGGGCGCAGGAATGAGGATCGCTGTCCGGACACAACATCAGCTTTGCCCCGACCAGACGGTTCAGGAATTCGAGGAAGGCTGGCGATCGATAGAGTTCGAGGAAGCGCGGGGCCCGGTCGATGACCTGAAAATAGCTGACGCTGCCGCCCTTCTTATGCCCCGGAACATAGTTGCGGTTGACCAAGGGCTTGACCGTCTGCGCCTGCGGCACCAGATACTGCTCCACGATTTCACGCGGCAGAAATTCCTTGATGAAGAGGAACTCGCCCTGCCGCCAGTAGGTCTGCCGCAGTTCGTCAAAATCCAGTGAACGAATGGCCTGTTCGATCTCGGCTCCGAGATCCGCTTTCAGGGTGTCAGCTAATTTCATATTGGCTCGCTGATGGTTGAGGGCGCCGTTCACGGAGCGCGAAAACTCGGCGCCCGCACCACCTCGGTGCCGGCCGGCGCCGTGAAGTCGAAAAGCCCATCCTGCAATCCCGTGTTCGGCTTCACGGAGGAAAACTCAAAGGTCGCCACATTGCCGCTCAATTCGTGCAGGGTCAGGCTCTTGATATAGTGGGTCTTGGGGTCCGCCTCCAGCACGATCTGCTGGAAGGGTCGCGCCGCCTGCTGGTCCTTCGTCTTGGGAGTCAGCACCACCAGCGGAAGCCCGCCGGCGCCGCGCGCATGATTCGGCGCGGGCGCCACGTTGAACTCCTCGTCGATCTTGCCGATTCCTTGGAGCAACTGGAGCGGCGCCTGCGAGGCGGCCATCTGCGTCAGCTTGCCGATCAGCACCTGGCTGTGCTCCGGCACGTACATCTTGACGTCGTCCTGGTTGACGTAAATCTCCTCGCGGTTCGGCTCGACGTAGTCCCACCGCAACCGGCCGGGACGCTTCAAAAACAAGCGGCCGGATGACGTGATGGGTGTCGCAAACCCCTCGACCCTGGTCTTCTGCGCGAAGTCCGCCTGCAAGTCCTTGGTCTGCTCGTAACGGGCCTGTATTTTCTTGACGACGGCTTTGATCTCCTGAACCGCCTTGTCCTCTTGAGCCGGGCTCGGGCCGCTTAGCAGGCCTTGGCCAAGCAGGACGAGTGACAACGTGCATAGAACGATGACCATCCGCCGGCTGCGATCCTGTCGCCTCTGCTCCTTCGTTCGATTCGACCCCGACGCCATCATGACTCTCCGTGCAGCCTATTCTCCATGTGCCTGCCCGACCGGGCCGCGCCGGCCCAACACTTCCCGGCGGCCGTCGCGGCCCGCCGCCCCGACAATCCCCTCCGCCTCCATCTGCTCGACCATGCGCGCCGCCCGCGGATAGCCGACCCGCAAACGCCGTTGAATGAGCGAGGCCGAAGCCTGGCCTGTCGAGAGGACCAGTTCCTTGGCCTGTTCATACACTTCGTCCTTGGCTTCCTCTTCCGCCGCTTCCTCCTGGCGCTGGAATTGCTCCGAGCTCGTGTAACTCGGGGCTGCCTGTTTCTTGACCACGGCCACAACGCGCCGCACGTCTTCGTCCGCCACGAACGACCCATGGATGCGCATCAACCGTCCGGTCCCCGAGGCCATATATAACATGTCTCCCCGGCCGAGCAGGGCTTCGGCTCCGTTGGCATCCAGGATGGTCCGCGAATCGGTCTTGGAGGCGACCTGAAAGGCGATGCGGGCGGGGAAGTTGGCCTTGATCAACCCGGTCAGCACATCCACCGAGGGACGTTGCGTGGCCAGCACCAAATGAATCCCGGCGGCGCGGGCCATTTGCGCCAGGCGGGCGATCTTCTCCTCCACGTCCTTCGGGGCCACCATCATCAGGTCGGCCAACTCATCGATCATCACGACGATGTAGGGCAAGGGAGCGGGCGGCGTCTTGGGTTGAGGACCGAGCTCTCCGGTCGGCAGGGGAGGCTGGTCGCTCTCTCCAGCGGAAAGCCGCTCCTCTTCCGACAAGAAGATCGGCAATTCCGGCTGCTCGGGAGCGCCCTTGTCCGGTTCGCCCGCGGTTCCCCCCTGCTCCTTGTGGACCCAACGATTGTACCCTTCGATGTTGCGCACCCCCGCTTCCGCCAGCAGCTTATAACGGCGTTCCATTTCCTGGACGACCCAGCCCAGTCCTCGAGCCGCCGACTTGGGATCGGTAATGACGGGCCGCAGCAGATGGGGAATCCCGTCGTAGGTCTGCAACTCCAACATCTTCGGATCGATCAACAGCAGCTTGACCTCATCCGGCCGGGCGTTGAACAGGATGCTGAGCAGCATCGTATTCAAGCTGACGCTCTTGCCCGCGCCGGTCGCGCCCGCCACCAGCACGTGGGGCATGGTCCGCAGGTCCGCCGCCACCGGCGTGCCGAAGATATCCTTCCCCAGCGCCATCGTCAGCTTGGAGCGGGAGCGGGTGACCGCCTCGCTCATGATCACTTCCTTGAACGACACGGTTTCGCGCTGGCGGTTGGGCACCTCGATGCCGACCACCGATTTGCCCGGCAGGGGCGCCACGATCCGGAGGCTCATCGCCTTCATGGCCAAGGCCAAGTCATCGGCCAGATTCACGATCCGTGAGACTTTCACGCCCGGCGCCGGTTCGTACTCATACATCGTCACGACCGGACCGGGGTGGACTTCCGTCACTTTGCCCTCGATCCCGAAGCTCAGGAGTGCCTTGGCCAAGACCTCCGACTGGGCCTTGAGTTCCTGATCCGTCATCCGAGCTGTTTGCTGCGGCGGATCGTCGAGCAACTCACGAGGATCGGGAAGACGATAATCCGACCGCACGGCGCTCGGCGCCGGTTGCGGCGGCTCGATAGGTTCCTCGATCGGAGCGGGCTGGACGGTTCTGACCACCGGCGCCTGCAGTGACGGGTCGAATGCCTCTTCGTCCTCTTCCTGATCAAACTCCTCTTCGGTTGGAGCAGAGCTGTCGGCCGTCGAGCGATTGATCTTGGGCGGCTTCGTTCTGGCCCGCCGGTTTCGCTTGTTCCGCTGCTCAAGGCGCTCTTCCAACCAGTCGCGGAGGGCCGACTGGACCTCCTGCCCCAGCTCCATCCAACCGGACAATCGGTCCATCATATGGGCGAGCGAGGTGGAGGTGGAGAGCAGCAGCGTCACTAACAGGATGGAAAACAGGATGATGTGGGCGCCCGTGCTGGCAAAATAGGCCGTGAGGAACGAGGCAAGCCCCTGGCCGATGACCCCGCCGCTGAGCCCCCGCTGGACGACGCCGCCGACCAGCGTCGGAATGCCGGGCAGCTCCAAATGCAGAAAGCCGCTGAGGGAGACCAGCGCCACGGTGGAATAGAGCGCGGTCTTCAGCGGCACGGTCACGTTATCCTGCATGAAACAACGGATGCCGACATGGATCAGGAACAGGGGCAGCACGTAGGCGCCCGCCCCGATCAGCCAAAACAGGGCCGAGGCCGTCGCCGCGCCGACCGTGCCGATCAAATTCTTGCTGGGAGACGCCGCAGAGGGACCCGCGGAGGTGCCATTGTTCGGCGGTCTGTCACCTGGGATATACGACAGGAGACTGAGGAGCAGCAGCAGACCGAGCGTGATCAGAACAACGGCAACGATCTCGCGCCGGATATGTGAAGGAGGAGTTCCAACTCTGCGGGCGTCACCGCGTCTCGCCGTGGTGGATGCACCCATACGCGCGGATCGTAGCATAGGGGTATCGCCATTTCAAACAAACCGCGGCGCGCCACGCACGGTCCTGAGCGGCGTTGCCGATGCTTATACACTCGGTCCCGAGTCGCCGTGAACGGCATCGGACTCCATCGGTTGCCCCAACGCCTCGGCAAGTTGCACAAACTCCTCGAGCGACAATTCCTCCGCCCGGCAATCGGACGAGCGGCGGAGCCGCGCCAAGGCCGCCTGCACCGCAGCCGGCGCAAACCCCTCGTCGCGCAGCGAGTTGAGCAGCCGTTTGCGCCGGTGCGCGAACGAGGCCCGCACGACAAGCCGAAACACTTTCTCCTGCGCCGGCGGGACGAGCCCGGGCCGTGTGATGCGCAGTTTCACCACCGACGAGCCGACCTCCGGCCTGGGCCGAAAACACTGGGCGGACACATGAAAGGCCAACTCCACCTCGGCCGCAACCTGCGTAAGCACGGAGAGCACGCCATAGTCCTTGCTCCCCGGCCCCGCAATGAGGCGGCGCGCCACTTCTGTTTGCAGCATCAACACCAAGCGCGAGCAGCGATCCCGATGGTCCAGCAGGCGAAACAGCAGGGCCGTGGAAAGATAATAGGGCAGGTTGGCGACCACGACGGCCTCCTCCGGCAGACTGCTCAAGGGAAAGTTCAGCGCGTCTCCGTGATGAAGCTCCAGGTTGGCGCAATCCCTCGTGTGGTCCCGGAGGTGTTCGTACAGTTGCCGGTCGATCTCGACGGCAATGACGCGGGAGGCGACGCCGCAGAGGGCGCGGGTCAGAATCCCCCGTCCCGGCCCGATCTCGAACACTGTCTCCTGTCCGGAAAGATCGGCCAGGGCGACGATCTTTCGCACGATGTTCGTATCGATCAAAAAGTGCTGGCCGAGTTGCTTGAGCGGGCGGGGGAGCATCCTGGAGGAGTGCCGTCAACCGCCGGGCGGGGTCTGCGGGTGAACCTTCTTCGCGAGCGCTTTCAGCGCGGTTCGATATTCTTCGGCCTGGTCCGTGAACTCTTCCACCAGATCATTCGTGAAGGAGGGCCCCGGTTTCATCCGGGCGAACTTTGCCGCTTCCGCTTCGCCCACATGGGGCTTAAGGAGGGCCGCCGTTGCCGCCTGCCACTTGGCCACCCGTTCGGCTCCGGCGGCGATATTCAGATCCTGCAGGAGCCGCTTCACAATCCCGTCGAGTTCGCGTAACTGGCCGTCGATGATCTGCTGTGCCGTTTGCGAAGTGCTCATGGTCTACCCATTGTTGAAGTCATCGTGAAGTCCGGCGTGAACCGGTGCGAGCGGCCTGCCGGCGGATACGGACCAACTGTGCGGCCAGTTTGATCGCCTCAAGCAAACTGCCCGGTTCCGCCACCCCTCGGCCGGCGATGTCGTAGGCGGTCCCATGATCGACCGAGGTGCGGATGATCGGGAGCCCGACCGTCATGTTGACGCAGGTCCCGAACGCAACGAGCTTCAACGGAATGAGCCCTTGGTCGTGATAGAGGGCCACCACTCCGTCATAGGCGCCTCTGGCCGCCTTGCCGAATAACGTATCGGCCGGCAGCGGATCGCTCGCATCGATGCCGGCCAGCCGGGCTTGAGCCACCGCCGGTTGGATCGTGGTCTGTTCTTCGTCGCCAAACAAGCCGTGTTCGCCGGCGTGGGGGTTGAGCGCCGCTACCCCGATCCGTGGCTTTCGAATGCAGAACGACTCCCGCAGCGCGAGGTCGGCCAACCGGATCGCCTTGACGATCGCCGTCACGGTCAATTTCTCGGGCAACTCCCGGAGCGCAACGTGCGTGGTCGTGAACATGATCTTCAGCGGCCCGCCCAAGATCATCATGCCGACCTCGGTGCTTTTGGTCAGGTCGGCCAGCAACTCCGTGTGGCCCGGGTAGCGGTACCCGCCCATGTGCATCGCTTCCTTGTTGATCGGCGCGGTGACCATCGCGTCGATGAGGCCCGCTTCGGCCAGACGGACCGCCTCGGTGATGAAGGAAACGGAGGCGGCGCCTGTTTCCGGCGCCGCCTTGCCGATCTCGAAAGAATCCAATGGCTGGGGCAGGGGATCCCAAACCGGCACCTGCTTCGGTCCGGCCGAGACCAGCCCGACATCGGTGACCTTCACCGCCTTCAAGGGCGAGCGCAGCAGCTTGAGCGCCCGCTCCATCACGGGAAAAGACCCGATGACGAGGAGCCGGCATCCACGGCGGACCGAGGCCTTGGCCAGCGCCTTTGCCACGACTTCCGGACCGATCCCGGCCGGGTCCCCCATCGTGATACCCAGCAGGGGCGGCCGATCGCCCGCGATTCTGTCTCTGTCACGAGCCATAGAGATAGAGGGTGTAGCCAATATACAGGATCGCGCCGCCGGTCAACAGCCAGGGGCGCCAGTGTCCGCCTCCCAGCAATTGCAGCAAGGTGACCCCGCCGGCAAATACGGCCAAGACCATCGTGAGGAGCGCCGACGGACCCAGCGCCCATTCGGTTCCGATCAGGCCAAGGGACACGGGAAAGGTTCCCTGGAAGACCATTGCGCCGGTCACATTACCCACCGCGAGTTGGTCCTTCTTCCGGTAGAGCCAGAGAAAGCTGTTCGACATCTCCGGAAGCTCGGTCGCGAGCGGCGCAATCAGCAGGGCCAGGATGAGGGGCGCGACATGGAGCGATTCGGCCAGCGAATGGGCCGCCGTCACGAACATGTGGGCCCCTCCGACGAGCCCGGCCATGCCGACCGCCGCCTGAAGGCCGATCATGCCGAAGGAAGGCTTGGCCGATTGCTTCGCAAAGAGCAATGGTTCCACCGCCGACCCTTCTCCTTCCTCTCCCGGCGCCGAGAGCTTCATCTTCATATAATAGAGATAGGCGGCGATCAACAGCGTCGCGGCGGCATAATGAAGCGCCTTGTTGGGCGTCAGCGCGCAGAGCAGCGCGGCGCCGTAGCCCAGCAGAAAGAATTGCAGATCCAGCCGGACCTCCCGATAGTTCAAATGAAACTTGGCCGTCCTCTTGCCCAGCCTGGCGTAGAGCAGCAGCAAGCCCGCCAGGATCGGCAAGACCAGCGTGCTGAGCATGAAGGGCGCGCCCAGGATCGCCCCGAGTCCGACCGCGGTCTGTTCCGGTCCGGTTCCAAAGAAAATGGCGATGATCGGAATGGAGGTTTCCGGCAAGGTCGTGCCGATCGCCGCAAAGATGCTGCCGACGGCGCCTTCGGAGACATTCAGCCGCTTGCCGACCCACTCGATCCCGTTGGTGAAGAGGTGGCAGCCGGCGAGCGTGACGACAATCGACGCGAGGAACAGGAGCGTGTAGAGGACAATCGTCACGAGGACCCTTCACCGATCATCACGCTCGTTTCCTCTGCGACCGTTTCCCGGAGGGCGAGCGCGCGGGCTTGCGATGATAGGTCACGATCGCCTCTTCCATGATCTCCCGCACGGGCTTGCCTGACCGCTCGGCCAGCGCCCGGCAATCCGCATATTCCGGCACCGCCCTGATCGGCACGCCGTTGCGCGACGCCACCTTCATCCGGACCGGCCCGTACTTCGTCGACACGCGCTGAAACGTGCGCGGCAGCACCTCGCGGGCCACTTCCCGATAGCGAACGCCCAAAGCGGTGGTCTCCCGCAGCATCACGTCCGCCACTTGGCGGGTTCGATCCTTGTTGGCAAGCGCCGTCAGCACCGTGCCGGGCCGCCCCCGTTTCATCACGACCGGCGCCAAGGTCACGTCCAATGCGCCGGCCGCAAAGAGCCGTTCCATGACGGTTTCGTAGACCTGGGGATTCAGGTCGTCGAGGTTCGTCTCGATCTCAAAGACCGACTCCGTGTCGGCGCCGGCGCCGTCCCGGACTTCCCCGAGAAACAGCCGCAGCACATTCGGCCATCCGTAAGGATCGGCCTCTCCGGCTCCGTACCCGACGGCCGTGGGCGACATCGGCGGGAGGGCGCGGAACTCCTCCACGAGCGTGCGAAGCACCGCGATGCCGGTCGGGGTCGTGAATTCCCGTCTCGGGCCTTCGCTGTAGATCGGCACACCCTGCGCCAGGCGCGCGACCGCAGGACCGGGAACCGGCAGGGTCCCATGGGCCGACTGCTCGAAGCCGGTCCCGACATTGACCGGAGAGGCCGTGACGCGCGACACGCCCAACAATTGGCAGCCCAGCAACGTGCCCATCACATCGACGAGCGAGTCGACCACCCCGACCTCGTGAAAATGCACCTGTTCCACCGGCACGCCATGCACAACGCTCTCGGCTTCCGCAATGTGCGTGAAGACTTCTCGTCCCAACTCTTTGACCCGCGCCGGCAATCGGCTCCCCTCGATCAGCCGCAGGATCTGGCGAAAGGTCAAGGGGTGTTTCATCGATCGATGGATCACCACATCGACCTTGGTGGCCTGGATGACGTTGCGCATGACTTTTTTGGCCCGGATCTCATAGCCCGTGATGCCGAGCGACGCGAGCCCGCGGCGGAGATCTTTGACTGGCAAACCCCCATCGACCAGGGCCCCCAGCATCATGTCGCCGCTGATCCCGGAGAAACAATCAAAATGGAGATGCATGGTCATCGTCTTCGTGGCTCTCGTTCAGTTGCATCGACCACCGACTCATCGGCCGAGATCGGCGTGCGGCGCCGCGCGACCTGCGCGCATCTTAGCAAATGTCTCTTCGAATCGGGAATGCGGCGATCGGGACAATCGATTCGTCCGGCGGAATCCGTTGTCCGATTGACAGAGATCAGGGCCTATGTTATCCGGTGTCATCCCACGCCGCACTCGCAACTCTCCTCGCTCAGCGGACTGGACAGGATCACGATGGCCAGCATGCCGACGCCATGACCGATCTGACGACCTGGAAGACGGCCATCGGCGTCCTCTGCGTGGCGGTAGTCTGTCTGCTGGGCCCGGACGCCGCCCAGGCCGCGCGCAAATCGAAAGCCGCCCCCAAGAAGGAACCGGACCTTCGCATCGTCGATGTCCGAATCAAGCCGGTGCCCTATGTGCCGTCGCGCGGCGAGTTGCAATTCACGCTGGCGATCGACCTTCCCTCGGATGTCGAACGCGCGAGCCTGCTCGAAGTCACCTGTCTGCTGAGCTCGCCATCCAAGACCAGTCTCCGCTTTCTGACTTACCGCCAACCGGTCGCTCCCATGTTAGACGCTATCGGCTACCAGGCTCCCCGTCCCTCTCCCGCAGGAGACCATCCCAATCGAGGCCCCTCTCCCAGGGTCACCGTCACGTTGAATTGGGACGGGAAAGACCACACCAGGCAGGAGGCTCAGGCCGGCCAGTACCGCTACGAACTCCGCGCCAAGATCATCGGGGACGGAGACAGTACCCCCCGCACCCTCACCGTCTCCTGGCCCAAGCGCGGGACGATGGAAGTGAAATAGAAACGGTCATTCGTCACTGGTCATCCGTCAATCTCGTAGCCGACTGTTGCGTCCCCCTCTCCCCCTGGGGGAGAGGAGGCGGTGAGGGAGGCGTTTGACGATTGACAACCGACGTTCCTCCCCCAGCATATTGATCCGGTGCGCGAGGCAGCCCGCGCCGAACCCATTGTCGATGTTCATGACCCCGACCCCCGCCGCGCAGGCATTCAGCATGGTCAGGAGCGCCGCGAAGCCGCCGAGGCTCGCTCCGTAGCCCGTGCTCGTGGGTACCGCGATTACCGGCCGGTCCACCAGCCCGCCGACCACGCTGGGGAGCACCCCGTCCATCCCCGCCACAACCACCAGGACCCGGGCCTGTTGCAGACGCTTGTGCTGACTGAGCACGCGATGGATGCCGGCGACTCCGACGTCATAGAGGGTCTCCACACGGCTGCCCATCACCTCCGCGGTGATACGGGCCTCTTCGGCCACGGGAACGTCCGCGGTCCCAGCCGTGAGCACAAGCACATGGCCCTTCTGTTCACGCCGCCCCGGTTGCACGGTGACGATGCGCGCCTCCGGATGGTGCCGGGCCAAACGGTCCAGCTTCATCAAGGCTCGCGCCGTTTCGGGCGAGACGCGGGTCGCCAACAGCAACCGGTGCCGCTTGAGGAGCCGCGCGGCGATCGCCGTCACCTGCGCCGTGGTCTTGCCCTCGCAAAAAATAACCTCGGGAAACCCCTGCCGGAGGGACCGGTGATGATCGACCGTCGCGAAACCCAGGTGCTCGGCCGGAAGAGACCGCAGCCGATCGACGACCGCCGACTCATCGAGCCGGCCCCGTCGAAATTGCGCCAACAGCCGCGTGACCTGCTCGCGTGTCATGGCGCGGACCGTTTCCCCTTCAACAGACCACCTCTTCCTTCGCGCCCCGCTCCATCAGATCCCTCACGGCACGGTCGCAAGCCTTCCCTTCGAAGAGCACCGCGCAGACTTCTTGGACGATCGGCATATCGACCCGGTGGCGCCGGGCCAGGCCCAGCGCCGCCCGGGCGGTGCGCACCCCCTCCGCTACGGCCTGCATGCTGTTCAAGATGTCGGTCAGCCGCTCTCCTTGCCCGAGTCGCAGCCCCACCTGATGGTTGCGGCTGGCCGGTCCCGTCGACGTCAGCACGAGATCTCCCACGCCGGACAGGCCGTAGAAGGTGCGCGGGTCGGCGCCCATCGCCTGCCCGAGGCGAATGATCTCTGCCAGCCCCCGCGTGATCAGCGCCGCGCGCGTGTTGTGCCCAAGGCCCAACCCATCCACCACGCCGGCGGCGAGCGCGATCACGTTCTTGAGCGCGCCGCCGAGCTGCACCCCCACGACATCGCTGCTGCCGTAGACCCGGAATCGTGGCGTCATGAGCAGCGCTTGGAGATCGCGCACCAATTCGCGGTCCGACCCGGCCAAGGTGACGGCGGTCGGCAACTCTCTGGCCACTTCGCCGGCAAAGCTGGGACCGGACAGCACGGCCAACAGGTCCGCGTTGCCACGCAGCCACGTGTGGATCACGACTTCAGACATCAGCTCAAACGAGCCTTCTTCGATGCCCTTCGTCGCGCTGATCACGGGACCGGCCGGATGACCGGTCTCGTGGATGCGCGTCAGGACCGACCGGGCCGCATGAGAGGGCACCGCAAACAAGAGGACCTCTGCTCCCTTTAGCGCCTCCGCGAGCGAGTGGGTCGCGCCCAAGGAGGGAGGAAGGGCAATGCCAGGGAGAAACATTCGGTTCTCGCGCTCTCTGCGGATCGTCTCCACCACCTCCGGCTCATAGGCCCACAAGGCGACGGAAAGCGACTTCCTGGCGAGATGGGCCGCAAGGGCCGTTCCCCAGGCGCCGGCTCCGACGACGGCGATGCGATGGAATGTTCGAGTGGAGTCAGTCATGCATGGATGGCGATCGGTCGCGTTCTGATCGTCGGGCGGAGAGATGCGGATTATAGAAACCGCGTTTCTCCGCTGTCAATGAAGACGGCTTCATCGGAAGGAAGTCGGACGCGATCCGACATCTCCAGGCAAGATCATGTCCGGCTCGTCGCCGTCTCGTCACGAAGAATTACCAAGTCCACATGTCGGCAGAAGCGACCCCGTCGGACTTGGCGTTTCTATTAGACTTCGGAGGAAGTCCGCTGTAAGAGCATAGGAGACCGCAGATCGGCCCATGTCTCGGCATGCCCTTTGCGTTTCCCTAGTGGGAGTTTTCCATGACCAACACCCTCTCCCCGGACACAAGCAACGCAGGAGGAATATTCAAGATGGCCATTGATCAATCTTTTTCCATGCTTCGGATAACGGCCAGGGTTTGCCTGCTCGCCGGCTCTCTCATGGCCGCGGCACAAGGGACGGCGCAGGCGGAATCCTACGTGGCTGGACAATTTGGTCTCACGGTCCCTTCGATGAGCGGAGGGCTGACCAATGTCGATCTGACCGGATCCTTCCCCGAGGGCTCGACCTTTTCGGACAATGCGTTGAAGTCCTCGCTGCTGTTCGGCGCCAAGTTCGGTCATTTCTTCAACCGCGCCCCCTGGTTCGGCCTCGAGACGGAAGCGTTCATGACGAACCCCCACATCAAGCAGCAGCCGCTGACCTTGACCGTTCCTCCCGTCTCAGCCACCGCCGAGTTGCCGGGCGCCTACTTCCGCGTCGTGACCTGGGCGCCGGTGAATCTCGTCTTTCGCTACCCCGGGAAACGGTTACAGCCCTACGTCGCCATCGGTCCCGGGCTGTTCTTCGCGCGCATCAAGGACCCCAATTCCTCCGACTCCCAATCTGACACCAGGCTCGGATTGAATACTCAGGTCGGAATCCGCTACTTCGTCACCAGGCACTTCGCGCTCTTCGGCGAATGGAAGTTCAACCATGCCCGTTTCCGCTTCGACGAGAAGCCCGATTATTTCGGCTTCAACGGCACCTACAATATGCACCACTTTGTGCTCGGCCTCGGCTACCATTTTTAACCTTCACCACTTCCGCGACTTCCGCGCCTGCAGGCACATCGTGCGGCACGCCAAACTGCCGTCATATTGACGGTTCGGACCCCGCCGGCCATACTTCGGCCTGGCCATGCTCAGCACCTGCGTCAAATGCGGAGCTGTTCTCGAATTGGAGGCCCGATTCTGCCCGCAATGCGGGCACCCGCAACCTTCACGGGCCTCTGAGGGGCGGAAAGCACAGACTCCCGCGATCAAAGAAGAGATGAACATGACGATCCTCTATGCGATGGTCGGGATCTTGATCCTCGCCGTGCTGTTCCCGCCATGGGAGTCTCCTCCCGATCGGTCTCCTGAATTTCTGGGCTTCTACCCGCTTTGGTCACGACCGCCCGAGGGAGTCGTCAGCCACATGCTGCTCATCATCGAGACCAGCACGATTGCGATCGGCGGGATCTACGCTTCGTGGCTTTTTCGCAGGAGACGTTAATCGTCATTCGTCAACCGTCAATCGCGTCGGAAGGACGAAAGAAGGTGCCGCTTTCGCTTCCTGCTTCTCCTTCCGAATGACGCTTGACGATTGACGCCGTGGGCTAATCCAGGGCCAGCGTCAGACACTTGGCCGAGCCGCCCGATTTCAGAAACTCATCCAGCGGGGTGGGATGGGTGAGGTACCCCCGCTCGTGAAGTAGCCGTTCGGTCGTCTCGCACCCGGTCGGCAGAACCACGTGCTTGCCGACGCAGACCGCATTGCAGGCGAACTTGAGCGCGTCGGATTCC
This sequence comes from Nitrospira tepida, assembly GCF_947241125.1. Taxonomy (NCBI): domain Bacteria; kingdom Pseudomonadati; phylum Nitrospirota; class Nitrospiria; order Nitrospirales; family Nitrospiraceae; genus Nitrospira; species Nitrospira tepida. The sequence continues at coordinate 822,261 of NZ_OX365700.1, read as the reverse complement.
GGCACGACCACTTGCCTCACGGCAGGAACCCGTTCCGCGATCGCGGCCTGCGCGTAGGGATCGAACGCCGGAGGGTAGTACAACAGCTCCCCTCCGCTGAGCGGGCAGAAGCAGGTATCCAAATGGTAAAAGCGGCTATCGACGAGTTCCACTGGAATGATCTCCCGCTGAAAGATCTCGCTAAGCACCGGATAGGCCCTGATGTCCGACCGTTGCCGATAGCCTCCAAACCAGGTATCGGGAAATCCCAGGAGGTCGCCGGCCCCCTCGAAGAACAACCCCTTCTCAAGCAGCCCCACCTCATAACCCTGCGCGCGGAACCAGTTCTCGAAATGGATCTCCTCCCGTTGCCGCTCGGGATGGCGGAATCGACTGACGACCGCGCGCCGTCCCTGTACGACGCCGGCGTTGGCCGTGAATACCAGATCGGGCAGCCCCGGCACCGGATCGAGCCGTTCCAGGATGGCGCCAGCCTCCTGTTCCAGCACCCGGACCAACCCCTCCCACTGGTCCCGCGCGCGGTCCGAATGGACCTCGTTCTTGCGGCGCATCCAGGGATTGATCTCGTAATCGATTGAGAAGTAATCCGGGGCGCAGACCAGGAACCGGCTCACGGCTTCCACCCCAATTCGCGCGCCAGCTCTTTCAAAAATGAGGCGGCGTCCATGACCAGGCCGACGGCCTGAAAACTGCCGCGATCCGCCAACTTGGTCGGCACGGACGGATTGACGTCTACGCAGACGGTCGGCACCGTCGCCGGCAACAGATTTCCGGTCGCCACCGCGTGTAAGGTCGAAGCGACCAACAGAGCCAGGCCGACATCGGGAAGCGCGGCCCGCATGGCCGCCTGCGCCTGCATCGAATCCGTAATCACCCCCGGCAGCGGCCCGTCGTCCCTGATCGTTCCGGCCATGACGATCTGCACCCCTTGCTTGACGCAAGCCGCCATGATGCCGGTTGTGATCACGCCCTGCCGCACCGCTTCCTCGATGCTGCCGATGCCGCGGATGCGGTTGATCGTGCGCAGGTGATGTTCATGTCCGTGCGGCATGGTCCGTCCCGCCGCGAGCCCATAGCCGAGCGAGGTGCCGAACAGGGTCGCTTCCATGTCATGGGCGGCGAGGGCGTTGCCGCAGAACAGCACCTGGACGAATCCCGATTCAACGAGCCAGGTCAAGGCATCCCGGCCGCCCGCATGGACAATGGCCGGCCCGCCGGCCAGCAGAATCTTGCTGGCCGGATGGCCTTGCCGGAACGATGTCCGCAGGGCCTGCATCCGCTTGGCGATATCCGCAATCAACGGCGCGTGCGGACGCTCGGAGGACACCTGCGCCTCCATGAAGCCGAACACGTCCCGGCGGGCCGGCCGGCTGAGCGGCTGCACGCGCACGCCCGACCGGCCCACGACAACGAGGTCGCCTTTCCTGACTTCCGCCATCGGGACGATGCCGGCGCAGCGCTTGACCGGATCGACTCGAATCGCCGTGTCCATTTCAATCGGTTCAACCGGCACCCAATGGCCGCCCAGCCGCACCTGGGTCGGGAGGTGGCTGGTGGCATAGAACCGGTCCGGGAGGACTCCGTCGACCGGAGCCGGCTCGACTTCACAATCCCGATCGACTTCGGGGGCGGCGCCATGCGGCTGGATGGCAGTCAGAATCTCCGCCAGTAGTTCTTCCGAAGGAGCCTGGACGAGAATACGGGCTCTGGAGGGTTGCTCCCGCGTCACCCCGATCCGCACCTCCTGCAGATCGAAGCTCCCGCCCATCATGAGGATGGTATCCAGAACCTTGGCCAGGATCAGAGAATCGATGATGTGCCCGTGGAGGGAAACCAGTTCGCTGTATTGAGGCTGGGACATGGGACACCAGACGAAAGGCCTGTCCCCATGATACCATGCGGGAGGCCTGGGATCGGAAGGACGCGGAGGCTTTCGTCTCGGGCCGTTACTCGCCGTTGGATTGAGGCTATCCGGGAAGGTTCTGCTCGTTTTTCATCAGCTCCCGCAGCACATTGGTCGCGTAGCCGCCGGGAGGGAGCGCAAACGACAGGGTGAGGGTTCGATCCTGAAGCGACCAGTCCAACCCCGCCAACGGAACCCGCAGCGCCCGCCGTTCGCCGCGAAATCCGCAGGCCTTGGCGGCAGCGGTCAAGGCCTCCCTGGTCGTGCCCAGCTCAGCCACTGCCTCCTGCTCGATGGCTCCGGCCTCGCCCGTCGCCCAGGAGGCGCGCGACCCGAAGAGGGGGCCGGTCGGACTGATCTCAAAGGCATCGGCGCGAGGCTGCTCCTGGACCGGGTCCTCCACGGGAAAGCAGGCGCCGTTCGCCACCTTCATTGCCCAGTCGCCCGAGAGCAGCCGGTCGATCCGGTCAATGCGCGCGGCCACGATCCGATTGAACAGGTGCGCTTGGTAGGCATGCAGGTACCAGAGCCGCTTGCTCCTGGACAGTTTGTTGCGCCGGGCCCCATCGACCAGCAACGCTGCGCCGAGGAGATAATTTTCCCCTTTGCGCCCCTGCCGCTGCGGGCCGAAATAATGCGGTACCCCGCGACGGACCAGTTCATCGAGCACGACCGAAACCCGCTCGCCGGCATCCGGCGACACCTGTCGGATCACAAGGCGAAACTCGTTGCCGGCGTGGTGGCCGGTCCGCAGACGGTTGCGGTGGCGCCCCAGCACCTCGACGGCCAGAATCCGGTCATCCGTGCGAAGGCGAGCCAGCGTCTCCGGCTTCACCCCCTGGAGCGACAGCATCTGGGTCGTCACGGCGTTGGAATCTTTCAACCCGGCCACGCCGATGGCCCGGGCCTTGATCCCCAGAACCGAACTCAGATGCAGGACCAACTGGGGCGTCCCGAGTCCGCGCTTCGTGATCTGGAGATACAGATGCTCTCCCTCTCCGCAGGGGAGATAAAGGGGTCGCTCTTTTACTTGGAAGTCATCGGGGGTTGATCGGATCGTCCCGCCGATGCCGGGAACGGAGGCGGTCAGGTAGGGCAACGGTATCGTCACGACAGACCCCGGCTGATTCCATCGGCCATCCCTGGCGAGCCGTGGTCCTGCATCAGGAAATGAGTCATTTTCCTCGCTCCGCTTCCAGGCCATGTTATACTGAACCCACCGGTGACCCCATTTTGCCTATCCATATGGCGCTGCATGAGCCGCTCCGTTCGGAACAGGCCGCTTCGCTGGCCTGCGCCGCCGATTCCGTGGCGGGTTGCTCTGTGTCTCGCCCTGCTCGCGTTCGCCGGGACCATTCCTGATCCGACCGCCGAGGCAACGCCGATCGATCCGTTTGTCCAGATCACCGAGCACGTCCGCCGTCAAGTCGCGCAGGATAAGCGGCAGTTCGCGATCGCCGATGTCTGCACCCAGTGGTTTTATCAACAACTGCGCCCTCAAAAATCCGCCCCTCGACCGAGCGTGGAGCCGATCGCCTGGCGGCCGACCAATGAGCAGCCTCTCCTCAGCCGACCGATGGCCGGGGGCGGACCAGGCGCTCCCGATTGCGCCACCCTCTATCCAAAGGGGTTGGAGCAGGCACGGGAATCGTTCGGCTTCACCCAGACGGCGCTCTCGATCAGTCTGACGTTCTATGAGTTCGCGCTCGTTGCTGACCGGGACGACGACTGGCACTACAGCCAGCCGGAGATCCAAGATTTCCTCCGCGCTCTAGACCTACAGGAACCGGCCAACGAATCCCATGGCTCCGACGCCGCCGGTTCCGAGGCTGCTCGCGGCCAGGCCCTCACGACCAAGTTCGATCGGATCTATAAGAACCGCTCGCTCGACCTCGTCGTCACGGGCATGGGACACCTGTATGACTCCGGCTATCGCCTGACCCTCTCGGACCGCAACGTGCTCGATCAGGTCACGAGATGAGGGCTAGGTGGCAGGAATGGCAAGACCTTTCCCGCATGTTTACCGGCCACGTCCTGACCGCTCCGCTGCATCACCTGTTCAATCGGTTGCCGCATTGGGAATATGGGCTGGCTCGTCCGCAACTGACCAGGCTGCATTGCACCCATGCGCGTCTGGCCGGCCGCCGGGCCGTCCACCTCACCGATCTGCATCTCGACCGGTACCAGATCCGGCATGACAAGACCATCCGGATCGTGGCGGATCTCAAGCCGGACTGGATCTTCATCACCGGAGACCTGTTGAATGTCCGCAGCGGACTCCCGTCCCTCTTCCGCTTTTTGGCCGGTCTCCGCTGGATCGCGCCCCTCTACATGACCCTCGGGAACCACGACCATTATAGCGGGGTCCCGGTGGACGAATTTGCCTCGCTGGCCGACCGGCACAAGATCACGTTGCTGGTCAACCAAACCACGACCTTGCAGGTCAATGGCGGCGAGCTGGCCATTATCGGCGTCGATGACCCCTCGCTCCATCGCGCCCGCCTGGACCAGGTGCCGTCCCCTCATCCGGACCGGTTCACCTTGCTCCTGGCCCATGCCCCGAACATCCTGCAGATCCTCCACGACGGGCACCATCTCGATTTGATCCTCACCGGCCATAGCCACGGCGGCCAGTGGCGGCCTCCCTACCTGCGTCCCTTTTGGCTGCCGCCTGGCTGCGCGGGCAAGGTGGGCGGGCTGTATGAAGTGGGCCGGCACCGGCTGTATGTGAATCGCGGGCTCGGCTGGTCGGCCTTGCCCCTCCGGTGGAATTGCCCGCCGGAGGTCCTGTTGATCGAATGGAAAGAGCGCGTCACTGGTCAATCGTCATCCGTCAATCGGGGAATCGGCTCCCGCAGTTGACGGTTGACCATTGACGACTGACGATTTTGTAGGCCGTCCCGTTTAACCTATCCGCTCCCAGGCTTCCCGCGCGCGGCTGCGAACCGTCTGGTCCCAATCCTCCTTCATCATCACGGCCAGCTTCTCCTTCGCCTGGATCGCCCTCATTCGTCCCAATCCCAGTGCCGCGCAGCCGCGGACATAGGCATGGTCGTCGTCCAGGGCCGCCATCAAGGCCGGCACGGTGGACGGGTCTTGCAGCACCCCCAGGTGGCTGGCCGCCATGCCGCGGAGGCGATGTTGCTTGTCCCCCACCGCCTGTTTGAGCGTGGCCATAAAAATGTCCTTTAGCTCTCCGGCCACCTCTTCAAGACCGTGCCGTTGATATTCATTGATCTCGACGAGTTGGAAGGCCAGGTCGCGGCGCGCCTCCCACGTGCGGGCCTTCTTGAAGGATGCGAGCAAGCGGGCCCGTCGCGCTCGTTGCGCGCGCCGCTTGCGAAAGGGCCGGACCAACAGCCATCCGCCGGCCGCGACCACGCAAGCCAGGGCCGTAGCCGGCACGACCTGCTCCACGACGTAATCCTGGACATCCGGCGGGGTCCGTTTCCAGATCCACACCGCCGTCACCACCAGCCCGATCAGCAGGAGCACCAGCGTCAGCCGGACCTGTCCCCGTTCGTTGCGCGCGAGCATGCGGCACTATAAAAAGCGTGTCTTCGACCCGTCAACAGCCGGATCGGCACAGACCGCGCGCGTCAATCCCCACGGCGGGCTTGACTCTCCATCACGGTCCTTCTACGATCCGGCGCCGATCGCCATGTCGTCGCCGAAGTTGCCCGATCTGAAAGATGATCCGCACCTGAAAGTGATCCGCCCGCTCGTGGAGGCCTATCTGGCTTTCTCGCGCGCCGACAACCGGCACATCCGCGCGATGAAACTCACGCCCGCGCAATTCGACGTGATCGCGACATTGGGCGACACGGACGGCCTGACCTGTTCGGAGCTGTCGCAGGCCACGCTCGTGACCAAGGGCACCCTGACCGGCGTCTTGGATCGCCTGGCGGCGAAGGGGTTGATCCGGCGGGACCCGGACCCGCAGGACCGCCGCGCGGTGCGCATCAGGCTCACGGACAAGGGCGACGCCTTGTTCCGGAAGACCTACGGGGCGCACATCATGTACCTGCGCCCGTTTTTCGAGCGGGCGCTCAACAAGCACCAGGCCGGCCAGGCGGCCGAGTTGCTGGTTCGCATTCGAGACAGTTTCACCCAGCCCCGTTGACGATGCGACTCACGGTCCTTGGGTCCGGCACCAACGTGCATCCTCGGCGGGCCGCCGCCGGCTACCTCGTTGAGACCGATCAGCCCTTCGTCATCGATTTCGGCCCGCGCACCCTATCGAATCTGCTCAAGACGGGACTGGATAGACACCGGCTCACCCACCTGCTGTTTTCGCACTTCCACGCGGATCACTTTTCGGACTTCATCACGTTCTATTTCGATGCCGTGATCCATGCGAAGCTCGTGCGCCCGCGTCCCGATCTGACGTTGATCGGTCCGCGCGGCAGCCGCAGACTCTTCCAGACGATCATCCGGACCTTTCCCTCGTTCAACGACGCGCCCTTTCGCGTGCGCATTCAGGAGGTCGCGGACGAGACCTTCACCGTCGGGCAGACCAGCATCACGGCGAGGACCGTGCGCCACACGCCGCGCCTGCATTGCCTCGGCTATCGGCTGGAGCACAAGGGCCGCTCGTGGGCCTACTCGGGCGACTCCCAATACTGCCCCGCCCTCGTCTCCCTTTGCGAGGGCAGCGACCTGGCGGTCCTGGACTGTTCCTACCCGGCCAACCGCCCGGGCCCCGCGCATATGCATGCCGGCGACTGCGGCCGCGTGGCGCAGGAGTCGGGCGCGGCGCGGCTGCTGCTGTCCCACTTTTATCAAGTGGCGGAGCGGTACGACGTCAAGGCGCAGGCGGGCAAACACTACCGGGGGAGGATTACGAAGGCGCGCGATCTGTTGCAGATCGCCTGGTGACGTTAGTCCGCAGTCTTGGCGTCCGCTTCGAGAATGTTCATGAAGCGCGTGAGCCGAGCCTTCTTGAGCGGCTCTTCCATCTTGCTGTAGATCGCCACCAGATTCTTGATCGTCCGGATGAGGATCGCGCGGATGGAACTCGGCTGGAGGTAGCGGTCGTCGAAGCCGTATCCCGCTTCGGTCAGAAACCGGATGCAGTTTTTTTCCGTCAACAGGGCGCCGGAGTTGAAACAGTCGATAAAAATCTTGTACCGCTCCGAGTCGAATTTGACGAGGAAGTGTCCCGGCATGCCGATGCCGCACACGGGCAAGCCCAGCCGCCTGCCGATCAAGAGATAGATGGTCGAGAGGCTGATCGGAATGCCGGTGCGCCGGTCGAGCACCTTGTTGATATAACTGTTGTCGGCTTCATAGTAATTCTTGGTATTGCCGCAATAGCCCAACTCGGCGAACAGGTATCGCCCGAGCGCCTTGACGGTTTCCTCCCCGCTGGATCGGGGGCCGATATATCCCCGGACCTCGGCCGCCATGTGGTCCAGTTGCCGGGTGAAGTAGGCGACATCCAGATTGGGGTACGCATAGCGCGCGATCAGAAACACCCCCGCTTCCAGATCCATCCGGTGATCGGGCGCCATCGCCAGATCCTGCAGTTCCTGTTCCAACTTCCCGCCGCGAATCTCTTCCAGGATCACCGCGATCCGCTGGACCATCTCCGGTTCTTCCCGCTCCGCTTCCTGGAGCAGCGGCACGGCGCTGGTCCCCATGTCCACGAGTTTTCCGGTGATCGTTCGGACGATCCGCTCGTCCTCGTCGCTCAAGAGGCGGATCATGGCCCTGATTTGACTTTCACTCGTCGGCATCGTCCCTACTCTCCCGGATCCCGCCGAACCGACGCGCTCCATCATCCCATCGCCCGCCGAAAGGCTTTGGCGCCGCCATAGAGGCAGAGGGCGTCAAATACCGCCATCCCCGCGGCCACCACGCCGATTTTCGGCAGGGCCTCGCTCCATCCCGACAGGATCAATGGACGCACCGCATCGATCGCCCAGGTCATCGGATTAAACTGCGCCAGAAACCCCATCCAGGACGGCATCGCCGCCAGCGGCACCAGCGCCGAACTCAAAAAGATCATCGGCAAGGACAGGAAGCCCAGCACGGAAAAGAAATCGCCGTGGCTCTTGACGGAAAAGGCCATCGCCATCGAAATGGCGGTCAGGCCTACGCCGAACGCCATGCCGATCAGGAGAATCATGGCCACGCCGGCCAGCCCCGTCGCCGGGCGGACGCCGAAGAGCCAGGCGACGCCCAAAATCACCAGCACCTGCATCGACGTGATCCCCATGACGAACAGGAACCGGCTGACGATGACCGAGGTCCGATGGATCGGGGTGGACATCAGCCGCTCCAGGAAGCCATTTTCCTTGTCGAACAACAGGTCCACGCCGCCGGCCAAGCCGTTGTTCAACACGGTCATCACGACGACGCCCGCGGCCAGAAAACTGATGTAGTTGGGCGCCTGAACGACCTGCGTATCGGCCGCGCGCTGGAAGAGGTTCCCGAAGAAGATGAGCCAGAACAGCATGGGCTGGACCAACGTGAACAGCATGCTGAATTTTTCTCGGCTGAGCCGCCTGACCCACCTCAGCGTAAGGGCGCTGACTTCCTGCCAATATTCACGCATCGTTCGGCTCCGCCAATGAGAAATGCGAAATTCGACATGAGGAATGGTGATGGATCATGCTCACATTCCCATGATCCGGCAAGTTGGAAATTCCACATTCCTCATTCCTCATGATTCTCCGCCGGGATCTCTTCCCGAATCGCGCGCCCCGTGTGGGCGATGAACACGTCGTCCAGCCGGGGCCTATGATAATCGATTAATTCCAATTGGCAATAAGTCCGATTGGCTGCATCCAAAATGGCCGGAAGGGCCTTTTCGGGCGAGTCCACCCGGATATCCAAGCCCAGCGGCTTCATGGTGACCGCGCGAACGGAGGGGAGCCCGCGTACGGCCGCGGCCAGGGCGTCAAGCGCCTCGCCGTTCTTGATGGTGAGGGAGACCAGATCGCCGCCAAGCCCCAACTTCAATTCGGTGGGGGCCCCCAACGCCTTGATCGTTCCCCGGTCGATGATGGCCAGCCGGTCGCACAATTGATCGGCTTCATCCAAATAATTCGTCGTCATGACCACGGTCAGGCCCCGTTGCCGCAACATCCTCACATAGTCCCAAATCCGCAGCCGACTCGGCACGTCCAGCCCCAAAGTCGGCTCGTCGAGGAACAGAATCTTCGGGTTCGGCAACAGGCCGCAGGCGATATCCAGCTTCCGCTTCATGCCGCCCGAATAGGTCTTGGCGGGCCGGTCCGCATGGCCTTCCAGATCGACGAGCTTCAGCAGTTCGGCAATGCGCCGCCGGGCCTCGTCCTTCGGCAGATGATAGAGCGAGGCGAGCAGTTCGAGATGTTCACGGCCGGTCAGAAACCGGTCGATCGCGCGCTCTTGCGGCACGTAGCCGATGATCCGTCGGACGCGGTCCGCCTCCCGCACGACGTCATGGCCCAGGATCGACACGCCTCCGGTCGTCGGTTGGAGGAGCGTGATCATCACGCGCAGGGTCGTGCTCTTCCCGGCCCCGTTGGGCCCCAGCAATCCGAAGATCTCCCCTTCGTAGACCTGAAAGGAGAGGTCGTGAACCGCCTGAAACTGGTCGTAGGTTTTGCCGAGGTGGGCGACGTCGATCGCCACGGTCCGTTCGCTCATGCTCATCCCCAACCTTTCACGCCATGTTGCTCATGCAGTTTGAAGTGGATGAGATCCCGCAATCGAAGGGTCTGCTGGCGCAGGCTCTCCGATTCAAGCAGCAACTGCTTTTCCAGCGGGGTGCAATCCAGATAGGCGGACACCCGCTGAACCAAGCTGTCGTCGCTTACCCCCTGGCGAAGAAATTCTTTCCACACGTGGCTGTTCTCGCGCTCCCCGATATAGCGTTCCAAGTCCTGCTCCAGCTTCGTCCGAAGCGCCGGCTCGATGGAACGATCCTCGGACTGGGGACGCAGGACGATCCTGGCCCGCCGGTAGCGCCGGTCATAGAACTCTTCCTGGATCTCGTACCGTTCCACGCCTTGGAGCAGAATGTTCGACCGGCCGTCCGGCAACGGCTGCACGGTCATCAATCGGCCGACGCAGCCCATCGAAAAGACCGGAGGGTTTCCGTAGTAGTTCGATTCCCAGCCGTCTTTCAGCAGCGCCATCCCGATACAGCGGCCCTCGCGGGCCGCATCCTGAACCATCTCACGGTACCGGGGTTCGAACACATGCAACGGCAGGTAGGTCCGGGGGAAAAAGACGACGGTGGGGAGGGCAAAAATCGGAATGATGTCAGGAACTTGCAGGCCCTCCTCGGAGGCGTCCCGAGCGGGCTGCGGTGCATTATGGCCAGACTCCTTCAGCATGGCCCACGATAGCCGATGGGGTCTATGATGTCAACGCTGGAGCCCTGCCCTGTCGCGGTGAAACAGCGGGACAATTTCGCAACCAATACGTCTATTTCCCCATGGCTAGAGATGGTATATAGCCGTCATGTGCGATTGCATCGAGAGAAGCAGGATCACCGGTTCCTCGGTGTGGTGCGGCTTGCTGTCCAGGTCGTTTCCGATATGGCTTGCGGCAACCATTGTCTTCCCAGCCGGGGCGTTCTCCTCTTCCTCAAACAGCGAGCACCGGCGGGCGCCGGAGCGCGCCACAACCGCGGTCCATTCGTTTCAACAGGCGCTGCCGGGCTACCGGTACCTCTTTCCACGAGACCACGGTTCTCATCCGGCCTTTCAAACCGAATGGTGGTACTACACCGGACACCTCAAGGCAGCGGACGGACGGACGTTCGGGTACGAGTTGACGTTCTTCCGCCGAGGCGTGACCAGGACCGAGAAGGCGCGCGACGGGTCCGCCCCACCGCAGGAACGATCCCGCTGGCGCATCCATGATCTCTACTTGGCGCACTTCGCGCTGACCGACCTGGCGCAGGAACAGTTTCACTATGCGGAAAAAATCAGCCGGGAGGGTCTCGGGAAGGCCGGAGCCGATCAGGACCGGTTACGGGTCTGGATCGACCGGTGGAGCGCGGTGAGCCCCGAGGGGACGGACGGATTGGACAAGGTCCATCACCTGACGGCGGCCACGGAGGACTATGGCATCGAGTTGATCCTCTCTCCGACCAAACCACCCGTCATTCACGGATCGCAGGGAATCAGCCGGAAAGGGGCCAAGCCGGAGGAGGCCTCTCATTACTATTCGCTGACCAGGTTGTCCACCAGAGGCACCCTCACGGTGAAGGGCGAGCGCATTCCGGTGACGGGACAGAGCTGGATGGATCACGAATTCGGCTCCGGCGAGTTGAGCGCCGAACTCGTGGGATGGGATTGGTTCAGTCTCCAACTCAATACGGGCGACGAACTCATGTGGTACCGGCTCCGGCGGACAGACGGCCAAGCCGATCCCGCCTCCAGCGGCACCTGGGTCGGCGCCGACGGGCAGACGAGACCGCTCACGACGGAGTCCATCCGGCTGGACGAGCTGGAGCGGTGGACCAGCCCGCACAGCGGCGCCCGCTATCCGAGCCGCTGGCGCCTGTCCAGCAAGACCTTGGACCTCGTCCTGGACATCGACCCGCTCTTGAACGATCAGGAGTTGATCACCTGGCGCAGCACCCGCGTGACCTATTGGGAAGGCGCGGCGCGTCTCACCGGAACCCTGCGCGGCAAGCCGGTCGCCGGACAGGGCTATGTGGAGCTCACCGGCTACGCCGAACGGTACAAACCGGCCGCGACGCCATGAGCCGATCCCTCTTCTCGCCTTGACTCAGATCGGAGAGCCCCGTTAGGGTGCCGTTCGTCGCCCCGTCTCGTGCTCCAATCGCCATGCTGATCCGCTCGATTCAGATCTGCCTGTTTTTGTCTGCCCTGCTGCCGGCGCTCGGCTGCGATCGGCCGAGCGAATCCGTCGTGTCCATCGCCGTCCACCCAACCAAACCCTCGATCCTCTACGTCGCCACCAATGACGCCGTGTTCAAGAGCCGCGACAACGGAGCCACCTGGTCCAGAATGCCCAACTTCAGCGCCCGGCGCGTGACCACCGTCGCCATCGATCCGAAGTTTCCCGCCACCATCTATGCCGGCACGATGGGGGACGCGGTGTACAAGAGCCCCGACGGCGGACAACGGTGGCTGCCGCACAACGTGGGCCTGAAGGAGCATGTGTCCTACGTCAATCAGTTCGTCTTCCATCCCCAGGACAGCCAGACGATCTTTGCGGCCACCACGGTGGGGGCCTTCGTCACGCGGGACGGAGGCCGCAGTTGGATGGAGCAGATGGCGGGCATGACCGAGGTCCACATCGTCGTTACCCTCGCGATCAATCCCCGGAACACGCAGATCCTCTACGCCGGCACGACCGGCGGGGTCTACAAGAGCATCGACGGAGCCGCCACCTGGAAAAAGGTCAACAACGGCTTGATCCCCGAACGCATCCTCGAAGCGTCGCTGTCATTGGGCATCAACCTCCTGGCCGTCGATCCCGAGTCGCCCGACACGGTCTATGCCGCCACGACCAAGGGCCTGTTCAAGACCACGAACGGGGCGCAGTCCTGGAGGCGCATCGGGGAGTCGCTGCCCGATCAGTTCATGAGTTGGGTCATGGTCGATCCCCATTCGCCGCAGACGGTCTATGTCGCAGGCCGGGAAGGGGTGCACAAGAGCACCGACGGGGGCGCCACGTGGAAGGCGGTGAATCAGGGCCTCGCCACGTTGAACGTGCGTTGCCTGCTGATCAGCCCGCACGATGCGCGCACGCTTTACGCCGGCACCAACGGGAGCGGATTGTATCGCTCGACCGACGGGGGTGACAGTTGGACGGCGATTCCGTTGGTGCCCGCGGCGGCCGAGCCGGGCTCGCAGGCGGTCCAAGGATGAGCCGCGAGGCACCCATGACCAGACTCTATCTGATCCGGCATGGCGAGACCGATTGGAACCGGAGCGGCCGCATCATGGGAACGCAGCCGGTTCCGCTGAACGCCAAGGGCCGGCGGCAGGCGGCCGAATTGGCGGCCGTCCTCGCCGAGCGTCACAAGATACAGCCGCTGTCGGCGCTCTATACCAGCCCGCTTCGGCGCACGGTCCAGACGGCGGAGGTCCTGGCTTCGTCCTGCTCCCTCCCGATCACGGTGGAGGAGCGGCTCAGGGAAATCGGCGTGGGGGACTGGGAAGGACGGTACTGGCGGGACCTGGATCAGGAGCCGGTTCGCCTGCACTGGTACAGCCGTCCGCACGAGGCGCGGTTTCCGAACGGCGAATCCTTGGGCGACGTGCAGGCCCGGGCGCTGCCCGCCGTGGCCGAGGCCCTCGACCGTCATCCGGGCGGCGCCATCGCCCTCGTGTCCCATGGCGACGTGCTGCGGGCCATTCTCGCCCACTATCTTGGCGCCGGGCTTGAACCGACGCGTCGTCTCCGGTTCGACCATGCCTCGCTGACGGTTCTGCACCTCTCAGAAGGGACCTGGGTCGTTTCCTGCGTGAACTACCGTCCGACCCCAGGCGATTTGCTGTAGCCGGATGGTGAACCAGCCCGCCAGACAGGCGATTGCGGCACCCCGAACCGCCGTCATGCGTCAACCGTCAGTCGTCAATCGACCAACGATCAAGAGGACAAGATACGAAGATGTGCCGCACTTCTACGGTTGACGAATGACGTTTGACGGACGTCCACCCGCTTGTTTGCTGCGCCGATCTCCGGTCAGTAGCCGGAACTGGACCCGGAGCCCGCCCCCTGAGCGGCGCCCTTGCCGTGGTGATACTGGCCGCGATAGCCGTTCAACGCGTCGGTGAGGGCCTTCCATTCCTGCTCCGTGAGCGTGTCCTTCATCTCAAACCGGAGCTTCAAGATCCGGGCGGCGTGCTGCATCCGGTGATTATTGATGTCGTCCAGAATCTTGGTGAACTCTTCCGGCGTCGCATCGTAGCGCGCGTTCAGGGTATAGAGCTGTTGATGGCCGGCGCGGCTCTGTTCGGTGGAGGCGGTCACTTCGCTCATGATCTCCTGCGCGAGGTCCTTCACGTGCTTGGCCTTGGCCGGGTCCTGGATCGTCTTGTCGATCAGGGCTCCGACTTCCTGCTTGCCCTTCTCCAACGACGTGTGGCCGGCCGGTCCCATGGCGCTCGCTCCGTACGGCATCCCAGCGTGGGGCGGGCGTCCGTGGTGCGATCCGCAGGCCGCGGTTCCCGTCGCCGTCCCGACCGCCATCAGCCCTGCCAGCATCATCCGCGCAGACTTCGTCATTGCAGCATCCCTCCTGAGTTTGTTATGTCCTTCTTCGCACCATGAATGGTTCCGATGATGAACCGGGGTTGAAACATCGTGCCATGGCCTCTCCACCAGCCGATCAGCCGGCCGCGCCCGATCCCGTCCGGCAGCTTCGCGAGACGTTCCGCCGCCACTTGGACACGTTCTACGCCACGCTCAAGCTGGCCCCACCTTACCATAGCGTCGAGCAGGGGATTCTCCACCTGACCAGAATCCTCAACGCCTTGCCGGTCGAGGAACGGCAGCGGATCGCGAACGATCCCGCCGCTCAGTGGACCTGTTTCCGTGAGGCCTTCGTCGCATCGGGGCTGAACATGAAACATCGCGGGATTCTGGCCGGTCTGGCCCGCCGCCGCGAGACCCTGGATCTTCCGGCGGAGTATCATTGCCTGCTGGACACGTTCCTGACGTAGCCGCCCCGTCAAACGTCAACCGTCAATCGTTCACCGTACCAAGAGTCACGCCGGATCAAGGCGCGAAGGCCGGGCGATCCTTCACGCATGACCATTGACGAATGACAATTGACGACGACCGTGATCACGCCCGCGACGGTTCCGATTGCCTCACGTCGCCGCTCGACACGCTCGTCCTGTCGTCCGCATCCGCTCCCCGCAACGCCTGGCGCAGCTCCTCCCACACCTGCATCAATCTCGTATTTTCCAACCGATAGGCCAGCGACACCGTCACCAATCCAAACGCGAAGACCAGCGTGCCAAGCCCCGCCACGCCGACTCCCATGAGGATCCCGGACAACGACGTGAATCCGCCCTGAAGCAGATACGAGATGAGAAACCCGGCCGTGCCCAATCCGACCAGCGCGAACCAGAGCAGGGTGACGATGGCAGAAGACCAGGGAATCCGTTTGGTGCAGACAAGCTCGACGCCGCCTTCCCCGGACGCAATGTCGATCGAGCCCTTCATCGGCCAGGCGGTTCGAAATCGCGAAGCAAAGCGCCGGCAGTCCGGCTGCAGCACCATCCGGCGCTCGTTGGGAAACAGCCGCGCGGCGCCGTGCGGCAACGGAAGGATGCCGGATGGATGGAAGCGGGCCGCCAACTCGCTCGCCGACGGGACGGCCACTGGCTGCGCCACCGCGGCGACACGGCATCCATAGCGGGTGGCGTCGCTCCGGCCCTGCGCAAAATACCACCAGTCGAGTACGATGAACCCCAGCACCAGCACGAACATGAACAGGCCCGCCGCGATCATGCCGAGCACGATAGCATAGCCGCGCGCATCCGGAAAATGGGGCGACCGAGCATTCTTCCCACGAACGGACCGCGATTCACGAGACGCAACCGCATGAAAAGTGAGGCCAGGAGTTGACTCACGTAGGAGAGTTGGCTACAGTAGCTCCGCTTGGTTTGGCGGGCGTGCTTCAACAACCAGCTCCAGTGGGTTCCCGCCGTCAGTTGTCCCCTGATTTCCAAGTTTCAACGCGCGGTGAGAGGGTTCCTGCTCGGCGTGCGCCGGGGGCGCTCCTGTGAGCCAGGGAGGGTGTGAATGGATCTGAAGAAAGTTGAGCGCGTCTACACCAGCTACGCCGGGGTTTACGACCGGGTCTTTGGCAAAGTGTTCCATGAAGGCCGCGAATCGGCCATCAGAAACCTGGCCTTGCGGGAAAACGAGCTGGTCCTGGAAGTCGGGGTCGGCACCGGGCTGGCGTTACCGATGTATCCGCGGCATTGCCGAATCGTGGGCATCGACCTCTCGGAGGGGATGCTTGCCAAGGCCCGCGAACGGGCCCAGATCTACGGGATGGATCATGTCGAGCTGCACCGGATGGATGCCGGCGCGATGGAGTTTTCGGACAATACCTTCGATACCGTGGTCGCGGCCTATGTCGTCACGGCGGTGCCGGATTACCGCAGCGTCGTGAACGAAATGATCCGCGTCTGCCGGCCAGGCGGGCGCATCATCATGCTCAACCACTTCCGCAACGGGAACAAGATCATCGCCGCCATGGAGAAAGTCATCTCACCCTTGACGAAGCATCTCGGCTGGCGGACCGATCTCTCCCTCCACACGGTGCTCGAAGGCACGACCCTCCAGGTTTCCCGCAAGCAGGCCGTTAATCCGCTCCGTCTCTGGCACCTCGTCGAGTGCGTCAACGCCAAGCCCACCGCCGTCAACGGCAGCCACGGGCACCACCTCAACGGGTCCCTCAACGGAAACGGCCGACACAAACTGGCTGTCTCCGCCTCGGTCGCCTCCGTGTAAACGGATCACTCACCTCCCCGTTTCCGTTTTCGATCTTATTCTAACTGTTGGCCTGTCCATTCCGCTTCCCTCTTCCGGTCACGCGAGGGAACGGGGGCTCCTCGGGAAGGAGCGCCCGGCCGGCGATGCTTTCGCCGGCAAAATGGCTCGTCAGGATCTCGGCCACGGCCGAAAGCAGTCGCCCTCCTGTATCCCGCTCGGATTCCTGAGCGCGCAACATCACGCCAAAGGATCGGCCATCGAGCGGACCATAGGCCTGCACCTCCAGACAGTCGCCGGACAGGAAGGCCCGTGACGGGCTGACCTGGAGTTCACCGGCCCAGAGCAGATGAGACTCCTTCCCCTTCCCCGTTCCATTCGCATTGGTCGCATTGGTGCGCGACCGGTGTTTCCACACGCAGGGCACGCCGGCTCGATCGAGCTGCTCCAACAGCCAGGCGACGCTGGGGGCGTCGGCGTCCCTGGCCTGAAACAGCCACTGGGTGGCCCCCTGCCTCTCCGGCAACGCATCGGGATAGGCGACCTCTTCCAACTCGGCCCACTCGCAGATCACATAGATTTCGCCGTATTGATCGAACCAGAACCGCAGGCGCCCCTCCTGAATTTCCGCCTGAAGCGCGTCGATCGCGGCACTGTTGGTCCCCTCCTGCTCGAAGATCGAAAAGTCCGTCACGCCCATCATCCGAAACCGCGCAAGACGCAGCAGGCGCTGGGGGTGGCCCTCGGCGTTGACGTCGATGAAGTAGCGGATCACGACCGTCACGGTGGTCTCGGCGAGCACTTCGCAGCAATCGTTCTCGTCGAATAGGTGTCGCCGCGCGACGTGCACGTCCGTTACCTGCCCGCCGCGAAACCCGCGGGTGTGCCGGAGGAGCCAGGCCACGTCCTCGATCGTCTGGATACGATGCGCCATGCGCAAATTGTAACGCGGTGGAGAGGGAAAGACTACTGCGGGAGAGAAATAGCAATGGACGGTCGGGCGACCGCGCGTGACGATGAGCGAGCGTCGGAGCGGGTTACCGGCGCGGTTCGCTCAGATAGTTCAGGTCGTTCAATTTCGCGCGGAAATAGTCCGCGCTGTTCACCATGCGACCGTCGGGGAATTTGATGCGATAGGGCTCGCCGCTGATTGAGGAGCCGGACGCGCAACAGGCAATGAAATCTTCCGCGGTTTTCACGCGCCCACCGGCCGCCGTGAGCTTACGTCTCAGATGGTCCACCGCTTGATCGGCGGTATAGTCCGTGCCGTTGCGGACAAAGACGGCGCCGGGGATCTCCTTTAGAGAATCGAGGAGCGCCTCGATCTTCTGCTGCTCGCTCAGCTCGGAAGCCCCGGCGATCGTTCCGAGCGCAACCAGACATACAAGCACGGCTGCTGTGCAGCCTTGCAACCACTTCACCGCAACTCACTCGTCAAGCGGGACATGGTTAATCTCGGTGGAATCTTCCATCAGGCAAACCCAAATGACCTGATCGGTTCACCCATCGCAACCGTAAGTGCGATTGCAAGACCTGACCATGAAAGGTGAGTGCGAACTGCACGACGAGAAAGAGCTGTAGATACCTTCTGATTTAAGGAGAGCTTTTAATATATCGTAAAGCAATGCCAACAGCAGGCTACTTAGAACTGTGACTAGAGCTGTGCGGACTTTTTTGCTTCTTGCACCTTGCAATTCAACCACTGGGAAAGTCCAACGGAAACCGGCCATTATGCCTCTGAACACGAGCAGTGACATTTGAACCAGCAACCTCCAGGACACTGTTGTTAGGTGTTGGTTGATCCCACGGATTGTATGCATGGAACCCGGGCGGTTCTGTGAAGTCCAGGTTTAAGCGGAAACTGTTAGGCAATATGATGTTGAACCCCTTTAGAGCGGAAGCGCTGTCAAAAGTTATGGAAACAATCTTGTCTGGGAGATCGTTCTGCGCCAATGCCTCCACACGTGAGTCTACAATTTGTTCACCATTCGCGCCGATGATGATCACTGCCAGATGACCCATCCTTCGAGCCTCATTTTTGATTTTTTCAAATTGTGCCGCATCTTGCCCGGGCTGAGGAACAATTGACCCGAGATACATTTCTAGCGCTTCCGATGTTTTGCCACTTAAGCGCGAGTATAACTTACATAAATCTTCAATAGTTATTGTGCATGGACTTACCTTCGAGACACGGTATGATCCACGGTAACCATAAGACACTTGAGCCTGTGTTTGTTTTCCAACTTCTTGCATCGGCGGCTCAGTTAACATACTAATTACCTGAGATATACATCGTTCGTGTATAGAGGTTTGTCCGACTATCAATTTGGGCGGGAAGGCTAAACGTATAGCTACCTTCTGTCAACCTTAAGATCCGACCTATCTTATGCGCGCCGTTTGTCTTCAACATGTGCCCTTCGAAGGACCGGGCGCTTTTGCTGCCTCATTGAAGCGCCACGACGTTGAACTCAGGCAAGTCCTCGTCCCGCGCGAAGGCCTTCCGGACGAGCCCGGCGATCTGCTGATCGTGATGGGCGGGCCCATGTCGGTGAACGACCCCGATCCCTGGATTGCGGAAGAGACGGCCTTCATTCAACGCGCGATGCAGGCCGGAGTCCCGACGCTCGGCGTCTGCCTCGGCAGCCAGTTCATGGCCAAAGCCCTCGGCGCGACGGTGCAGCCTGGCCGCGGGGTCGAAATCGGCATGACGGCTATTCACGTGACCGATGAGGGCCGAAAGGACCCGGTGTTCGGAACGCTCCCGACCTCGTTAGAAGTCTTTCAATGGCACGGCGAGGGGTACGGCTGCCCGCCCGGCTCCGTGACGCTCGCCGCTTCGGATCTGTTCCCGGTGCAGGCCTTCCGTTACGGCGACCGGGCCTACGGATTGCTCTTTCATCTGGAAATGGACCAGCCTGGCATGGAGGCCCTCTGCCGCGAATGCGCCGGCGACGTGGCCCGCGCCAGGCAGACGATCGATGAACTCAGACACCGCGCGGTCCCGGCCCTTCCGCAGCTCCACCAATGGGCCGATCGGCTTATCGCCCATCTGATCCGCTGATCCGCTCGTCCTGAGCCGCTAGTCACGTTGATTGCCGCGCTTCTCCTGCTGTACTCTACTGACGCACATTTTCCAAATCGAACCTCTCAGTTGATTCAAGGACAGGAAAGGAACAACGCATGGCTGGGTTTCCCATTGAATTTGCCACACGTATCAAGACCTTACCCCCCTATCTCTTTGCGGCGATCGACAAGATGAAACAGGAGGCGATCGCGCGCGGGGTGGACATCATCAATCTGGGCGTCGGCGACCCCGATCTGCCGACCCCCGCGCCGATCATCGAGCGGATGAAGCTCGCGGCGGCCGAAGCACGCAACCATCAATATCCCTCCTATGAAGGCCTGTTGAGCTTTCGCCAGGCCGTCGCCGGCTGGTACAAACGGCGCTTCGGCGTCACGCTCGATCCGGCGACGGAAGTGCTGACCTTAATTGGCTCCAAGGAGGGCATCGGGCACGTGCCGTTGGCCTTCATCGATCCGGGCGACGTGGTGCTCGTGCCGAGCCCTGGCTATCCCGTCTACCCGGTCGCGACCGGCTTTGCCGGCGGCACCTCCTACATCATGCCGCTGAAGAAGGAGCACCGCTTCCTGCCCAATTTGGCGGCGATCCCGAAGGACATCGCCAAGCAGGCCAAGCTGCTGTTCCTCAACTCCCCGAACAACCCCACCTCCGTGGTGGCCGACAAGGACTATTTCAAGAAGGTCGTGGCCTTCGCGCAGGAACATCAGATCATCGTCTGTCACGACGCGGCCTATTCGGAAATCTATTACGACGGCCAGCCTCCCGCGAGCTTCCTCGAAGTCGAGGGGGCCAAAGAAGTAGGCGTCGAGTTTCACTCGCTGTCGAAGACCTTCAACATGACCGGATGGCGCATCGGGTTCGCGGTCGGGAACAAGCAGGTCTTGGCCGGCCTGGGCAAGGTCAAGAGCAACCTCGACTCCGGCGTGTTCCAGGCGGTGCAGGAGGCCGGGATCACGGCGCTCGAATCCGGCGACTACCTCGTGGACGGCCTGCGCAAGATTTATCAGGAACGGCGGGACGTGTTCGTCCCTGGCCTGCGCCAGCTCGGGCTCGACGTGGAATTGCCGCCCGCGGCCTTCTACGTCTGGATCGGCGTGCCGAACGGCTATACCTCCGCCTCCTTCACCGCCCACCTGCTGGAGAAGACCGGCATCGTCAGCACGCCGGGGAATGGGTTCGGCGAGCCGGGCGAGGGCTATATCCGCATGACGCTCACCACGAGCAAGGAGCGTCTGGCGGAAGCGCTGGAGCGGATGCGCAAGACGGGGTTCTGATAGAGACGTCATTCGTCATGAGTCATTCGTCAAGCGACAGAAAAACAGAGCCTTCTGCTCGATGGCGCTCGGCATTTGCCGGTTGACGCTTGACAGCTGACGTTTGACGTTTATGTGGTTGACGATTGACCTATGTCACGCGAAACAGTCTTCATCGGATTCGGGTCCAATGTCGGCGACCGGGTGGACTACTGTTCCCGCGCGGTGACATTGTTGAGCCTGTTGCCCCATTCAGAATTGACCGGTCTCTCGTCGTTGTACGAGACGGAACCGATTCCCGACGGCGGCGATCCGGGATCGACCTGGGTCCTCAACGGCGTCGTGCGGCTCGACACGGACATCACGCCGCGGAGCCTGTTGAATGTCTGCCGCGAGATCGAATCAGCGCTCGGGCGCGACCAGGAGAATCGCAAGGGTCCGCGCACGATAGACCTGGATATTCTGTCCTATGGGACCAGGACCATCGACGACGGGGGGCTCGTGATCCCCCATCCCCGGCTCCATCGCCGCCGATTCGTGCTGGTCCCGCTCGCCGAGGTCGAGCCAGCCTGGGTCCATCCGGTGCTCGGGCGATCGGTCACCGAGTTGCTGCAAGCGCTCGAGGATCCGGCGCAGGTCCGCAAGCTCGACCCACAGCCGTCCATCCTCAATAGGATGCGCCCTTCCTGCGCTTCATCTCCATCCGGCCGTCACTGATGCTGATCCTGCGATCCCCGGCGGCCATGACCGCATGGAGCCGTTCGGTTCAACGCGAGGGAGGCACCATCGGCTTCGTGCCGACGATGGGCGCCTTGCACGAAGGACATCGGGCGCTGATCCGCCGCGCTAGATTGACCTGCGACGCCGTGGTCGTCAGCATCTTCGTGAATCCAGCGCAATTCGGTCCGCGCGAAGACTATGCCCGCTACCCCCGCCCGTTCCGACGGGATGCCCGCCTGTGCCGGGAAGAGGGCATCGACGTCCTCTTTGCCCCGAGCGCCTCCGCCATGTATCCGGCCGGTTTTCAGACGGTCGTGGTGGTTCCGGAGATTTCGAAACGGTGGGAGGGAGAACAGAGGCCGCAGCATTTCTCGGGCGTTGCCACGGTCGTCACCAAACTGTTCGGCATCGTTCGTCCGGATCAGTCGATTTTCGGACAGAAGGATTATCAACAGGTTTGCGTGATCCGGCGGCTGGTCGCCGACCTGAACCTCGGCACCTCCATTGTAGTCCACCCGACGGTGCGCGAGCCGGACGGCCTCGCCCTCAGCTCTCGGAATGCCTACCTCACCGAGCGGCAACGCCGTCTGGCTCCGCTGTTGTACCGGGCCTTGCAGACCGGCGCGGCAACCGTCAAGCGAGGCGTCTCCTCAGGCGCGCTCGTGCGTCAGGGGATGGTCCGAGTGATCCGAAAAGAGCCGTTGATCGCGATCGACTATCTGGCCGTGTGCGATCCGGACACGCTGGAGCCGCTGCATCGGATCACTCGGAACGCGCTGCTGTTGGGAGCGGTCAGGATCGGCGCGGAAACTCCGAAGAAAACGGAGCGGACGGTCCGGACGGTCCGATTGATCGATAATCTGCTGGTGACTCGCCGAGCGGGACGTAGCGGAGCGTGAGCGCTCTCACCGTTCAGGAAGGGGATGCCTCCGCCGCCAGTCCCTGGCTCAGCAGCAGGCCATGGACGTACTGGCTCAGCTTGGTTTTTTGATCGCGCTCGATCTCCAGAAATTGAATGCCGACCGAGCGCTCACGCACCGAACGGACCATCGCGGTCGAGACGGTGATGCCGGCTCCCCGTTCGGCGGTCTGGAACTGCAACCCCAGAAACGTCCCCAGCGGGAGCGGGCTTTCCATCCGCACGCTGCACCCGCCCATCGAGATGTCCGTGACCATTTCCCGCGGACTGAGCAGGTCGGTGACGAGCGTCGCCATGCAGGAGGTGGGGAGTCGCTTGTATTGCCGGCGGTCAAAGGCCTGCGTCAGGTCGCGCGCCGCCGGGCGGAAGGCCCGAAACTGCGCCGTGCAGAGCTGACACCGGAACGAATAGACCCGAAGCAGTTGCAGGAGCGAGTCGGCCATCGTCGCCTGGTGAATGACTCGCACAAATGTGGTTCCACACTCGGGGCAATGGGGCTCTTTCATCGACCTAACCGCAAGAAACCGTTTTGCCCACTTGGTAGCCGAAAGCAGAACACCACAAGACCAGGTCTCATTTCTCAACCGCCTTCGAGGATGCAACACCTTTCTGCATCATATTGGGCTCACTCCAACCAGGGACTCGCGGATCCTCAAGAACATCCAGGGCAATCTGGGACCACGTTTCCAATTCCTCGCGAGCGTTCTTCAGTCTCGCAATGGGAACAAATCCCGCTTGGGTGATAAGACCTTCACGCTTCGTCACCTTGGGCTCAGCCAAATCCCAGATATGCATGATACCGAGATGAACTTTTCCCACGTCGGTTGAATCATCGTTGATGAGCGCCACAACGTACTCAACGTAGGGTGTGTCGATTTTCACTTCCTCACGTACTTCGCGCCGTGCAGCATCCAAGTACATCTCACGATCTGACGAGAACAGGCTTTGATCGGCCGGCTCGATATGCCCACCAACGCCAATAGATCTCATTGCTACAAGGCGAGACTCACTGGAGTTCCTGCCTCGAACATAGCTAAAGACGTAGTCTCCACATCTCAGGACAACATAAGGTATGAGTTGTTTGTATGCAGGATCTTTCTCAGCACGATCTCGTTCGACGAAGAAATTATTCATAGGGTTAAGGACCGTTACTAGCCCAACTGCAAGGTCAAGAGAATAACCCTGGAATCCACCGAACTTTCTGATGAGCGAAGTTTCACACACAAGAACCAACTGCCCCATAACTAATCTCTCCCTGCCTGCTTCTTGCCGCTATTAGCTTTAGTGCTCTGCTCCTTTAACTTTGGGGACTCTTTGGCCATTGAGCTTGTCGCTGATTCGCCTCGTGCTGTTATGCTGATATCCTTTACAGCCTCAAGGTGACCCAACGTCTTGTTAATTTCAGAAATGCTATCTTTAATATTCTGGTAATTGTCTTTCAGATTCATGTAGCCGCTAAAAAAGTTGGTTTCCAAGTTCAAGTATTTGCTTTCCAAGCTCTGGTGCAGATACAAGTCGAGCGTCACCAAACCACCTACAAGCGTAAGAGCTGTTCCAATTAGGGACCAAATACCGATATTTCTGTATCTCTGGATGGTACTTCCAAATTCCTTCACCTCGTCTCGCAGATGCTTCACTTCAGTCTGAAGTTCGAACACTGAGCTTTGGACACTTTCACCCTGCGGCAAATAATCTCTTAGTGGGCGATCTTGTTCTTTGTTGTATATCTTGCACGGGTAATTGCTAAGTCCGGTCACCGTAATTAACCCGTGTCGCATCTGACCGAAGTCTTGAGCACCCAATTTCTCAGGATTTTTGTCCGCAAAATACTTCTGGCCCAGCGGAGTAGTTTTTTCAAAATCTATGGTTACTAACTTTTCAAAAAACTCGATCGCTTTTTCTTCATTTGTGAAGTTATGTAATGGACAGCCGAGGTGCCCCCTGAAGCCCGGGTCTACCTGAGGTCCGGTTCCCAGAAGCAATCCACGATAAACTTGTTTTACTCGGAGATTGAACCTAGCAATCATGTAGTGGGGAATATTAACTTCCTCAAGAAATCTTATATAGATGAGGCCATTCGGGGGAATTATGACTTTGCCGGCTGCCCCCAAAACTCCTGAGATTCTCTTGCCACTCTCGTCATGAATTAGATACTCACCACCTGCATGAAGCGTATAAGAGGCAGGCTCTAGAAACTTCTCATCGAATGGATAGATTAGATTTACTTTTTCCCTGTAGAACTTAATGCGGTCAGAAAGTAGGAGACCAGCAGGAGAATCCTTGTCAGGATCCAGCCAGAAATCTTCTTCTTTCACTTCTGGCTTCGGTTGCTTGTAGGACTCAGGAAGCTCCATGAAAGTGATTGCCTCTATCTATCAATTCTTCGTTCGCTGGCCCCGTTCCTGTTATTGACACAGGAACGCCGGTTGCATTCTCCAGGTCTGTGATAAAGGAGCGCGTAAGATGATCTAGCTCCTCATGTGTCCTCACAGACTTGTTCAAGTACGAAAGATAATCTGCTCCGTGGAGAGCAATTTGAGTTGGCCTGTTCACCATTACAGCCCGCCGTACCAACTCAAGATCGAATAGGCCTACCCTTCTAAGTTTCTTGGTCGTCGTTGTGAATTCGCGAATATCAGTTGGATATCCACTTCTCCGGCGGACTTCCTCCCACGTAACCTCATTCAGCAGCGGCCCGGAACTACCAGCGACTCGAATGGGATAGGTACGGACCGCCATCACGATGTCGGTCACTAACCGCGGGCTCACCCCGACTTCGCTCAGAAACCCACTCGCTGTCGTATCCCGGCTCGTGGCATAGGGATAGTGTGGCGAATGGTAGACGGAGAGGCCGAATCCTTGCGTCCCTTCAATGATGACCTTCCCGCCTTTATCCAGCACCCCATTGACCTCTGCAGACACATCCGTGAGAAATGGCTTCAGTTCTGGGATATCCTTGGCAAGCTTGAAATCGGGTTTCCGTAAGACGCGATAGGCCACCGCGATCCCTGTCCCAGATAAGGTTGACCCGAGACGATCTCTTAAGAGCAGCTTCTTCTCCTCTTCAGCGTAATCGCCTGAGATGATGCCTGCATTACGGTCTACCCCCACTCGGCTGGCATCGATCCCAGCCGCCTTAATCTCCGCTAACAGGATGTCCGGAGCGATCAACGAACCAGCGGCGAGCAGGAGGCGGGTGTTAGGATTAAGGAACCCACATGGGAGCAGGCGTAGCTCGTAACGCTGGCCGTCCACATCCACCGTGTGGCCCGAATTCGGTCCCCCGCAGCGCACCACGATGTCAACGCGGTCCCGCAGGGCAAGGTAAGAAGTTACCTTGCCCTTCCCTTCCGATCCAAACTGTCCACCGACCACCACCGTGAGAGGCATTGTTCTTTAGCTGTCGGGGTTGTGAGACATGAGCTTATCCAGTTTTGGGACGATCAAGCACTCCTCGCGCTGATCACCGAGTGGTTCATACATCCCGGCAAGGTAGAAGTCGCCGACGACAGCGGACGTGATGGCGTCCAACTCATCATGGCTGCAGGGGACAGATGTAAACGGCCCCTTGATGCCGAAGGCGGCTAACCCCTGAGCCAGTTCATGCACACTCGATCTCTTTCTCGGAATACGCATGATGTCTTGGGCCGCCCCAGGGTAACTTTCGATGACGCGGAAGCCCCGTTCGCGGAACTCTTTGGCGAGACGGATGCCGCGCTCGGTCAGCTTCTGCATACTCGGGAGCAGGCAGGGAAACACCTTGACACCTCGTCTCCACAGCACTCGTTCGCACTCCCTCAAGATTCCTTTGCTTCGACATCGACATGAATCCTGAGTGCAGCAGCGTCCGTATGGAATGCCTAATGGAGAATCGATTGAGATAAGGTCCGGACGGTGGCGGATTGTTTCCTGCACGATTTCGGCATCCGATTTCACCAATCTGGTGTAGGCTTGCTCACCTTCAAGCAAGGCCCATCCCGTCGGTCTCACCTCACTTCCGCG
Source organism: Nitrospira tepida (assembly GCF_947241125.1). Classification (NCBI taxonomy): domain Bacteria; kingdom Pseudomonadati; phylum Nitrospirota; class Nitrospiria; order Nitrospirales; family Nitrospiraceae; genus Nitrospira; species Nitrospira tepida. The sequence continues at coordinate 795,952 of NZ_OX365700.1, read as the reverse complement.
TAGATCGATTCCAACAACCCTGGGAGCCCCTCCTGAGCACTGAATGTTCTCTAATAGATTGCTCAGCCTGATAGGCGACCGTTCGAGCGGGCGTTTACGAAGCAAGACCGCGGCACCACCAACAATCAGGGTAACCCCGTTGCCATTGACCTTGGAGACATGGACTGGGACGGCTTTGAGAGGTTTTGATGTGATCGTCGGTATCCGCTGCTTCTCTCTGAACAACAGGCCCGCCGTCAGCTCGCGGCAGGCAAACCGCATGAGAGGGCGAAGGCTCATCACATCCGCGATATTGTATTTGACGAGCTGTTCCAAGGCCGACATGTCGCCTCGTTTGTAGCGCGCCCACAATACGGTGGCCAGATAGCCATTCACGGCCCGTGCCTCAGGACCCCGCCGAATACCCAGTCTTTGCTCAATGTCTTTAAGCCCACCCGAATAGCCTAGTCGCTTGAGGAGATAACGCAGGTCGAGATGCACCGATGGCAGACGAAGAGATGGCAGTTTCGCCCTCAGGAATGGGAGGTCAAACAATGTCCCGTTAAAGGTGACGACGATGTCGTACTGGGCGAGGAGTTCCGGCAACTGCTTCAGGTTATGACCCGACAGCAAGGTCCGCACCCGATTGCCGTCATAGAGCCCCACGAGCGTGATTTCATCGTAGTAGTGAGAGAGACCCGTCGTCTCAATGTCCAAAAAAACAGTCCTTGATTCAAAGCTTGGATAGAGGCGCCACCACGCCTCGGGAGCTAGAGCCCGAGAAAAAAATGTGACGTTCTTCTTCTCGAGGGCTTCCGCCGACTGCTCGATGATCCGGAAAACTTGGGGTTGTGAACGCAGTGGCTTAAGCAGGGTTGAAGAAGAATTGAGAAACTTGCCCCAGGAAGTGATACCGCTCTCCCAGAGCGCTTTCTCGGTTTTCTGTCCTACCCGAGGCGCGTGAAGGAATGTACGAGGAAGAATTTCATTGGTCGTCGACACTATCAAGTCCTTCGCAGCACAACCCGTGAATAGCGTCTCCGCCGTTGATCGGTCGGAATGTAGACTAGTCAGATACTGAATGTAAAGTTTCTCCGCGACCTGTTCAAAGATGAACGTCGCGCAAGAAATTCCTGCTGCTGTTACCGTCTAAATGATCTTCTCCGCTTCGATCTGTGAAGATTGTCGCGGGAAAACCTCCACCGGCTCGATCAGCGGCACCTCTTTTTCCGTGGCAATACCCAGGTCCTTGAATTTGCGCGCAGCCGGCCAGACCCGGCTTTCCAGCGACCCGACCGCGCGATTGTAGGCCGCGACGCTTTTTCCCAGCGCCGCGCCGATCTCGTTGAGATACTGCGCGAGCAGGGCCATCCGCTCGTAGAGGTCCTTTCCCAAGCGACCGGCCTCCTGCGCATGCGCGGTCAACTGTTCCTGCCGCCAGCCGTAGGCCACCGCCCGCAGGAGCGCCATGAGCGTCGTCGGCGTGGCCACCACCACGCCCCGGGAAAACCCGTCCTCGATCAGGGTCGGGTCCTGTTCGAGGGCCGCGCCCAGAAATTGCTCGCCTGGCAGGAACAACACCACGAACTCCGGCGCCAGATTGAACTGGGTCCAGTAGGCCTTGAGGCTCAGCTCCTCCATTCGGGCGCGGATCTGCGCGGCGTGTCGCTTCAGCCGCTCCGCCCGCTGGTCGTCATTCGGCGCGTCATGGGCTTCGAGATAAGCGCTCAAGACGGCCTTCGCGTCGATGACGATCTGCCGGCCGCCCGGCAACCGCACCAGCATGTCCGGCCGCGCGCGGCCCTCCTCCGAGACCACGCTCTCCTGCTCGAAGAAGTCGCAATGCGGCACCATGCCGGCCAGCTCCGCCACCCGTCTGAGCGTCATCTCTCCCCAGCGCCCCCGGACGGCCGGCGTCCGCAAGGCGTTGACGAGCTGCCCGGTTTCCTGCTGCAACCGCTGCTGCGACTCGGCCAGCAGCCGCAGATGTTGGTCGAGCCCCCCATAGGCGGCCTGTCGAGACTGTTCCAGTTGCTGCAACTGGTCGGCATACCGGCCGAGCTGATCGTGGAGCGGTTTCACCAGGTCGTCGATCGCCTGATGCCGTCGAGACCATTCGCCCTTGGCCTCGGCCTGTATGGCTTGAAAGGTCGTTTTGGCGAGATTGAGAAAGGCCTCGTTGTTCCGCTGCAAGGCCGTCCCCGAGAGGGCCTGAAAGGTTTCCGCTAATTCAAGCCGGGCCTGAGCCAGGATGGCCTGCTGTTCCTCCACCCGCTTCAACGCTTCTTCGCGCCTCGTCTCCGCCGCCACGAAGGCCTGTTGGGATTCACTGAGCGAGGCCCGCAACCGGACGATCTCCGCCTGCTCCAGTTCGGCGCGTCGCCTCAGCTCGGCTACAACGGTTTCCGCCTTTTGGGCGCGCTCCGCCGCCTCCATCACCTGATCGTGGAAACGCCGGCGCAGGTGCGCCGCGACCCACCAGCCCGCGATCAGCGCCCCTGCCAGGATTCCAACACCGGCCCCCACCGTCAACGCGGTGATGTCGGTCATTTCGAGCGGTCCCTCACGGTGATGCGCTGCGACAACAGGGCAGGAATGCGTCGAGGAATGTTGGCGAGCTTACGGAAAACGCTCCGGCAGGTCAAGACAGTGCTCCTGTCCTCTAATGGTCAGGGCCGTTCGCATCTATCATCGGGATGCCGCCTTCGTCAATGGACATGCGTCAAGCGTCATGCGTGGTCGTCAATCGCAAGGCAATGAAGGGGACAGGTAAAAAACTCGCCGCTCCTCTACGTTTGACGAAGTGGCGAATGACGGATGTCCGTCCGTCCCACGAGAGGCGGCAGCCGGCAGTCAGAACAACCGGCCTCGGCCGAACTGTTGTTCCGCCGACTCCTCCGTCACGGCGATCAGGAGATCGTCCCTCACCTCGGCTCCTTCGTCTCGATCTTGGAGTTCCTTGGCCGCGTCTTCCAACGCCAATTGCTGGCTCCGGACCAGCCCGCGCAGCCGCGCGATATGCGCCGCCGCACGCGCCAGCTCCTTTTCCTGAGCCGCCAAATGCGCGCGGACCACGCCGATCTCATGCCGCAGCGCCTGGTTCCGGACCAGGGACCGCTCCTGCCAGTAGGTGGAATCGTAGAAGTTGTCCGTCAACCCGTTCCACGGGATGGACGACGGCGCCGCTGGCACTTCGGCTTGATGCGCGCGTGTGGACAACCAGCCGTGCAGACGGGCCAGACCCTGCCTCATCCCCGCCCGGGAGGTTCGGCCAAGCCATCGGCCTGTCGCCGCCGCTCCGCGACCGGCCGCGCACACCGTCCAGGAAAACCCTGACCCCGCTGCCCTCCCAAACCGAAGCAGGTTAGTTCCCAACGAAAGGCGCTGGAACGTCGCCACGATCAGCCTGCCGGTGGCTCGCGCCATCCTCGTCGCGCCGGCAGCCAAGGCGCAGCCCACCGAAAGGAGCGCGGTCCCGATCTGCCGCCATCTCAACCCTGTTCGGGACGAACGGGAGGCACAGGGATACTTGGCCACGACGCCTTGCGGCATCAACTGCAACCGTTTGACCGGTTCTCGATTGGCCATGATATGTCGATTCATGGGACCCTCTCCTTCACATCCACGTCATCCTTTGCCGCTGGCGCTGTGGTCCTGTCACGGAGGCGGACGCGACAAACACGCGATCCGTGGCCGGAGGCCATGAGTCGCAGCACCTGTTCAGCGCAAGCGGTCAGACGACAGCATCCGACCGATGTCTCGACAATCGTTTACACGCTCTCGAACGCCTGATGCGCAGGAGGATCATATCCGTGACGATACGGATCGAAGGGAATGGGGCAGGAACCCGGATGGGTCTTGATCTTGGACCATCCGTCGGCCATGACTCCTGTTTACTCCGCTTCGCATCGTGAGTCAACCGCGCAAGGGCGGAACCGGAATTGTGCGGCGAGAAGCCCGGCGTCGGGACCATGCGGCCGATCACAGATCGAGCTTCAATTTGCGCCCGCCGGACAGGTTGAACCCCTGCCGTTCATAGAAACGCAGGGTGCGATCGAACTGAGGCAACGGGGGCGTCGTGACTTCGAGCCTGGTCCATCCGCGTGACCGGCCCCATTGCCTTGCACGCGCGATCAATTGTCCTCCGACCCCGAAGCAGCGATAGGCGGGACGGACGAACAGTTCCGGGATCGTGCCGAAGACGCCCCCTGCGTAGAGGGCACGGCTCTCGCCAAGCGCAAGGAATCCGCAGATCGAGCCATCCGCCTGATCACGAGCCAGAAAGACCGTATAGGTCCGCTCAGCCAGCCAGGTCTGCGCACGAGCGACGGTTTCCTGTTCGTGATACTCGAACACTCGGGCGCCGACGGCCGCCATGATTTCGCCCAGCAGCTCGCCGACCATCCGCGCAAGCGCCCGCGCATCTTCCGGTCGAGCTGGGTCTATGTGAACCGGCCGATTCGGCATGGTCGCCCGTCTCCTTCTTTCCCCGCGCCGTTCCCTCCGGCCATCACCCTTCATGGCGGCAGGCAGAATGGGCATCGCTATAGCAAGGGCTCCACCTCCATGACAAGAGTGGGGGTCAGACAGGAACGGCTGTATGAAGGGGGGTTCGATGCCCACTTACTACTATGCGTGCGCCGGCGCCGGCCTGCGCTCACCGATTGGGGACATTCCCTCCTAAGGCTAGGGAATCGCCCAGTGCAGGGGCTCATGCCTCCGCGATAAGTGTCGAACAGGATACGGCAGAGGCCGAGTGCCCGAGCGAGTGGGTCGAGAAGGAGCCTGACGCTCGCTCCCTGCATCAGCCTGATTCTGCCGGCCAGACCTGTTGATGCGACTGGCTGGATGATCGACATCGAGATCCGAAGGAATCGAAAAGAAATCGAGTAGGGACCACCGGCTCGGTCGAGCCCACTTCATTATCGTAGAGAGGGAGGAAGCACATCATGAAGCATCCGATCGGCAACGTCGGCATGAGTCAAGGAAACCAGCAGGGAACGACGTCGTGGGTATGGGCGATCGCCCTCCTGGCGGTCTCAGGGTTGATGGCCGCGTGCAATACGACCAAGGCCACCATCGACACGACGGTCAATTTTTCCTCCAGCACCTCCCCGCAGTCGCTGTTCACGCAGGATGGGCTGGTGGCGAAGGATCAGCAAATGAACCTCTATACCGCGGTCGCCTGGGAAAGCATCCAACAGGACATCGCGCGCGGACAAGGCGAGTACGTCACCTCCCTTGGGGTGCTGCTCGATGTGCCGCCCCAGGACCAGGCTGCGATGCCGGCTTACTGGCAGAGCCGGTACGACAGCCTCTTCCCGGAAGAGGCGCGAGGCGCCCGCGAATCCATCGCGCTCCTGCGAACGGGGTTGTCTTCACCCGGCTCCGCCGGGCAGGCGAGTTCAGCGTCCAGTCGATAACACCTTCATGACCTGTTGACCCAGGCAGGCGGCCCAGGCGCCGCCGGCCTGGAAGCGAGGACCCCATGTCTACGACCACACGGATGATCGCGGCCGCCGCAGCCTGGACCTTGCTCGCATCGGCCCTCGGATGCAGCCACACGATCCCCGCCGTCGTTCACCGCCACGGGTCAACCGGTCGCTCAGCCGCCGGAAGCTCAGTGGCCCCTCGCCGTCAAGGCAGATCTGCGTCCGATCCAACGGGCCATCCAGGCTTCCTTGCCGGAACGTTTCACCGATGCCACCCATCCCCTGGGGCGCGATTATCGTTGGACCTTCGTGCGTGACGGCCTGCCGGAGGTAACCATTCAGGACGGGCTCGTGACCATTCGGGCGACGTATCGGGGCGACATCGAGGCGCGGGAGCTGGCGCAATCCTGCCGTCTCGGTCCGCTCTATCCGGTCTTCGAAGGCGGCGGGCCGCTCCAGGTCCGCCAAGACGGCTCCTTTCTCGTCTTTGCCATGGACCAACCGCATCTGACCACCGTGCTCAAGCCGGAGAGCGAGGCCAAGTGCAACCTGTTTGCGCTGCCGGTCAAGGATCAACTGAATGATCTGCTGGACCGGGATGGATTGGAACGGCAGATTGCCCAGGCCATTACGCCTGGCACGTTCCGTATCCCCATCGCGCAGGTATGGCAGGCACTTCAAGGCCCGATCAATCTGCCGGCCGGATCTCCGGCCAGCGCCCTGTGCCTCTACGGCACCCCCCTGGAGATCCAGATCGGCGGCGTGAGTGGGACCGTGGAAGAGAGCACGATCAAGGGGGCCGTAAGGGGGAAACCCATGGCGGCCTACGAACCGGACTGTGCCCATCCGGTTCCGGCCACCCCGCTCCAGGTGAAGAACGGCGCCACGGTGGCCGAGGACAAGCCGTTCAGAATTCTCGGGTCCATGACCGTTCCCTACGAAACCATCAACCATGACCTGCAAAGCAAGCTCTTCCATCAGCAGATCGTCACGGCCGGCGGCGACTCCCTGATGATCGAGCGAGCGTTCGCATCGGACGCCAACGGACGCATGCTCCTTACGGTGGAGACCAGCGGCGACGTCAACGGCACCCTGTACTACTGGGGCACGCCTCATCTGGGCGATGATGGCACGATGGTGACGGTTCCGGACCTTCAGATGGCCAACGAATCCAAGAAAGCATTGGACGGCATCAAGATCGGCTATTGGCACAGCGTGGACGACAAGCTGAAGGACCGGATCCAAAACGCCCTTAAGACGGACATGAGCCAGCAGGTGAGCAAGATGAAATCCTCCCTGAGCGGCCGCCATCAGCTCGGCGATCTCGCGCTCAACATGGCGTTGGCGCGCCAACGGTCCGCCAGCGCCTTTTCCACCCCGCAAGCGCTCGTCGCCAACGTGTTGTTCGAAGGAACGGCGAGCGCGAGCGGTCGATTCTCGGGACAGGCGGAGGAGGAACAGCCGCAGGCGCCGTCCTCGCCGGCCGGCACGGAATCACGGCAGGAGCCGGAACAGGTCCGGCCTCAATCGGAGTAGGAAACCGGTGCCGGCCGCTTGATCTGACTCCGGCCAATGGCACTCTACTTGGGCAGGTGCGGGCCGGGAGATCCCCTTGGCTCCTCCGGGATCGAACTGTTGGCGGAGACTTCGAACTCGTTGAGCCAGAAGAAGAGCGTCCAGGGCAGCCAATAGGAGCGGTCCCGCACGCGCAGGTCGGTGAGCAAGGTGCCCCCCTGCCGCCGGGCTTCCTCCGCCACGCATTCCACCAACTGATCCACGCGGACGGTATTGGTGAACAGGTTGGGTGGCCTCAGCCCGCCCGACCTGTTCAAGTTCCCCGTCACGAGCGGAATGTACTTGAACAGATAGATCCCCCAGTTGTCGGCATAGATATGGGCAACCGGCGTCGATGCGGCGGCCAATTGCTGTCCGCGCAACTGCTCGGCCGGGACCACCTCGACCGTCGCGCAGCCGGTCGCGCCGGGGACGCTGAGCCAGGCGAGCAGCAGAATCTCGAGGAACGGAATGCGATTCATGGCGCTCCTCGATCGGGTGCCTGCGCCCCTGGCCGCCCGCCGCACAGGCCGCACGACCCAACCGATCATTCAGTCCAATCCCGATGCACGGCTTCCGGCGAAAAGGCCGGCAGACAGATGGCCAGGTATGCCGCTCCCTCCGGGCCCGGCGTGCTGTATCGAATCCACTCTCCACGAGAGGTGATCACGGCCTGCCCCGCCTTGACCTCCGATCCTTTCCGCTTCCGTCCACCCATCCACCCGTCGGCGCCTCGCCGATACAGGCGCACGGAGGCTACCGATTACGATGATGGGAGTCAATCGTTGACCGCCTCGGCAGGGTCTGAATGAATGATAAAATGCCCGCATGGCGTCTGTCCGAGCCAAGGAAGAGCAGGCCGAGTGGATCGCTCATCTCCTGGATGACGCGGTGCATCTGCCCCACACCAGGATCCGGTTCGGTCTGGACCCGATCATCGGATTGGTGCCGATCGTGGGAGATGTCGCCGCAACGATCGCCGGGTCCTTCGTGCTCGTGGCGGCCCGGCAACTGGGCGTCCCCACGGGTCTGCTCTTGCGCATGGCCTATTACCAATCGGTGAACGGGCTCCTCGGGAGCGTGCCGCTGTTCGGGGACCTGTTTTCATTCACCTATAAGAGCAACGCCAAGAATGCGGCCTTGTTGGTGCGCAGGGTCAAGCGCGGCGAGGCCGGGGTCTGCCCGCTGGAAGCTCCCTCGCTTAGCTTGGCTGATCTCGGGCTGATACTCCTTCTGACGGCGCCGGTGTGGACCGCCGTCGCCCTCCTCAGCTATTGGTTCTGGTCCCGCAATCTCACGCTTCTCAGCATTCTGTTCTGAGCGCGCCACATCCAGACGATCGCCATCCTCCGCGCCCTCGGCTTGCCATCGAAGCACACGAAAATCCTCGTGGCTCTCATGCGCCCGAACCTCGTATACTGAGCCCGTCGTGACTTCTGTCGTTCATGACGACGCTGATCGACCGCTCAACCGGAACCTTTTCGTCCGCTGCATGAAATCCGCATGCCTCCGACCATCCTGCTGAGTTGTGAATCCATCGGCAAGCGCTACGGGGTGACTCCTCTATTCCAGGACCTCTCCCTGGCCCTGTTCGATGGCGACCATGTCGGCCTTGTCGGTCCGAACGGGTCAGGGAAATCCACCCTGCTGAAGATTCTGGCCGGCATCGAGCAGCCGGACAGCGGGACGAGATCCGTCCGCCGCCACCTTCGTATCGGACACGTCGCCCAAGAGCCGACCTTCGACCCGGACCTTACGGTGGAGGAGGTGCTTGTCCAGGCCGTGAAGGCGGCGGGCCTGGACCCGCTTGAACAGGCGGGCCGTCTTGCACAGGCACTCGGCATCGGGGAGTTTCGCAACGGAGAGCAGGCCGTCTGCACGCTCTCCGGCGGATGGCGCAAGCGCCTGGCTATCGCCCGCGCGCTCATGTTGGAACCGGACGTCCTCTTGCTGGATGAACCCACCAATCATTTGGACCTGGAGGGGATCCTGTGGCTGGAATCGCTCCTCAAGGAGGAGCCGCGGGCCTTTCTCGCCATCAGCCACGACCGCCGGTTTCTGGAATCGGTCGCCACCCGGATGATCGAGTTGAATCGGTGCTATCCCGCCGGGGTCTTCACCGCCAAGGGCCGCTACAGCGACTTCCTGGAACAGCGCGACGCCGCCCTGCAAGCGCAGGCCGACTACCAGGCGTCGCTGGCGAATCGCGTCCGGCGCGAGATTGACTGGCTGCGGCGCGGACCGAAAGCCCGCACGACCAAGGCCAAGGCCCGCGTGGACGCCGCCCGGGGGATGATCGACGAATTGTCTGCGATCGAGGAGCGGGCGACACAGAGCGCCGCCGACATCGACTTTGTCGGATCCGGACGCAAGTCCAAGCAATTGGTCGTCGTGAACGGGCTCGGCAAATCGCTCGGCGGCCGCCCGATCGTGAGCGGCCTGGACCTGCACCTTGGCCCAGGCCATCGGCTTGGGCTCCTCGGGCCCAACGGCAGCGGCAAGACCACGCTTCTCAAACTCCTGGCCGGCAGGCTGGAGCCGGACGCAGGACGCGTCGTCCATGCGGAGGGCCTGAGGGTCGTGACGTTTGAGCAGCACCGCGACTCGCTGGATCCATCGGCGACACTCCGTCGATCCCTTGCGCCGGCCGGCGATGCGGTCATCTATCGGGACCGGGCGATCCATCCGATCTCCTGGGCCAAGCGCTTTCTCTTTCGTCCTGAGCAACTGGATCTGCCGGTCTCTCGCCTGTCCGGCGGTGAGCAGGCCCGGTTGCTGATCGCCCGGCTGATGCTGCAACCGGCCGACCTGCTGATTCTGGACGAGCCGACCAACGACCTCGATATCCCCACCCTCGACGTGCTGGAGGAAAGCCTGATGGAGTTTCCCGGCGCGCTGGTGCTGGTCACGCATGACCGCTGGTTGTTGGACCGGGTCTCCACGTCCTTGCTGGCGCTGGACGGACACGGCCGTGCGGATCTGTATGCGGATTACGATCAGTGGGAAGGGGCGCAACGCCACCGAGCGGAACCAGCCGGCCGGCCTGAGACCGCGGCCGACGATTCCCCTGTCACAGGGGCGGCGTTGCCGACAGCGCCGCCCGCCCCAAAACGCAAAGGCCTGTCGTACCGGGAGCAACGGGAATGGGAGGCCATGGAAGACCACATCCTCGAAGCGGAGCGGCGTCTCGCCGACTGTCAGGCGGCGCTCCAGGACCCCGACGTGGCCTCGGATGCGGCGGCGCTCCAGGAGCGATGCGTCGCGCTGGAGTCGGCCCAAGTGACGGTCGAACGGCTCTATGCGCGCTGGGCCGAGTTGGACGAGAAGCGGGGCGCAATCCTTAACGAAACAGCTCGATCACGTGAAACAGGTCGATGAGAATCGTGGTGCCGAAGGTCGGTCCCTGATCCTTGTCCGCGATGACGTCATCCCATAATTCAATATGGATACCCGGGCCGCGCAGCGCGATAGTGCCGTACGTCTGTTCAATGGAGTTACCTCGCCGATCAACAAAGAGGCCTGAATCGATCGACGCGCCCACTTCCAGTTCCCATCTCGGAGGCGAGCCGGAGCGGTAATCGCCGATGCTCAACGAGACCTGCCCCAGATAGGATTGCCCCGCCACCTGTTGAAATCCTGAGCCAGGGGCGAGCTGCCCGTAGCGTCCCATGGCCGAAACCCTCATGAAGGGAACGAAGGGCACCGGCGCGCGCCGCAGACCGATCCGGGCATAGGCTTCGTGGTACAGCGTTCCGGAGTCGATCCCAAGGCCGACGAAGCCGACGTCCGGAACGTTGAGCCATTCTCCCCAATAGGTCACGGACCCCCCGACCATGGCATCGGTGGTTTCTCGCGTTTGGCCCACCGGAATTGGCTCCTGATGCAGAATTTTGCGATGGGCAAAATCGTTTTGGAGAAACCGGCTCGGCTGATCCGAGGTCGGTCCGGCTCCAACGGTCAGATTCGTGCCCCACTTCCCGATGCGCTCCGTCCACGACAGGGTCGCGAAGTTCAACCCGATCGTCTCATCGATCGTGGAAGGGTAGGCTTCCCCCTTCACATTGAACTGGGTGAATCGGTTCATCGTGAAGCCCGTCGAGAGCGTGCGCTGTTGATCCGGATAGGCGAGCGCGCCCCAATGCACGCTGGGCGCGGGCGTTTCCGCCGGACTCACGGCCGGTCTTCCCAGCAGGATGAACAGGCACAACCATAGTCCAAGGCGCACGGCGCCGTTCCATCCAACCGGTGATCCTCGCCTCTCCACCTTCACAACCACAGTCCCGTCCATCCCTCGTCCACGAGAACGCCGTCCTTCGATCCTGCCTCGTACTTATCATTTCCTTCATTTGTATAGCGATGGGGGGAGGTCCTTGCAAGGGGCGCATTCGGCGGACCCTGTTGCCAGAGATTCGTTGTCGGCTCGGTCGCACAAAACGGGGCGAGCCGGAACAGGGAATCGCGAGCCGGTTACCGCAGCAGCCTATACCCGCCCACATGCCGCCAGAAGGTTCGGTCCATGGCTTGGGTGGAGCTGCCGAGGAGGGCGGGGAGATGGCCGTAGAGGAGGGAGAGTTGGTTCGACGCCGTCGAGGAACTGATCCCTTCGACTTCGTACAAATAGAGGGCGGCGACCAGCGAGGTTCGATCCGCTCCGGATTTGCAATGAATCAAGAGGGGCTTGGGCGCGTCATGCAGGATCGCGATGAGGTCCGCAATCTCGGCCTCATCCAAATCGCGATTCGCGGAGATGCCGTAGTCGTACAGGTGCACGTTCAAGATGCCCGCGGCCCATACCTCCTCGCGGTACCAGTCGGCGCCATGATTCTTTCCGCGGAGATTCAGGATACTGCGGATGCGGTAATGCCGAATGATGTCCGCCAATTCATGCGCGTCCAATTGCCGGGAGCGGTAGACGGCCTCGGCTGACACGACGGCGAAATTCCCCTGCTCCCAGCGGTAGACCCCGTACGCAGCCGGCGCGATGAGGATGACGGCCAGGCAAACGAGCACGCACTTCTTGAACGCGACTGTTCCCGGATGGCTGTTGGAGCGAAAACCGATGCGCATAAGGCTGACGTCGCCTCCCCCCAGCCGCAGTTGCCGCCGATCGCCGTTCCTGGTATATGGGAACAAATTCCCATTCACTATACATGGGAAAAAAATCCCACGTCAATGCCTTCATCGCAAACTGAGGCCCTGTGCGTCGCCACGCGGGTGTTGCTCCGCCCCCTCATCCGCATATTCCTGCGGCATGGCCTGCCCGCGAAGGCCTTCTTCGACCTGGCGAAACAGGTGTATGTCGAGGTGGCGAAAACGGAATTCGGCATCGGGGGGAAGGCGGCCACGACCTCGCGCATCGCCATCCTGACCGGACTCACCCGCAAGGATGTCCAGCGGCTGTTGGCCGCTCCTCACCGGGACGAGGCGGCGATGTCGGAACAGTACAATCGGGCCGCCCGCGTGATCGCGGGCTGGTTAAAGGACGAGGATTTCAGCGACCACAAGGGGCATCCGGCCCCCCTTCCGGTCGAAGGCGAGCGCCGTGCGTTCTCGGAGTTGGTCAGACGGTACAGCGGGGACATGCCGCCGCGCGCCATGCTGGACGAATTGCTCCGGGTGGGAGCCGTCAAGCGGATCAAGGATGGCCGCGTCTGTCTGGTTGAGCGGGCGTACGTGCCTGAAAGGGGCATCGCGCAGAAGCTCAATATCCTCGGCGCCGATACCGCCGATTTGATCGCCACGATCGAACATAACCTGTACGTCAACCCCCAGAAGCCCCGCTTCCAGCGCAAGGTGATGTACGACAACGTGCCGGCCGACACGGCGAAGGAGTTCCACGCCATCGCCGCCGCCCGCGGACAGGAGTTGTTGGAAGCCTTGGACCGCTGGTTGGCGCATCGAGACCGTGACGTGAACCCAGCCGTCAAGGGGACCGGCCGAGTTCGTCTTGGAATCGGCATCTACCATTTTGAAGAGTCCCTCGATCCCGAGACGAAACGAAAGCCGTCATGACACAGTCCCGGCTGCGCCCCCGCTCTTTGCTCTTATTCATCGCCGTCGCGCTGACCGCCTGCGGCCCCGGCGCGCAGCAAGGCGGGGGCATCGGCGGGACCGGCGGCATCGCCAGCGTGTCTACCGGACCCGTCACCGGATTCGGGAGCGTCTTTGTTTCGGGGGATGAATACGACACCACCAACACGTTGTTCCAGGTCGATCGGCAGGCAGGGGCCGACCAGAATCAGCTCAAGAAGGGGATGGTCGTGGTCGTCGAGGCCAGCGTGCTGCAAGACGATGCCAGCAAAAAAATTCTCCAGCGGACGGCGAATCGGATCGTCTATACGGACACGGTGGAGGGGCCGGTTCAGGCCGTCGCCCCGGACGGCCACAGCCTGGTGGCGCTCGGACAGACCGTGCTCGTGACCGGAACGACCATCATCGACGGCAGCGTACCGGGCCAGGATGTCACCAGCTTGACGCCCGAGGTGGACCTGCTCGAGATCAGCGGGTTCGTGCTCGGCGACGGAGTGATCGTGGCGACGCTGATCGAGCGAAAGGCCGGCTCGCCCGATTACGAGATCAAGGGGTTCGTCAAGAACCACGATGCCGACCGCGCCCTGTTCCAGATCGGAGCGCTCACGGTTCACTATGGCGGAGCGGACATCAGCCTCATGCCGAGCCCCAACGGCAATGCCTGGAACGGGCTCCCGATCGACGCGCTCGGACGCGCGTTCAGCCTACCGCAACCTGGGCAACCCGACGGGGTCCTAACGGCGACCAGGATCGCTCCCGAAACGATCGGCAATCAGGACACCAGGCTGGCCGAAATTGAAGGTTTTGTGACCCAGGTTCTCAGCCCGAGCGAGTTTTTCGTCGGCAACATTCGGGTCCGTATCGACGCCGACACCCAATTCGAGGGCGGCACGCCGAGCGACATCGGGCCCGGCGTGCGATTGGAAGTCGACGGACTCCTGAGCAACAACATCCTCACCGCCGCCCGGGTCGAGTTCAATGATCGGATCAAGCTGGAGTCCGACGTCGCGACCATCAACAGCCAGGACGGCGCCAGCGGAACGGTGACGTTGGCCGGCTTCCCCGACACGATCATCCGCGTCAACAGCCAAACCCGGTTCAAGGGCCAAGGCGCGCCCGCCCGATTGGGGGATCTACAGGTCGGCGCTCACATCACGGTTCGAGGAGAACCGCTCAACGGAGGGGCGCTGGCCACGGAGATCACGGTCCTGCTCGCCTCCGCCTCGGTTGTCTTTCAAGGGCCGCTGGATTCGGCCGCCAATCCCCTATTGATGATTCTCAACAGCGCAATCGATACTTCCGCCATACCGGACTCCGGATTCAGAGACGCGAGCGACTCACCGATTGGACGGATCGCGTTCTTCAATTCCCTCGCCCCGGGCCTGATCGTGGAGTTGGAAGGAACCTGGATTGGCGGTGCGATCCAATGGCGTGAGGCCGAGCTGCAGCAGTGACCGACACAAAGAGCCAACGGTACGACGCCGGCAACCGGCGCCCGTCCCTGCGTTCAGCTTACGCGGACGGTCTCACGGACCGAAGTGCACGCCGAAGAGGGCTGCGATGCTGGTATCGTCTCGTTCAAGGGGCGAGAGGCGGACGGCGTGGAGGTTCACCATCACGGTCGTGGAGAGCGCAATACCGGACGTGACCGGATATTCGGCGCTGATCCCGAGCGGAATCCAGTGGCTCGTGTCGCTGGCATCGACCCGGGGAGGCCCGCCGGCATCCAGGCTCATGTGCATGAAACCCAATCCGGCGAACGGGACCAGGGTCACTCGATCCAGTCGAATGTGATATTTCGCGACACCGGCAAAACCGTAGGTATTGAGATCGCTGGCCGGGGTAAAGAGCGTCAGGAGGCCGAATGAGAACGACGGATCGACGTAATAGTCCAGTCCAAAGCTTACCGCGAACATGGTGCCGTCCGGCGAACCGCTGAGCAGGCCCAGATCGGTCGTAAACCCGAACCGTGACTCCTGAGCCTGAGCGGAAGCAACCCCCGACAACAGCGCCCAGAGAGTGAGCCAGAGGGCAAGTCCTCGCAATGCCGTCATCATGCGAGATCCCATTCGCCGTCGGTCCCGCTGCCTCTTCCGGCCTCGTACATGAATGACTCCAGGGTTGGGTTGAACGGCGAATCTAGCACAGGAGCCAATTCACCGGCAAAGCGACCGCGGGCATTGTCGCCGGTCGATCAGTTGCGCTATTCTGCCGCCCATGTTTCAACAGGGGGGGAGCCAGCCGAAACAACCGCTCACGCCGCTTCATGCGGCGGAGGCGCTCTTCGCGCTCCTGCCGAAGAGCCTCACGCCAAAGACATTAGATCAATACGGGCTCTCACTCACCACGGAGCAGGCGCAGCAGGTTTCCAGGGAACTGCTGTCCTTGAGCCTGTACTGGATCCAGGCGGCGCTCACCGCCCATTATAAAGACATCGGGGACGTGCTCGTGACGCCGGAGCTGCACCGGCTGCTCCGCGAGCGATGGACGACGGTGTTTCGCATGCCGGCGGCCGGGTGGCGGACGTTTCTCCCGGAGGCGGAGGCGCGCCGGCGGGACTATCTTGAGGTGGCGGAGCAAGGCGGCGGCCAGATCGACATTGGCAACCGGGCCGTCGCGCGGATGGAGTCGGACTGGACCATCCGGCCCGAACAGAAAGCCGCGCTCCTCTCCCTGATCGTGGATCTGGTTCCGATGGAAGCGATCGGCAAGTTCGTCGAGGCGCTGGAACTGGTCCCGCCGCCCGAGGCGCAGGGGTCCGCAACCTATTAGAGATAGCGGTGAGCTAACGGGACGCCCGCGGAATCAAACTCATAGAGCAGCGGGGCGCCGGTGGGGATGTTCAGTTCCAGCACCTGCTCCGGCGTGAGCCGGTCAAGGTGCATGACCAGGGCGCGCAGGCTGTTGCCGTGGGCGGCAATGATGACGGATCGTCCCGCGACGATGTGCGGCTTGATGTTCGCCTCATAGTAGGGCAGCACCCGCTCGGCCGTATCTTTCAGACTTTCCCCGCCCGGCGGTTTGATATCGAAGCTCCGGCGCCAGATCTTCACCTGCTGCTCGCCGAACTTCTGCGCCGTCTCCGCCTTGTTGAGCCCCTGCAGGTCGCCGTAATGCCGCTCGTTCAAGGCCTGGTCCTGGTAGGTCGGAATATCGGTCTGATTCAGCTCGCGCAACACGATCGCGAGCGTATCCTGCGCCCGCTTGAGCGCCGAAACGAAGGCGACGTCGAAGCGATAGCCCTTGAGCTTCGCCCCGGCCTTCTTCGCCTCTTCCTCGCCGCGTGGAGACAAGGGCACATCGACCCATCCGGTAAACCGGTTCTCCAGATTCCACTGAGACTCGCCGTGCCGGATCAATACCGCCATGCCCATGATCGCTTGCCTCCGCTGCGGGTAGATGTGTCAGGTTGCCTCTCGTCAGATGTAAGCGCGAGGCATCGTGCCCGAGCCGAGCATACCTTGCAATCCCCCCTTTCGGCCAGTACGATGCGATCGTTCCGTCGGGCGGCGGGCTCTTCGTGAGAGCTGTCGCCGGGCGCCGCACCTCGATCAGCTCCATGCCCTCGCCATGAAACAGGAGCAGCCCGTGTCAGGCTTGCCCAATGAGTCCCCATTCCGGTGGGCGACTCATTCCCCGCTGCTCGCCTCCTGGTGGATCAGCCTGGCCGAACGGTTGGGCGTCGGCGAACGGTGCGACTCGTTCTTCCAACAGGCGATTGCACTGAACAGCCTGAACCGGGTGGAGCAACTCGGCGGACAGGTCGATTACCTCCTGTTCGTGCTCGTGCGCTACTGGCTGCCGGTGGTGCTGCCTCCTTCCGGACGGGAACGGCTCTCGAAGGGTGATCTCGACTATTGGCTGGAGTCGGAGCAGATCCTCAAGGCGGCCGTCGCGCGATTGCGCGAGTTGAAGCCCTTGATCGAGTTGCTGACGGCGCAGAATCCGCTCGGCGCGCCGCCCGCGGAAGGGACCGAATCGAGACAACCGGCCGTCGAGGTGGACCTGGCGCGCATGTTGGAGGGCATCGCCGAAGCGGCCGGGAGCTACGGCGGTCCGGACTACACCTCCGTCATCAAGCAATTCGACCCGGTTCCGCTTCGCCAAAGCCAGCCCTTCAAGCACAACAAGAAGCACAGCGCGGAACTGTGGGTGGTGTTTTTGCTGCGCGAGCACCTGCGCGCGCTGGGACTCGGCAAGGACCGCTATTGGCCGGTCGTGGCAGAGGTCTGCGCGTCGGCCGCGATCGTGCAGCCCTCGGGCCAACCCTACAGCGCCGACGACCTCAAGTCCTGGTGGCAAAAGAACTGGCCGCGGACCTACACCCAACTGGAGCAGGGCCAGGCGACGGGCGACCTGACCGGGGCCGCCTATCAGCACGACTATACTTGGTTTCAGGCCTGGATCGCCTGGCAGCGAGCGCGCTATCCGCTGGCCCCTGGACGCCGCGCCTGATCGGAGTCCTGAACGATGGAGGCCGGAGAGAGGGACACGGACCGGGCGGGCGCGCCGGACGGTTTCGGAATCGGGAAACTGCCGTCGCCGGCCCGCCCCTGCTGCAACATGAACAGGACCAGGGCGAACTTCAATACCAGTAGGCCGACGCCCACCCAGACCACATAGGCCTGCACGCCGCCGGCATCGCGAATCAACCGATCCCGCAAGGTATTGTCGAACCCCGCCTGTCGCCGGATGTCGGCCAACTGTTCCTTGATGTGCCAGAAGTAGAGATAGTTCGCGCTCGCGCCCGCCATGATCCGCCACACCATGTCGGCAGACCAATCCTGCGTGAAGTAAAACGCCAGCACCGGGCCGATCGCGTAGACCAGGGCGTAGAGATACATTTTTCTGTAGAGGAACCAGAGAAAGGGCTCGAACACAAAGGCCGGCCAGTTCCAGGTCAGCGCAAATTTCGGGCCGGAGGGTGAGGTGAACTTGGTGAATTTTTTGAGATAGTGGTCGGCTTTAGGACCGATGAACTGCCGCCAGGCCTGTTCCTGTTCCGCCAGGGCCGGATCGCTTACCGTGGCGGTTGGAGCAGCCGGCGCCGGACCGCCGAGTCCCACGCCGCATTGGCTGCAAAACTTCGCGTCGTCGGCGTTGCTGTTGCCGCATTGAGGACAGAGGCCCATCGCGTCAGCTTATAACACAGCGCTAGTAGGCTCACAAGAAACGGGCGCGCCGCTCAGCGGGCGGACCCTGCCGTTGCCGGCTTCTGTTCGACGCAGTCGCTTTATTGCTTTCACCGGATTCCTATGCTACCGTTCCGCTCTTCCCATGGGCTGCTCGGTCTGCTGTGAAAACAGCCGAGCCACGGCACCGCTTCACGAAGAGGGATCACCACACCATGTTGACGGAAGAAGTTCGGCGGGAAGCCGATCAGTATCTGATGAACACCTACGCGCGGCTGCCGCTCTCGATTGCGCGGGGTCGCGGCGCCAGAGTCTACGACCTGGAAGGGCGCGAGTATATCGATTTTGTGGGGGGCATCGCCGTCAATCTGCTCGGGCACGGCCATCCTGACCTTGTGCTGGCCATTCAAAAGCAGGTGGTCCATTTGATCCATGCCTCCAACCTCTATTACACCGAGCCACAGGTGAAGCTGGCCAAGGCCCTCGTCGAGCACTCCTTTGCCGACAAGGTCTTTTTCTGTAACAGCGGCGCCGAAGCGAACGAAGCGGCGATCAAGCTGGCCCGCCGGTACGCCCACGACAAGCACGGTTCGGGCCGCTTCCAGATCATCACGATGAAGAACTCCTTTCACGGACGGACGCTCGCGACCCTGACGGCGACCGGCCAAGAGAAGGTCCAGAAGGGCTTCGAGCCGTTGATGCCGGGCTTCACTTACGTGCCCTTCAACAATTTGGAGGCGCTAGAGCAGGCGCTCTCCGATCAGACGGCGGCGATCATGCTGGAACCGGTACAGGCAGAAGGCGGCGTCCACGTTGTCCATCAGGCCTATCTCGCCCGCGTCCGCGAACTCTGCCGGGAGCGGGACATCCTGTTGATCTTCGATGAAGTACAGACCGGCATGGGCCGGACCGGCACCCTCTTCGCCTACGAACAGTTGGGGGTTCAGCCGGATATCATGACCCTGGCTAAAGGGTTGGGGGGCGGCGTTCCTATCGGCGCCTGCCTGGCGACCAATGCGGTAGCCAAAGCCTTCACGCCCGGCTCCCACGCCTCGACCTTCGGCGGGAACCCCTTGGCCTGCACGGCGGGACTGACGGTCATGCAGGTCCTCTTGGAGGGCCGGGTCCTTGACCATGCCAAGCGCATGGGGGACTATCTGGCCAAGGGCCTGCAGGACTGCAAGGACCGCCAGCCGAGCGTGAAGGAAGTGCGAGGCCTGGGACTCCTCCAAGGGATGGAGCTGGCCGTGGATGGAAAGGCGGTGGTGGAAAAGGCCCAGTCGAGAGGGTTGCTCCTCAATTGTACGATGGATCGGGTGCTCCGGTTCGTTCCGCCGCTGGTGATCACGCAGGCCGAGATCGATCGCCTGCTCGATGTCCTGCCCCACCTCATTCCGGCCGCGACACAGGCCGGTCACCATAACTAACCAACCCCGATACCGGACGACGGTCTCCATGGCTCGCTCGGCTCGCACAGCAGGTCGGACTTCTCCCCTTCGGACGATTCAGAAAGACCTGCTGTCGCTCGCGTCGGTTCCGCGCGAATCTGTACAGGCGCTCCTTTTGCTGGCGGCCAGGCTCAAGGACATGCAGCGGCGCGGTAAGCCCCATGCCTGGCTGGCCGGCCGCACGATCGGCCTGCTGTTTCAGAAGGCCTCGACCCGCACGAGGGTGTCGTTCGAAGTCGGCATGAATCAGTTGGGCGGCCAGGCCCTGTTCCTGCCGATCGGAGACATTCAACTGTCCCGCGGCGAGAGTATCGCCGATACGGCCCGGGTGTTGTCCCGCTATCTGGACGGGTTGGTGATCCGCACCTACGATCAGACCATTGTTGAAGAATGGGCCCGTGAAGCGACCGTGCCGGTCATCAACGGTCTGACCGATCTGCACCATCCCTGTCAGGCCCTGTCCGATCTTCTGACGATCCAGGAAAAGAAGGGGCGCCTCAAGGCCCTGCGCCTCGCCTATGTTGGGGATGGGAACAACATGACCAACTCGTTGATCGAAGCGGCCGTCAAAGTAGGCATGTCCGTGAGTTGCGGCTGTCCCAAGGGCTATCAACCGGATTCAACGGTGGTCGAGCAGGCCCGCCAGGAAGCGGCCAAGACCGGATCGGCGATCGAGCTGTCTGACGATCCGGAAGTCGCGGTCAAGGACGCGGATATTGTCTATACCGACGTATGGATCAGCATGGGGCAGGAGCGGGAACAGGCCCGCCGGCTCAAGGCCTTCAGCGACTATCAAGTGAACGAACGGTTGATGAAACGGGCGCGGCCGGACGCGATCGTCATGCATTGCCTGCCGGCGCATCGCGGCGAGGAAATCAGCGCCAAGGTGCTGGATGGCCCGCAATCCGTCGTGCTGGACCAGGCCGAAAACCGCCTGCACATGCAGAAAGCGATTCTGGTGGAACTTGTGCGGCCGCTGGGCCGCGCGCAGACGTGAGAGAGAACCAAGGATGAAACCGACGACATTGAAGAAAGTCGTGCTCGCCTATTCCGGCGGGCTGGATACCTCCGTGATCCTCAAGTGGCTCCAGGAGACCTATGGATGCGAGGTGATCGCCTTTTGCGCCGATCTGGGACAGGGTGAAGACCTCAGAGCCATCAAGGCCAAGGCCACCGCGCTGGGCGTCCGCAAGGTCTATGTCGAGGACCTGCGCGAGGTCTTCGTGAAAGACCACATCTTCCCCATGTTGCGGGGCAACGCCGTCTACGAAGGCAGCTACCTGCTGGGCACCTCGATCGCCCGCCCGCTGATCGCCAAACGTCAGGTGGAGATCGCGGTCAAGGAAGGGGCGGAGGCGGTCTCGCACGGAGCGACCGGCAAGGGCAACGATCAGGTCCGTTTCGAGCTGACCTATCTGGCCATCGCGCCGTCGGTGAAGATCATCGCTCCCTGGCGCGAATGGTCGTTCAAATCCAGGCGCGAACTGATCGAGTACGCGGAGAAGCACGGGATCCCAGTGAC
Source organism: Nitrospira tepida (assembly GCF_947241125.1). NCBI lineage: Bacteria > Pseudomonadati > Nitrospirota > Nitrospiria > Nitrospirales > Nitrospiraceae > Nitrospira > Nitrospira tepida. The sequence continues at coordinate 774,855 of NZ_OX365700.1, read as the reverse complement.
CGCCACCAAGGCGAAACCCTACAGCATGGACATGAACCTCTTTCACATCAGCTACGAAGGGGGCATTCTGGAAGATCCCTGGGAGGCGCCGCCGGAGGAGATGTTCCAGCTCACGGTCTCGCCGGAGCGAGCGCCGGACAAGCCGCGGATCGTGGATCTCGAGTATGAGCAGGGCAATCCGGTCGCCGTCGACGGCAAACGCCTCTCGCCGGCCAAGCTCCTTGCGCATTTGAATCGACTGGGCGCCGAGCATGGGATCGGCCGGGTCGATCTGGTCGAAAATCGCTATGTCGGCATGAAGTCGCGCGGCGTGTACGAAACCCCGGGCGGAACCATCCTGCATGTGGCCCATCGGGCGCTGGAATCCCTGACGCTCGACCGGGAGGTGCTCCATCTGCGCGACAGCTTGATCCCTCGGTACGCGGAGCTGATCTACTACGGCTATTGGTACGCCCCCGAACGGGACATGATCCAGAAGGCGATCGACGAGGCGCAACAGGATGTCTGGGGCACGGTGCGCGTCAAGCTGTACAAGGGTTCCTGCACGGTCGTCGGCCGGCGGTCCGACCGCTCGCTCTACCGGTTGGACATGGCCACGTTCGAGGAAGACGAAGTCTATCGGCAGCGGGACGCGGAGGGCTTCATCCGGTTGAACGCGCTGCGTTTGGCGATCCGCGCGCAACGTCGCACCGCGAGGACGCGCCGGTGAAATCCACCCGCCGGAGAGGATCGACCAAACCGAAAGCCAGAGCCAGCACCAAGGGTCTGAAGGCCTGGGCCGGGCGGTTCGGCGAAGAGACGAATCGCCTCGTGGAAGCCTTTACCGCTTCCGTGCAGTTCGATCAACGGCTCTACTCCTGGGACATTCAAGGCAGCCTGGCCCATTGCCGGACGCTCCAACGCGCCGGCATCCTCACGGCCACAGAGGCCAAGACCCTGATCCGGGGGCTCGAACAGGTGCAAGCCGAATTGGACCGGAAGCGCTTCCGGTTTCATCCCGGCGACGAGGACATCCACATGGCCATCGAGCGGCGGCTGACCGAGCTGGTGGGTCCGGTGGGCGGCAAGCTCCATACCGGGCGCAGCCGTAACGACCAGGTGGCCACGGACCTGCGCCTGTATCTGCGCGACATGCTTGCAACCCTTCGCAGCAGGCTGGAAGCCCTGCAGCGCGCGTTTGTCTCTCAGGCTCGGGCCAATCTCGGCATCGTCATGCCGGGCTATACCCACTTGCAGCGGGCTCAGCCGGTGCTGGTGTCGCACCACTGGCTGGCCTACGTCGAAATGTTGGAGCGGGACAAGGGACGGCTGGCCGACGCCCTTGTTCGCCTAAATGTGATGCCCCTTGGCTCCGGGGCGCTGGCCGGCACGAACTATCCCGTTGATCGGCAGTACACGGCTCAGCTCCTTTCGTTCCCGGCTGTATCACAGAACAGCCTGGACGCCGTCTCGGACCGGGACTTCGTCGTCGAAGTCTTGGCTGCCTTGGCGGTGCTGATGATGCATCTGTCCCGGCTCAGCGAAGAACTGATCCTCTGGGCCTCGCAGGAGTTCCGCTTTGTGGATCTTCCCGATCGGTTTTGCACCGGCAGCAGCATGATGCCGCAGAAAAAGAACCCCGACGTTCCGGAGCTGGTGCGCGGGAAAACCGGCCGGGTGTACGGCCATCTGATGGGGATGCTGACGACCCTCAAGGGCCTGCCGTTGAGTTACAACCGCGATATGCAGGAAGATAAGGAGGCCTTGTTTGACGCGCTGGACACGGCCCAGGCGTCGGTGGAGGTGCTCGCCGAGTTGGTCCAGGGACTCCGCGTAAACCGCCCTGTCGTCGAGCAGGCAGCGGAGGTCGGGGGCATGTTGGCCACGGAGCTGGCGGATTATCTCGTGCTCAAGGGCCTTCCCTTCCGCGAGACCCACGCGATTGTCGGACAGATCGTCCGGTACTGCATCGAGAAGCGCCGCGAGCTGGCCGATCTCTCGCTCGGCGAGCTCAAGCGGTTCGCGAAGCAATTCGAAGCCGACGTCATGGAACGGCTGACCGTGCAGGGCGCGATCGAACGGAAAAGCCAGACCGGCGGCACGGGCCGGCAGGCCGTCGCGGCCCGGCTGGTGGCATGGGAGAAGCGCCTGGCATGAACGGAACGGGGGCGCACAGGTCGGCCATGATCCCTCTGGCCCTCTGGCTGCTTGCCGGAGTAGGATGTGGCACCATCGGCTCACCGATAGCGCCGGAAGACGTGGGAATCGGCCCCCGGTTGCAGCGGGAGCAACAGGCGGCCAAGGCCAAGGAGCAGCAGGCCCAGGAGCGGAAATTTTCCGCAGAAGAGTCTCGGCAGCAGCCGGCCGTGGTGCCTGACGAAGCGGAACTCCCGCCCCTCCGGCCGATTGGGACACGATAACGACCAAACCCCACCCGAGACGCACCAACAAGGATACGTCGGATACGAAGGATACGCGCCATGGAAGATTTCCAATACCGCGAGGGGGAATTGTATTGCGAGGACGTTCCGGTCAGCCGGATCATCAAGGAATACGGAACTCCCTGCTACATTTACAGTCACGCCTCGTTGTTGCGGCAGTACCGGGCCTACGACAGCGCCTTCTCCGGCATCCCCCACATCATCGCCTTCGCGATGAAGGCCAATTCCAACCTAGCCATCCTGCGATTGATGGCCAAGGAAGGCAGCGGCGTGGATATCGTCTCGGGCGGCGAGCTGTTCCGAGCCCTGCGCGCAGGCGTCCCGCCCCAGAAGATCGTCTTTGCCGGCGTCGGGAAGAATCCGGACGAAATCCGCGACGCGCTCAAGACGGATATCCTGATGTTCAACGTCGAATCGTCGGCCGAACTGCAGGCGATCAACGACGTGGCGGCTTCGATGGGTGTTCGGGCCCGGGTCGCGCTGCGGATCAACCCGGACATCGATCCCAAGACCCACCCTTACATCTCGACCGGTCTCAAGAAGAGCAAATTCGGCATCGCGGCGGACCGAGCGCTGGAGGAGTTCAAGCTCGCGACCTCGCTCAAGCATATCGAGGTGGTGGGAGTCCACAAACATATCGGCTCGCAACTGACCGAGGTCACGCCCTTCGTGGAGGCTTTGAAAAAGATTCTGGGTTTGGTCCAGCAGGTGAAGGCTCACGGCACCGATATCCGTTATATCAATATCGGCGGCGGGCTCGGGATCACCTATTCCGACGAGAAGCCGCCAAAGCCGCAGGATCTCGCCGCCGCGATCGCGCCGCTCGTGCAGCACTTGAACTGCACGCTGATCATGGAACCGGGACGGAACATCGTCGGCAACGCCGGCTCGCTCATCACCCGCATCCTCTATACCAAACAGGGCGAAGCCAAACGCTTCGTGATCGTGGACGCCGCGATGAACGACCTGATCCGTCCCAGCCTGTACGGGGCCTACCATGAGATCAGGCCTGTGCAGCAACGGTTTGTCCAAGCCGCCACCCATATGGTCGACGTGGTCGGGCCGGTCTGTGAATCCGGCGATTTCCTCGCCAAGGATCGTACCTTGCCGGAGGTGCCCCCCGGCGAATTTTTAGCCGTCATGAGCGCGGGCGCCTATGGGTTTGTGATGTCGTCGAACTACAATTCCCGGCCTCGCTCGCCGGAAGTCCTGGTCCGGGGCGGCGAGGCGCACCTCATCCGCGCGCGCGAGACCTATGAGGACCTGGTCAAGGGAGAAGCTATACCGGCGTTCCTGAATTGACGCCAAGGACGGAGGCAGCGCTATGTTTACCGGATCCATCGTCGCGATCGTCACGCCGTTTCGGAACGGCAAGGTTGACGAGCGCGCGCTCGGCGACTTGATCGAATTTCAGATCGTCAACGGCACGGCCGGCATTGTGCCCTGCGGGACGACCGGCGAGTCCGCCACGCTCTCGCACGAGGAACATGATCGCGTCGTGGCGTTGACCGTGGAGGTGGTGAAGCGCCGGGTGCCGGTCATTGCCGGAACCGGCTCAAACAGCACGGATGAGGCCATTGCCCTGACTAAACACGCCAAGCAGGCGGGAGCGGACGGGGCACTGTTGATTACCCCCTATTACAACAAACCCACACAGGAGGGGCTGTTCCGTCACTATAAGGCCGTGGCGGAGGCCGTCGATCTTCCCCTGGTGCTCTACAACATCCCCGGCCGGACGGGGGTCAACCTGCTGCCGGTCACGGTTTCGCGCCTGACTGCTTGTTCCAATATCGTCGGGATCAAGGAGGGCAGCGGATCGGTCCAGCAGACGTCCGATATCGTGCAGATGTGCGGGGAGCGCATCACGGTCTTATCGGGGGACGACCCCTTGACCTTGCCGATCATGGCCTTGGGCGGCAAGGGGGTCATCACCGTCACCGCCAACCTTCTTCCCAAGGACATGTCGGCGATGGCCGCAGCGGCCTTGGCGAACCGCTGGGATGAGGCTCGGCGGCTGCACTACAAACTGTCCCCGCTCTTTGCGGCGCTCTTTTTGGAAACCAACCCGATCCCCGTGAAGGAAGCCCTTGGTCTCATGGGGAAGATTGATCCGGAATTGCGGTTGCCTCTCTGTCCGCTCCTGCCCGACAACCGGGATCGTCTGACGCGGGTGCTCAAGGATTACGGCCTCATCTGATCGAGCCAGCCCGTCAATGGTCCTCGACCAGACCCCGTTCCCCATCATTGCACACACATGCAGCACCATGCTCCAGCCCGGTCAGCCATGATTAACACCATCGTGGTCGGAGCAGCCGGTCGCATGGGGGGCCGCTTGATCTCGTTGATCAAGGACTCCACATCGCTCACGCTGAGCGGCGCTGTTGAAACCGCAGGGCATCGCGCCCTTGGAGAAGACGCCGGTGAGCAGGCCGGATGTGGTCGCCTCGGCGTTGCGATTACCGATCATCTCCCTGCGCTTTTAGAGCAAGGCGAGGTGGTGATCGACTTTTCATCTCCTGCTTCAAGCCTCGCGAACCTTGGAGAGGTCTCGAAACGAAAGCGGGCCATGGTGATCGGCACCACCGGCTTCACTCCACAAGAAACAGGCGAATTGAAACGCCTGGCGCAGCAGGTGCCCTGCGTCTTCTCACCTAACATGAGCGTCGGCGTGAACGTGCTCTTCAAGGTCTTGGCGGAGATCGCCAAGACGTTGGGCGAGGAATACGATATCGAAGTGATCGAGGCTCACCACCGGCTGAAGAAAGACGCGCCGAGCGGGACGGCGATGAAGATCGCCGAAGTCTTGGCCCGCGCCATGAATCGGGATCTCGGTCAGGTCGGCGTGTATGAACGCCATGGCATGATCGGGGAACGGACGCGTCAGGAGATCGGGGTCCAGACCATCCGCGCCGGCGACATCGTCGGGGACCATACGGTCCTCTTCGGCGGCCTGGGCGAACGCATCGAAGTCACCCACCGCGCGCACAGCCGCGATGCCTTCGCCCGCGGGGCGCTCCGAGCCGCCCAGTGGGTCGTCGCCCAGCCTCCGGGTCTGTACGACATGCTGGATGTACTGAGGCTCCGATAGCGGGCCTGAGCCGCCCGATCGTGTTCAAGACCTGCCTGAAGCCTGCGCCGAGACCATCAGACGATGGAACATCAGGGAGGAAACTCCCGCAGAGGCTTCCATGTGGAAGATCCGACGACTAGCGCGTATGGGCCGGTTCGAGCGGAAACTCTTCGGATTGTTCTGACGAGGACGGCTTTTCAGCAGAGGTGCGGAGGGCGAGGACGGCGGCGATCCCGTCGTACATCTCCCGCGCAGAGTGAGACCACTCGGGATTGAAGGGCTCGCCACGGAACGCAGCTTCGGCGGCTTTCCGTTCGTCGTTGGTCAGAGGTCTTGTGGTTTGTCCGGTCATCAATGCCGTGAGGTTAAGGGACGTGGTTCAGGATCCACCATTTTCCGTCTCCCGCAGTTCAGACAGGCGTAGACGTTGATGGCGAGACCTGCATCCAGGTCGACCGCTCGCTCCGGAATCATGGTACCGCGGCATTTGTCACAGGTTTGCATGGCCTCACAGTAACATCGGCTGCCATCGCGAACCATCCATCTGAAGTACTGGTCACACGCGGGCAAAGGACCCTTTTCTTCTGCGACATCTCTGGGTCCTTCGGCCGGTAATGGCTAGGCCATCCCCATATGCTGCGGGCGGCACGCACGACCTTGACAGTGGTGGAAGACCTTCATAGGATGACTTCAGGATGGGGGCAGGATGTTGAGACTCTTTATTGTCGCGGGGTTACTGATCGTCATGTACCTGCTGGTACGGTCGGCGATCCGCCAGTGGGGACGGCCGCCAGGTGAATTATCCGACCCCAGACAAATGGTCCAGGACCCCATGTGCCGCGTCTTCATCCCGAGAGGAACGGCCGTCCCGGCTCGAATCGGAGGCCAAACCTATTATTTCTGCAGCTCCGATTGCGCGACGAAGTTTGAGCGACAGCTTTCCGGCTAGCAGCCGGAGTAGCTGTAATCGGTCAGCTTGTCTTCCTTGTCGAACTTCAACGTGATGGCGCACTCATTGGGTTTGAAGTTGAACAACGGCAGGCTCGTTCTCCCTCCAGCGATCCGGTAATAGGTCCAGGTCTCTCCCCCAAAAAATCGTGGCGCCTTGGCATTGGGCGTTCCCCAGTTTTGCTCGAACCAGGCCTTGTCCTTTCCTTCCAGTTCGGCCGGTTTGAGCGACTGCTCCAGATAGGGGTTGCTGCTGCAGCCGACGAGCAACACCAGAGCGAGCAGCCAGCTTCTTCCTCTCATGCCTGAGTCCTCCCGTGTCATGACTCTCAGCGCATTCGTAGCCAACAACGCTGCGGACGAACGCGCGGCCAATGAAAAAATTGTACCGGCCGCGTGAACATTCTGCAAACGACGCATCGGTTTTCTGCACCGTTTGCATTCAGATTCGGTTCTTTTTAGAATGGCTGAGTGACGCCGACGATCAGTCCATTCGACGAAAGGATCATGCCATGAAACTCTTTCTCGACACAGCCAATGTAAAGGAAATTCAGGAGGCCGCCAGCTTGGGTCTTCTCGACGGCGTGACGACGAATCCGTCGCTGGTGGCCAAGGAAGGGCGCAGCTTCCGTGACGTGCTCGAGGAAATTTGCCGCATCGTCGATGGTCCGGTCAGCGCGGAAGTCGTGGCCGTTGAAGCCGACGCGATGGTGAAAGAGGGGCGCGACCTCGCCAAAATCCACAAGAACATCGTCGTCAAGGTGCCTTTGATTCCGGAAGGCCTCAAAGCCACGAAACGGCTGTCTAGCGAAGGCATCAAAGTCAACGTCACATTGTGCTTCTCGCCGACCCAGGCGCTGCTGGCCGCCAAGGCGGGCGCCTGGTGCGTCTCCCCTTTTATCGGGCGGCTGGATGACGTCAGCTCGGACGGCATGGCGTTGATCCGCCAGATCATCGCCATCTACAAGAATTATTCCTACGCCACTTACGTGCTCGTGGCCAGTGTGCGGCATCCCCAGCATGTCGTCGAGGCGGCGCTGGCCGGCGGCCATATCTGCACGATGCCGTATGCGGTATTCCAGCAATTGGTCAAGCATCCGCTCACCGACGTCGGCCTCAAGAAATTTTTGGCCGACTGGGAATCCCGCGGGCAGAAATAGCCCGGGGCCCTTCTTTCGATTAAGAGAGAATCCGCCGCGCCTCTTCAAACACCGAGTGGAACATCGGTCTCGTGAGCTTGCCGGTGAAGGTGTTCTGCTGGCTGGGGTGATAGGAGCCGATGAGCGTTACGCCGGCCGGTAGCCGGCAGACCGTCTTATGCGCAAAGCGAGGAACCGGTTTCGGAACCTCCCATCCGAGTTCCGTCCTCGCTTTCAGGTAGTGGTCGAACGCAATTTTGCCCAACGTCACCACCACGCAGACCCTCCTGAGCGATTGAATCTCCTGGAGCAGAAACCGCCGGCAGGCTAAGAACTCGTTCGGCTTCGGCTTGTTGCCGGGCGGCGCGCAGCGGACAGTCGCCCCGATATAGCAGTCCGAGAGCTTGAGCCCATCGTCCCGATGCAGGGACGCGGCCTGGTTGGCAAACCCGAATCGATGCAGGGCTTCGTACAGCCAGTCGCCGCTCCGATCTCCGGTGAACACCCGTCCGGTCCGGTTCCCTCCGTGGGCAGCCGGCGCGAGGCCCAGCACGTACAGGCGGGCCGCGGGATCTCCAAAACCGGGCACCGGTTTCCCCCAATAAGTCCATTCGCGGTACTGTCGGCGCTTGTCCGCCGCCACGCGGGTCCGATAGTCCACAAGCCGGGGGCAGCTCGTGCAGGCCACGATTTCCCGGTTCAGAATGGCCAAGGCCCGCATGGGGCGCAGTCTACCACGAACCCAAACCGCAATCCCGCTTGCTGCGCTCCTGACTTGCTGCTAGCATCGGGCCTGACATCCCGACATGAGCCGCCAATGATGGAAGGGGTTGACGCATGATGCGAGGGTTTGCCGCCGCAGTTCTGATCGGATTCACCTGGTTTTTCCTTGTCCCTTGGGTCGACCTCCGGGCGCAACCGGCGCAACTCCCGCCCCACCCCAAACCGGCCGTGGTCCCGGACAAGTCCTTGGAATCGCCCCAGCCCCCCAACGGAACCGGAGACCCCACAGCTTCGGAAATCGAAGAAGCGAACACCGAGGTCGAGGATCGGTTGGTTGTGCTTCCGGAGATCAAGCGTGAAGGGGAACGGTTCTACCTCAGCAGCTTTAAGCTCCCGGACAAGCTCACCTTTGCCGGGCAGCCGGTCCCGCTCGATAATTGGCAAGTCCGGGAACGGATCGAGTATGAGTTCTACACGTTTCTGGAGGATCAAGGCGAAAGCATCATCATGGCCAAGCGGACCGGCCGTTGCTTCCCTCCCGTCGAGAAGCAACTGACCGACGCGGGACTGCCGGACGATCTCAAGTACATGCTTCTGGTCGAAAGCAAATGCATCGCCGCCGCCTACTCGAAAGCCAAGGCCTCGGGCCCCTGGCAGTTCATCAACTCGACCGGCCGGCGCTACAAGTTGCATAACGACCGCGTGCTGGACGAGCGGCGGAATCTGGAAATGTCCACCGACGCCGCGGTGAAGTACTTGCGGCACCTGCGGGACTTCCAACAGGGGGATTGGTTTCTCGCCATGGCCTCGTACAACGCCGGCGAGGACCGTATCAGAAAGCTGATGAAGGAGCAGAAGGTCGCCGATTACTGGAAATTGCACGGCCCGCGTGAAACCATGCGCTATGTGCCCCGGATCATCGCGGCAAAGGAAATCTACTCCCAGCCGGAACGGTACCTCGGCCTGTCGAAGAAAGATCTCTACGCTCCGTTGGAGACCGAATCGGTGACCGTGACGATCAAGGAGGCTCAGCGCTCGCTGGTCTCGATTGCCGAGGAGTACGGCACCTATTACCTTGAACTGAAGATGCTCAATCCGGAGTTCAAAAAGGAATACCTGCCCCGGGGCGTCTACACCGTCAAGGTTCCGCGCCAAACCTGCCCGCAGCGTTGCTTCAAGCAAGAGACGGCTGCTCCCGTGCGTTGATGCAGGTCGGAGTCAGGCAGACTCGCGCTCGCCGTCTCTTGACCCGCCTGTTCACTTCCGTCCTCCAGGCGGTTGATCCGCGCGAGGCAATCGAGCGTCACGCGCAACGGCGCGGCTCCATCCTTTCCATCGGCTCAGATCGATTGGATCTCCGCCGCTATCGGCGCGTCATCGTCATCGGAGCCGGCAAGGCCGCCCTACCGATGGCTCGGGCAATGGAGGATATTCTCGGCCGATACCTCGAGACAGGCTTAATCATCACGAAGTACGGGCACGGTGGCCCCACCCGCAAGACACGGGTCATGGAGGCGGGACACCCGGTGCCGGATCAGACGGGAGAGGAAGGGGCGAACAGGCTCCTTCACCTGGTCCAGAGCCTCACCAGCGACGATCTGCTCCTGGTCCTCCTCTCCGGAGGGGCGTCGGCGCTGCTCCCGGCCCCCGCGGTAGGCCTCAGCCTTAAGGACAAGCAGAAGACGACCAGTCTTCTACTGCGAAGCGGCGCGACGATTCATGAAATGAACACGGTCCGGAAGCATCTGTCCAGACTCAAGGGCGGCCAGCTTGCGGCCTCGACCAAGGCTCGTGTGGTCAGCCTCATTCTGTCCGACGTGATAGGAGACGACCTGGGTACGATCGGGTCCGGCCCCACCGCGCCGGACGCCGCCACCTATCGAGACGCCATCCGGATTCTTCAGGCCTATGGCGTGTGGAACAAGGTCCCGGCCTCGGTGCGCCGCCACCTGTTGAAAGGTCGCCGAGGTTCCGTAAAGGAAACTCCCAAGCCTGGTTCGGCAATCTTCCGCCGCGTCACGCACCATCTCATCGGCAACAATCGCGCGGCCGTCGACACCGCCGCCAAAGTCTGCTCGGCCGAAGGTGTCACACCGCTCGTGCTGACAACGGAACTGGTCGGCGAGGCCAGCACAGCGGCCCGCTGGTTCGGATCGCTGGCCAGGCAGGTGGTCTTGCGGGGACGGCCGGCGAAGCGGCCCTGCTGCCTGATCGCGGGCGGCGAGTTGACGGTCACGGTCCGGGGAAAAGGAACGGGCGGCCGCGCCCAGGAATTTGCCTTAGCGGCGGCGAAAGAGATCCGGGGACTCCCGAACGTCTATGTGGTCGGGTTCGGCACAGACGGCACCGACGGCCCGACCGATGCGGCCGGCGCCGTCGTCGACGGGGAGACGGTCACGCGGGCCTCGAAACGCGGGCTCAACGTCTCCCGGGCGCTATCGGGTAACAATGCCTATCCCCTCCTGAAATCCTTGAAGCAGCTCATCATCACGGGTCCAACCGGAACCAACGTCAACGACCTCTACCTGCTGCTCGTACTCTAATCCCATGGGCGATCGTCCCTTCGTGCTCCCGCTTGCTGCCTCGCTGGACTTTCCGCTGGTCGGAGGCAAAGCGGTCGGCCTCGGGCAGTTGATCCGGCACGGCTTCCCGGTGCCGCCCGGCATTTGTCTCACGACCGCCGCGTACGACGAACATTGCCGTGAGGCCGGACTCGACGCTGAAGCGAGTTGGCAGGGAGCTTCCCGCGCGAAGGGCCATGAACGATCGAGCCTCCTGGCCGAATGCCGCAGGATCATCCTACGCAATGATCTCCCAGACCTCGTGGCTTCCCTGCTCAACGAAGAATTGCAGCGTGTACCCTGGGGGCGGATAAATTGGTGGGCGGTCCGCTCGTCCGGCACCGCGGAAGATCGCGCGCGGCGCAGCATGGCGGGGTTGTACGAGACGGCGCTCGGTTTTTCATCCGCAAACCTGCGTGAGGCGATCCTCCAGCAATGGGCCGGGCTGTGGAGCGAACGGGCGGTTGACTATCTCATCCGGTCAGGGCGTATGAGCCAAGTCCCCAAGATGGCGGTGCTCCTCCAACCGATGATCGCGGCAAGGGCGGCGGGCGTCCTCTTTTCACGGTCCCCGGTCGATCCACGAAACAACCTCGTGCTGATCAACGCCGTCCCCGGACTCGGCGCTCCGCTGGTGGCGGGGACGATCGCACCGGATGAGTACCTCGTTGCCGAGCAGGGCGGACAGTGGTCGGTTGCGGAGCACCGGATCCAAGCCAAGACCCGGGCGTTGCGGCTGGGAGAACAGGGCGTGATCGAGGAGTCGATCGAGAACAGCGCGGCCACCACCTCGACCCTTACCGAGCAGGAATTGCTCGAATTGGCCGCAACCGGGAGATCGGTTGAACGCGCGATGGGCTATCCGGTCGATCTCGAATGGACCTTCGACAGTCAGGGCCTCTGGTTGCTCCAGGCCAGGCCGATCACCGCAATGGGAAGCGATCCTGCTCCGGTAGAGAAGCAAACGGAAGGTTCCAGCAAGCCTACCCAGCCTGTGTTGAACAATCTGACGAGCGTGTGGTCGCGTGCGAACTTTAAGGAAACACTGCCGGAGGTTCCGAGCCTCCTGAGCGCGTCGTTTCTGGAAGAATACATGGAGGACAACATCCTGACGCACTACAGGGCCCTGGGATGCGTCATCCCGCCCGAGCTGACACCGGTGCGCGTCATCCAAGGCCGACCGTTCATCAACGTCACCCTCTTTCAATCCTTGATGGCGCAATTGGGAGGAGATCCGCGAGACGTCACCGAACAAATGGGAGGGCAAGGGGCTGTATCGGAACAGCTGCCTCCCCGCCTCCCGCTCTGGAAAGTGATCCGGGCCGGCTTCATGGTCGAAACTGCGATCCGCCGGACCATCCGCACGGCCCCTACCTGGTTTGCTGAAATTAGGCAGCTCGCGGCCACAAGGGCGCGGGAGGCCCGAGACTATTCCATGTTTCCGACAGAAGCCCTGTTGCAGCGATTGCAGTCGCTCGGCGACATCTTGAAGAACCGCGATCTGACCTTCGCCATCGTCGCCGGCGTGGGGCAGGGCCTTCGAATCTTGGGCACGTTGCTGCCCGGCGCGATCGGTCACGACTGGCGCTCGCTGCTGAACCGCGCCTTACAGGGACAGGGTACGATCATCAGCGCGAGGCAAATCGCGGAGGTGAAACGTCTGGCCTTGATCGCGGCGCGCGAACCCTCGGCCCGCTTGTACTTTCACCCCGAACGGACCGACTGGAGCGACTTCCGGACCAGGCTGGCCGGCACAACCTTCCTACGCGAATTCGAAGCCTTTCTTCAGGAGTACGGCCATCGTGGGATCGGCGAAAGCGACTTTTCGACTCCGCGACATGCGGATCGCCCGGACTATCTCTTGACCGTTATCCGGAACCACCTCCACGGCTCGGTCGATCAGGAGCCACCGGACCTCATGGCTCGCCAGGAGCAGGCGCGCAGCGAAGCGCTGCTGGAAATCCGCCGGCGCCTTGGGTGGAGATGGGCTCACCGGCTCCTTGCTACCTGGGCATACCGGCGCCTCACCCACTGCCTCTCGCTCAGGGAAGCCAACCGGCATTTCGTCATGTACTTTTCTGTGATGGTCCGGGACCTGGTGCTGGCTCTCGGCGACCGGCTTGTGGCGATGGAGAAGCTTGAGCGACGGGAGGAGGTGTTTTTTCTCACAGCCCGCGAGATCCGCCAGTTAGGGACAGACCCTCTGCGGGATTGGCGGCCGCTGGTGAAATTGCGCCGGGAGGAGCGAGAGACTCACCTGCGCGCCTCAGTCCCGGACCTGGTCGAACCGCACAGCAAGGAGCAGACAGAGGGAGAGCCGACCGGCCTCTCACCGGCGATCCTGCGAGGCATTCCCATTTCCACCGGTCGGATACGGGGCCCAGCGCGGCTCATTCGATCGCCCGAGGATCTGCAGGCAGTGGAACGAGGCGACATCCTGATCGTGCCGGTCATCGATCCGGGACTCGCCCCGCTGTTTGCCCTGGCCGGCGGCCTGATCGCCGAAATGGGCGGGACCCTCTCTCACGGGGCGATCATCGCCCGCGAGTACGGCCTTCCCACCGTTGCCAACGTGTGCAACGCCTTGCAGATCATCCAAACGGGAGACCGCCTGGACCTCGACGCCGAGCGCGGCGAGGTCAGACGAAGGGGATGACCGGACCGTCGCCAAGTGCTCCGTCAGCATCGGTCGGATCGTGAAAAGTGATAGCGCTTCCCGACCGCAGACGGCACCACCACCCCTTCACCGAATGCGTTGACGAGGGCCGCGACCGCCCGCCACCCGGTGCAGTGGGCCGGAATGATCATGGTGAGCCCGAACCGGCTCAGGTCGCGCACCGTCTCTGGAATGATCTGCTCCGGACCAGGACCGGACAGATGCAGCCCGCCCATCACCGCATATAGGGGCATATCGGGGAACAGGGTGTGCGCCCGGGTGAGCACGTTGACCACCCCGGCATGGGAGCAGGCGGTGAAGACCACCACCCCCTTGCCCTCGACGCAGACCGCGAGGAACTGTTCATCCAGGATGAGCGGATCGGGATCCCACCCCGCCCCGTCTTCCCGCTGTCGAAGATGGCTGGGAAATCCCCGCTCATATGCCGTGACCCTCGGGATCTCTCCACTCAGGCAAAACAGCCCATCCGGCAACAGGCGAGGCTCGGAAGAATATTGTACGTCTGTCCCCCTTGCACTGAGTTCGTCGCAGGACGGGATGGGTTTGAATGGAACGATTCCCCCATTCGGCAGCCGCAGAGCACGGCGGCGGAACACCCCAGGATGCAGGTACAACGGAACCCGCCGCCCTCCGGATTCCCGAATGAGTTCCGCCGCTCGAGGCAATCCTCCCCCGTGATCCCAATGCCCATGGGACAAGACCGCGGCCCCAATAGAACCGAACTGGATGCCGAGCCGCCGGCCGTTCCGTTCCACTGCATACCCTTCCGGCCCAGCGTCGAACAGAACTCGGTAAGCTCGGCCTTCTGCGTAGGCCGTCACCACCAGGGAAAGTCCGAAGTGGGCGCAGCAAATGGCTTCGCCGGACCACTCGACCATCCCGGCGTGCAACAGGCAACTCAGCTCAGAATGGACCTGCTGCGGGTTGGTTGACAGTTGGTCGGTGACGTTATCGACCAACACCTGTACCTCAACCCGCTCCGCCATACGGGGCCGGATGTGATGCCGCGATCGACTATCCTGCATCATCGTCGCCATCCTCTCTGTCACCGGTCACCCCACGGACCTGCCTGAGCGACATCGCGCCTCACGCGATGCGCACCCTTCTCGTGATCTGGCCGTTGCTCTCCCAGTAGGTTCGCTTGTTCGCGATCACGGGATCGGTCAACGCGGGCTGAACGTTTCCTTCTCGATCGACGGCGCGGGACGTGACCCGATGTTCTCCGGATCTCGCCTCCCAATCCAGATGCCAGAACTTCCAGGCGTAGTCGTGATCCTGTCCCCGATCGATCGTGGCCGGCAGCCAAGGCCCGTCGTCGATCTGGACCTCCACCCGTTGAACCGGCGCCCCCCAGGCAACACCCTCGATCCGGTATTTGCCGTTGCGCACGATCACCCGGGCCGGCGCCGACTTGATCAGGGACCGCCCAACGGTCTTTTGAGTCCAGACCGTCTCGCCGTTCGAGCCCTTCTCCTCGCGAATCGTGACATAGTCCTTACTCATGAACCGCCCGGCCCATCGCCGGTCGATAACCTCGATGCGAGTCAGCCATTTTACGTTGGCCACTCCGTACCAGCCGGGGACGATCAATCTCGCCGGGTACCCGTTCAGATGAGGCAACGGCTCTCCATTCATCTCGTAACAGAGGAGCACGGAGGGGTCCAGCGCTTCCGGCACGGAGAGGCTGCGGCTGAAGCACTGCCTCATCTTGATCTCGCGGACCTCCTCCTCTCCCTCGTCGGCTCCAAAGAAGACCACGTCCACCGCACGGTGCTTGATCCCTGCCTGTTTCAAGATTGGAGCCAACGGGGTGCCCGTCCATTTTGCGGTCCCGATGCCGCCGGTGAACCAATCGAACCCGTGGTTGCCGGCGCATTCGAGGGTGAAGACAACCTCCTGCCTCGGCAACGCCCTCAATTGATCCAGCGAGAAGGTCACGGGTCGCTCCACCAGGCCACCGATCGTCAGCCGCCAGTCTTCTTCCCGAATCTGAGGCCGGTTATAGTGCGACACCGTAAAGAAATCCTTGGCAGGGGTGATCCAGGAAGTCGACCGTTGCCAGTCATGTTTGTTCAGTTCGCCATAGGCCTTGATGGCCTGTTCCGGCGGGGCGGGCGGCCGGTCAAGAAACGGGATGAGCTGCGTCCCTTCCTCAGCCTGGGCGAACCGGGCCAACAGCGGCGAGTTCATCACAGCCAGGAGCGCCAACGTCGAACTGCCCTGGACAAGGAACTCGCGCCGCGAAACGGAGCGGGGCTGGCCTTCTCTCAGCTTTTTTCCACCTTCATCATGTTCCTTTGTTCGAACGTCCAAATCGGTCATCTGTGATCCCTCCTTTGGTCCATACTCTCCAACCGAATATGGCGGTCTTCGCTTCGTTCTATGGTCGAATCCAATAGAGCAGCGCCGGCGCGAGGAGCCAAAGCAGCCCCTTCACGAGGAAGAAACCAAATCCCGCGTAGCCGGCACGTTTCATCCAATGGCTCCCTTGTCCTGTGTGTGCGTGATTGAGGCTCAGGGAGTTCCGCATGGTCGTGTCTCCATTGTTATGGGGCAAGGGGGCACGGCCAGTCGTGCCCCTCCCCGTTCCATTAGGCAGCCGACGCCGTCCGGGTCCGCATCTCCGCTGTCGCCGAACGGCCGAAGCTCGGCACCAACATCGGCACCTGTTGACGATAGTCGGCATAGGCTCGGCCGTGCATGGTCACCAGGTCTTGCTCCTCAAACCGAATCGCAATCAAAATATAGGCCGTGGTCGCCAGCGCAAAGACCAGGTGAGCGATCGTCATGGTCGGCGTGGCCCAGAACGTGAACAACCACCCGACATAGAGCGGATGCCGGACATGCCTGTAGAGTCCGGGAGTCTTGAACGCCAGCGGCACATAGTCCCGGCCCCGGAGATACAGCCACACCTGCCGCAGCCCGAACAGGTCGAAGTGGTTGATCAGGAACGTCGCGATTAAGACCAGGAGCCAGCCCCCGGCGAAGAGGCCGTGCAGGACTCCACGGCCGATCGGATGCTGCACATCCCACAGCACCACGCCCATCGGCTGCCAGGCATGAAACAACAGGAGCAGCGCCGCGCTTGAGAACAACACATAGGTGCTCCGCTCGACCGGCTTCGGTATGAATCTCGTCCACCAGCGTTTGAAGGCCGGTCTGGCCATGACGCTGTGCTGTACCGCAAACAGGCCCAGCAACAACAGATTGATGGCAAGCGCTTGGCCGAGCGGCCGTTGAGGCTCCCCGTCGATCGTTTGTGCCACCCCGATGTTGCCGATGAAGGCGATCGCATAGAGAAACGTGGCCAAGAAAATGACGTAGCACAGGGTTCCATAGCTGAAGGCGAGTATCCGGTTCATGACAAGGCCTCCTTTCCGTTTGGTTGCATGTGTGTGAATGTTGTCGGAATCCGTGGTTCATCCGGCCTTGGACCGCTGCACCTCAATTGAGACCGACACGGGAACGGGATTCGACACGATGTCAAAGACCGGCGAATAGGTCGTCAACTGCTGCAACTCCTCGGCCGGTGCATCGGATGCAACCTGAAAGTGCACCCGAATGTTTTTATAGCCTGGCCGAACCTTGTCGGAGGTCCCCAGAAATCCTCTCAGGTCAAGGTCGCCCTCCAGGCGCGACTCCACCGAATCGATCCTGATGCCGCGGGCCGCCGCGTGATAGACCATCGAGGTGGTCAAACAGGCGGCCAGGGCATGCAGGACGAACTCCACGGGATTCGCCCCTTGATCCTTCCCGAGCAACACCGGGGGTTCGTCCGCATCGAGAACAAACGCCGTGGCACGCGTCCTGTCCTCCTCACCTGCCCCATAGAAACCTTGAATCGTCGAGCGATTGTGGCCGCCCTCGATCCATCGGTTAGCCGCGCGGAATTGAAAGGTGGCCAGACTCGGCTGTTGCCGCACCGCCTCGACCGTCTGGCCCAGCCGGGCCACATCCACTCCGTTCACCGTTTGACTGACGATGCTTTGTGACATGATGGATTCTCCTTTGTGCGTCTGTTGGTTGATCATCATCCGGCGAAACAACCATTGGTCCGCCGATCGACAGAGGGCTTCCCAGTTCATGCGAGCCAACTCCTCAACGCCGGATCTCCTGCCCCGGCGCAGGGCGAGACTCCGGCGGGAAACGAGAAATAGGTTCGGCGCAACAGGTCCAGTGACCAGGGTTCGAAGCGGTTCCACGGAGCCAGGGACAGGGTCCTGGCCAAGAGGCAGTAATTGAAGACCACTCGGGCCGTGGTGCCGACCAACTGGAGGACATGAATCCAGATGAGCGGCGGCCAGAGCCCGGCGATCAACAGGACGAGATACGCCATTCGCACCTGTACCAAGAAGCTCGTGAGGCTGCCGGTGCGCTTCGCGAAGTGAGCGATCTGGACGATGCAGAGGGCAATGGCCAGCCAAATGCCAGGGGTCCAGCCCGACAACCAACCGGCTAGCAGAAAAACCGTCGCCAGCCAGTACCGCCATCCAAGGTCGTGAACCTTCTTCATGGATTCCTCCTGATCTCTCTGCCAGACCCTATCGACGGCTCGGACTTGAGCATGAACGATGCCAGTGAGCGTTCTGGACATTTTTTATTCTGAATCAATAAGTTATGAATTTGACACCAGGACCATCTGGCACGTGAGATTTCGCAATTCCTGAGATCTCGCGAGGTACTTCGCGAAGATTCGTGAGTGAATCTTCATGAGCCGGTGACAAAGGGGTTCGGCTGGCTGATCAAAGGGGCATCCCCCGGAAGGTCGCACCAGGGATCTTCCGAGTGGGAGGGGATGTCGTGGTCTCGTAGAATCTCTTGTAGGACAACCGACGACTTGACGAAAGGAAGAGAAGATGTCGGAGCCGAAGGGGATGCCTCGTCAGCCGGACGAACTGCTCCGATTGTTGCAGGAATTGCGGAAAGAACTGGAGCAGCTTCTACGAGGGTTCCCAGCTTCCGACCAAAACCGGGATCGCGCGAGGACTCGCCCCAAGGATCCGCAGGATGCAGCCGGGGTCAGTCCACACGAATCGACGCAGGACGTCGCCGACTCGAAATCGTCCGAGTCGTGAACCGTTCGACAAGGCGGGGCACATCATGATAGGAGGGAAAAGTCTGCGGCCGATCTTTATGAACGGGAACGGCGGGAGATACCCAACGCTTTCATGCGGGAAGCCAAGGTCGATGGATTCATCCCGAGGAGCCTGGCAGCCCCCTTGTCGCCCGAGACCTTCCAATCGGCGGTCTCGAGCGCGCGGAGAATATTCTCCCGCTCCATCGCCTCCAGCTCTTTCATGGTCCGTATGGGAGGCCTGCTTCCATCCCTGCAGGATATCGGTTCGTCAACAGGGGAGGGCGCGACTTCCGGCAACGCCCGGTCCAAGTTCAGCCGCCCGTCCCGGGCCGTGATCACGGCCCTCTCTATCACGTTTTGGAGTTCGCGCACGTTGCCGGGCCAACTGTAAGCCTTCAACCGGCGGATGCACTCGGGGGTCAGCGGCGCGATCGTCTTTCCCATCCGTTGGGCAAAACGCTGCGCGAAGGCCTGGGCGATTCTGATCACATCGTCGCCACGTTCGCGGAGCGGCGGCAGTGGGATCGGGAACACGTTCAAGCGGTAAAACAGGTCCTCCCGAAACTTGCCCTCGCGTACAGCCTTCGCCAGGTCTCGGTTCGTCGCGGCCAGCACCCGCACATCGATCTTTTTGGTGTACGAACTGCCGACCGGCTCGAACTCCCCTTCCTGCAGGACACGCAGCAGCTTCCCCTGGAGATCCAACGGCAATTCGCCGATCTCGTCGAGGAAGATCGTTCCCTTGTCCGCCAGGGCGAACCGCCCCTCCCGCCGCTTGGTCGCGCCGGTGAACGCGCCCGGCTCATGCCCGAAGAATTCGCTCTCGATCAGCGACGAGGGGATCGCCGCGCAGTTCACCGTGACCAAGGGCCGCTCGCGGCGCCGGCTGGCGCCGTGGATCGCGCGGGCGATCAGTTCCTTCCCGGTCCCCGTCTCGCCCATGATCAGCACGGTCGCATCCGTTTCGGCCACCTGCGCGACATCCCGGAGCACATGCCGAAGCGGCGCGCTCTCCCCGATGATCGCGTCGTACTGCTGCAGCGCCTGCAATTCCTGGCGCAACAGCTCGGTTTCGGCCGTGAGCGATCGGATCTTCCGCTCGGCTTCGAGGCGCTCGTTCACATCGCGCAGGATCAGCGTGTAAAAGGTCCGGCGCCGCAATTCGAACTGCGACAGGGTCGCTTCGGCGGGAAACTCCGCGCCGGCGCCGCGCCGGGCGGTCAATCCGCCAGCGATCCAGAGCGAGCGTCGGCCTTCCGGCATGGTGCGCAGCTCGTCGATGAGCTTGGTGAGGGTCTTCGAACTCTCGACCGTCAGTAAGGCGGACACGTGCCGGCCGATGAGATCCGGTCCCCTATTCGAAAAGATGTCCTCGGCCGCCGGGTTCAACCGCGTCACCGTCAGGGCGTCGTCCAATTCGATGATGGCATCAAGCGCGCTCCTCACCAGACCGGACAATTTCTCCTCGCGTTCCCGGACCTGAGCCTCCGAACGGAGCCGCCGGAGTTCCGCCGCGGCGCGCGCCGCGAAGATCTGGAAAATGGCATGGATGCGCGGCTCTTCCGGAAGCGGACGCCGATCGATGACCGCCAGATGCCCGAGGATCGTCCCGTCCGTGTCCTCCAACGGCACTCCCATGTAGCTCACCGCGCCGATGGCAAGCACGTCCGGCTCGTTGGGATAGAGCTCCAGCAGCCGATCGGGGAAATGCACCAATCGCTTGGTGTCGATCACGCGCTCGCAGGGCGACCCCGCGATGTCCACTTCATAATTCTGCACCCATCGCCCGTCCATCCAGAAGGCCAGGGCGCGCAGGCGGCGCGTATCTGCAAAGTATTCCGTCACCCAGGCACCGTGGGTGTTCAGCGCGCGGGCCAGATTCTGGACCAGCGACTGGAAAAACCGCTCGCCGGTTTCGGTGGCGGTGCCTTCAAGAATCGCCCGCAAGGCCGAGTCAGGTTCCAACCCGTGGAGCGGAGTATTTGTGGCGGGACTGGACATAGGCACGATGCCGGTGAACGGACCGAATCGCGACAGTAGTATGGACAGGTACGAGGAGGTGCGCAAGGGGGCGACAGGTCGAGGGAACGGCCCCTCTCCCTCACCCTCTTGAAAGGCCGTCAGGCCCGGTTGACTCGGCCCGGCGGGCGGCCTAAGGTTGATTGATGCTCAACATGCCGTTGACTCGATGCAACAGGCCGATGAGGGAACCGCGATGAGCCGGAACAAGAAGAGGCCCCCCATGCATCCCGATGCCCAGAAACAGATCTGGAACCGTCGTCTTGACCGCCGGGAGCTGCTCAAAACCATCGGCATGGCCGGATCGATCCTGGCCCTGACCGGTCCCAGCCAATGGGCGCGGGCCCTGGCGCAGGAACAGGCGGGAGTTGCTGCCGAGGCCGATACCTCCGTCGCCTCCGTGCCGCCCTCAACCGGAGAAGTCCCGAGACGCGCATTGGGCAAGACCGGCGTGGAGGTTTCGGCGCTCTGTTTCGGCGGGGCTCACTGGGGCCGAATCAAGGACGAGGCCGAGGCGATTCAGCTCTTGCACGAAGCCATCGACGCGGGCGTGACGTTTCTTGACAATGCTTGGGAATACAACGGCGGCCGGTCAGAGGAATTGATGGGTCGCGCGTTGATGGGGCGTA
Source organism: Nitrospira tepida (assembly GCF_947241125.1). Lineage (NCBI taxonomy): Bacteria > Pseudomonadati > Nitrospirota > Nitrospiria > Nitrospirales > Nitrospiraceae > Nitrospira > Nitrospira tepida. Next base: position 753,592 of record NZ_OX365700.1, on the reverse strand, counting down.
GGCCACAGGCGTTCCTGATGACCAAGGTCTGTTCGCACGGACGAGACAAGAAGGTGGCCCTCCAGCAATTGGAGGATTCATTGCGCCGCTTGCGGACGGATTATCTCGACCTGTGGCAGATCCATGAAGTCGTCTATCCGGACGATCCGGAGCGCCATTTCGCGCCCAACGGGGCGGTCGAGGCGTTGCTGGAGGCCAAACGCCAGGGCAAGGTCCGGTTCATCGGCTTCACCGGCCACAAGGATCCCAAGATCCACCTGAAAATGTTGCAATACGACTTCCCCTTCGACGCCTGTCAGATGCCGCTGAACGTGTTCGACGGCACCTATCGAAGCTTCGAGCGCGAGGTCTTGCCGGTGCTCAACCAACGCGGCATCGCGCCGCTCGGCATGAAGAGCCTGAGCGGCAATGCGGCTCCAATCACCGAGGGCATCGTCACGGTGGAAGAGGCGCTCCGCTACGTGTTGAGCCTGCCGATCGCTTCATTGGTGAGCGGGATCGATTCGGCCGCGGTGCTGAAACAGAACCTCGAGATTGTCCGGCGATTCACGCCGATGACAACCGCCGAGATGCAGGCCCTCCGCGCTCGCACGGCGGCCTACGCCGAGGACGGCCAGTATGAGCTGTTCAAGTCCACCACTCGCTATGACGGCCGCATCGGGCGAGCGCAGCACGGGCTGAGTTAGTCGTCATCCGTCGTCCGCCTCTCCGACTCCGCCTCGCAAAGCCGCATCTGCTTGACTCTCTTTCGCGATGGTGTAGAAGGAAAAGAGCAGTCCAGAGGAGCCGCTTCGCCGGCAAGGGGTCCACTATGGCCGCTTCGTCCTCTCCGCCGAATCTTCCCCAGTACGACCCGCAGACCTTGCTCAATTCGCAGCCGGTCATCGTCTCGGTCATCGATCCGGAAACGCATCGCGTGCAGTTTCAGAACGAGACGGGGCTCAGGAAGTTCGGAGACATCGCCTGCCACCCCTGTTACGAGAAGATCGCAGGCAACGCCTCGCCTTGCGCCTTTTGCCGCATGCCCGAGGCCCTGGCCACCGGCGGCATCGTTTCGAGCGAAGTGGCGCTCCCCAACAATCAATACCTCCTCATCCACTGGTCCCAGGCCCGGACGGCCGATGGGCGGGTTCACGTCATCGAGACCATTGCCGATGTCTCCGAGCACAAACGGATCGAACACAGCCTGCGCCAGGCCCAAAAAATGGAGGCGATCGGACGGCTGGCGGGAGGGATCGCGCATGACTTCAACAACCTGCTGATGGTCGTGATCGGCCATGCGCAGCGGCTGATCCAGCAGCTCGCCTCGCATCCCAGCCGTCACGAGCTGGAATTCATCAGCCAGGCGGGGACGCGCGCCGCGGCGCTGACGAAGAAGCTCTTGACGTTCAGCCGCCATCAGGTCCTCGAACAGCGCGAACTCCACCCCAACAGCCTGCTTCGCGAGATGGAAGACATTCTCCGCCGCCTGATCGGCGAGCAGATTCAGATCGTGATCGTGCTGGACCCCAAGGCGGGACACTTCCTCGGCGATCCGGTCCAGGTGGAGCAGGTGATGCTCAATCTGGCGTTGAACGCGCGCGATGCAATGCCGGACGGGGGTATTCTGACGATCGAGACCGGCAACATGGACGTGGACGAGGAGTTCGTCCGCCGCCATCCCGGATCAAAGGTCGGACCGCATATCAAGTTCGTGGTCGAGGACACGGGTTGCGGGATCGACGCGGACACCCTCGCCCATATCTTCGAACCATTTTTCAGCACCAAGGAATTCGGCAAGGGCACCGGGCTGGGGTTGGCGACGGTCTACGGCATCGTGAAACAGAGCGGCGGCTACATCGACGTGGCCAGCCAGCCTGGCCGAGGTTCCCGTTTCACCGTGCTGCTCCCGCGCATCGTCAAGGAGGACGCGGAACCCGACCAGCCGACGGACGACGCCGCGAAGCCGATCTACCGTGGGACGATCCTGATCGTGGAAGATGATGAAGGCATCCGCCACCTCATGGGAGCGGTCCTGCGCGATGAGGGGTTTGAGGTGCTTGAAGCGGGGGACGGCAACGAGGCGCTCAAGATGCTCCAGCTCCGCCGGGGCCATTGCGATCTGCTCATCGCCGATGTCGTGATGCCCCGCATGAAGGGCGCCGTGCTGGTCCAGGGAGTCCGCGCCATGGTCCCTGCCATCAAAGTCCTCTACATCTCGGGTTACGCCGGCGAAACCCTGTCGGCCAACGGGGTCGATGACCAAGCCGCCTTTCTCCAGAAGCCGTTTCTCCCCTCCGCCCTGACGGAAAAGGTCAACGAGCTGCTCTCCGCCTCTTCCACGCAAACCCAGGGAACCCGTCAATCGTCAACCATCACTCGTTGAGGCCAACGGACCGTCAGTCGCGGTCCTCCTGATCGAATGACGATCGCCACTTGATCGTTGACGCGACAGCCGGATGAAGATCAGGCCGCTTGGACGGAGCCGGTCCTCAACCCTGCTTCCAAGACGGATCGCCGAAAATGCTCATAGCAATCCATGAGGGCCGGCTGATCGGGGGAGAGTCGCAGAATGCCCTGGGTGGAGCCGGAGAGCAACGCCCACTCCGCCGCATAGGCCGCGAGTTGATTCGGAGTCAGGCCATGTTGGCCGAACAGGGTCACGGCCGATTCGGAAAGCTTGACCCTCATCGTGGAGAGGGACGCCCCATAACCGATCAGAAATTCATGGCGGAAGCCGAACAATACAAGCACGCCGTTCGTCGCGACAATCCCTCGCTGTCCGCAATGGAGACATACGACCGGCTGGAGCGGGGCTTCATCGCTGTGAGCATCCGGATCCGGTCGCATGGAACGCAGGCAGGCGCGGCTTGGACAAAGCGGAGGCCTGCCAGCGAAAACCGTCCCGACCGAGGGGTCATCTCCTTCATGACGTTGGACGACCTGGCTGGAGGACCCGTTCATCATCACCCTCATTCACATTCACAACTCGTCCAAGACGCGCGCATCTAAGGAAAGTTTCAACAACCCTCTGCCAGTATAGGCCTCTTGCTTCTCTCCTGTACTGGGAGCTCCCCTAGCACCATCCTGTCTTTTACAGTGCAAATGGCGAACCACGTGCAGGATCCGGCACATTCCGCAACGCTTTAGCATGACGCAAGATCGAAAACGTATCGAGAAAGATACAGCGCTGTATCCTTTTGGCCTCAGGATGATTGGATCATCAAAGGGGTGAGTGGCGGTATGTATGGTATGTATGAGGTATGTGACGGCGCGATTCGTGATTGACAAGCCCATCCATATCCGTCAGAGAGTAGAGGACGCCGCCGACGGTTTCGGGCTCCGGCGATTCCCTAGTCGATCACATTGCTAGGACCTGGAGCATGGCTGAAGAACAACAGAAACCGGACTCGCCCGGGCTCGATAGCCCTGCCGACGACACCGGCTCTCAACAGGGAGCTTTGTTGCGACTCTTGGGAGAACTGCGTGCCGAACTCGATCGTATCCTGGCGAGCCTCCCGGCTTCGGCTGCTGCCGATGCCACTTCGTCACAGGAGTCCGTCGGGCCGGAGCGAGATGATTCCCGTAGCGACAAGACAGACCGCCCGCAGGAGTGAGCAACGAGAGGAGCACATGCCGATGATGATCCCTCCCGCACGACGGCGATTCGGCCGCTGGTGGCACCTGAGCTTGGTGATCGCAGCCGGCGTCTGGACGGCGGCGGCGGCCGAGCAGTCTCATACAACCCAGGAGGAACAGGGCAAACGGATCTTTCAACGATACTGCGCCGGCTGCCACGGCCGCGAAGGCACCGGCGAGGGCTACCGATTGCTCGGCGCCGACCCCGCCAATCTGACCTCGCGGCAGACACAGGAGAAATCGGATGAGGACCTGCTGGAGTCGATCCACGAGGGCCAACAGGGGATGCCGGCCTGGAAGGATCGCCTCTCGAACGAGGATCGCCGGCGAGTCTTGGCCTACATCCGGAGTTTGGCACAGTGAGCGGGCGAGCTGTCGAACCGGACTGACGAACCGCCACAATCGAGGCGCAAACCGGGCATGAATTGTGACAGGCGCTTGATTGGGCTGGCTCTCCTGCTGACGGTCTGTTTCCTATGGCCTGCCCCTGGCGAAGGAGCCGAACAGACCCTGACGATCCTCCATACCAGCGAGCACCACGGACAGGTGCTGCCGATCGAACGGATGGGGCAGAAGCGGGAGGGCGGCATGGCCTCCCGCGCCAGCGTGATCGCTGAGATCAGAACAGCCGCCTCAGCCCTCCTGTTGGTGGATTCGGGCGACCTGCTGATCGGCACGCCGATGTCGTCGGTGTTTCGGGGCGAGCCGGACATCAAGGCCATGAACCTGATGGGGTATCAGGCGATGGCGGCCGGGAACCACGAATTCGATTTCGGCCTGGACCACCTTCGCGCGTTGCAGGCCCTCGCGCGTTTTCCCCTCCTGTGCAGCAATCTGACCGGCAAGGGGGTCGAGTTGCCCTGCCGGACCTCCGCCGTCGTTTCTGTCGGAGACCTTTCGATCGGATTGATCGGCCTGCTCGGACGGAGAAACTTTCCCGACACCTTCAACCGTGAAGTCGTCCGGTTGCTGAACCTCCGCGATCCGATCGAAACCGCCCGCGATTCCGCCCGGACCCTCAAGCAAGAAGGGGCCCATCTGGTTCTAGCCGTCACCCATCAAGAGGACGAGGAGGATCTGGCCCTGCTGTCGAAAGCCCCGGAGATCGACGCCGTGATCGGCGGCCATACGCCGGGCTTCGATGGACTCCGCACGGCAAGATCGGCTGAACCGGTTGCCGAAGCGACCATCCCCGGTCCCGTCTTCGTCAAGACCCATCGCCAGGGCCGGACGATCGGGCGGCTCGATCTGACGCTCGATCGAATGCCCGGTGATCCGACAAAGGTCACGGTAGTGAAGGCCCGGGCCAAGAACCTGTCCATCGGCGAGGACATCCAGCCGGACCAGTCCGTGAACGAGCTGATCCAGGACTATGTGCGCAGGATGGATGCACTCGGCGCGATGATGGTCGGACGAGCGTTGGTGAATTTGGACGGCGAGACCGCGACGGTGCGGACCAGAGAGAGTAATTTGGGAAACCTGCTGGCCGATCTGGCGAGAGCGGAGTTTGGAACCGACCTGGCCTTGGTGAACGGCGGACAGATTCGGGACAGTATCCCGGCCGGTCCGGTCGATTTGACGCGAGTGCTGCGGGTCTTGCCCTTCAGCTCCACGCTGGTGACGCTCTCGATCTCGGGACAGGAACTGCGGGCGGCGCTGGAGAACAGCGCCAGCCGGCTGCCCGCCACCAACGGCCGGTTTCTTCAAGTCTCCGGCCTGACCGTGACCTATGATCCGCAGGCGCCGATCGGATCGCGGGTGAAGGTTGTGATGGTGGGGGACAAACCGTTGGACGAATTCCGCCGATACAGGGTCACGACCGATTCATTCATCGCTGACGGCGGGGACGGCTATACGATGTTGCAACAGGCTCAGGATCGGATCGAGCGGCAGGTTCCCCTACGCGACCTGTTGTTGCAAGCCCTCAAGGAGCGACCTCTGAAAGCTTCGCTGGACGGACGGATTCGTTTCGCGGAACCTGCCAATACCGGCGCCCCATTTGACGAAAAACTCCCGACGACTCCATCCTCTCCCTGATCGACATTGAGATCCATCACGTCATTCCCGTAACCAGCCAACCGTTCACCGTAGCGATTACCAACCTGCATGACAAGGCCGTTCATCGACCATCACAGGGCGGTAGGCGGCTCGAGAGCCCTGAATCAGAGCTGGAATGCGCGGGAAGGCGACGCCGACCCTCAGCAATGCTGAGGTGGCCCTCCGAACATTCAATTGGACGGGTGGCAGGAATAGTCCTATATACCAACGCGATGATCCCGCCCTGCCGCGGGACACTATCCGATGAGCCTCTCGGGAATTCCCCGGGCCATTCGATAGCCACTCAACCGGTTATCAGAAAGGAGGATTTGCCATGATTCCGAAGAAGCACACTGGCTATGTCTTTTCATTCTTTATGGCCCTGCTCATGTCGAGCATCATGTCGTCCATCATTTCCGTTGTTAACGTGGGTTTGATCAACGGCATCATCGTCATCTGGCTCAAAGCCTGGGCGCTGGCGTTTGCCGTCGCCTTCCCTACACTGACCGTGATCACGCCCCTGGTTCGTACGCTCGTGTCCCTGGTCGTCGAAGATAGGGACTGACGGACACGCAACGGGCCGATCGCCGCCGCTCGGTGCGGCCCGGCCGTTGTGACCCACCCCGCTCCATGCCGCACGTGGAGGACAGATATGGAGGCATTGTGATGAGTATAGAACAGAGTTACATTGGTGGTGCAGTGTTTGTGGGAATGGGTGCCGCTTTGATCATGGATCTCTGGAACCTCTTCTTGAAACGTGCCTTTAACATCGCCTCGCTGGACTATTGTTTCGTCGGGCGTTGGCTGAGCCATATGCTTCTCGGCACCTTCACGCACGCTCGGATTGCAGCCGCCCCGAAGCGACCGGCGGAATGTGTGATCGGTTGGACCGCACACTTTCTTATCGGCGTGGCCTTTGCTCTGGTACTGGTCATTCCAACGTCGGGCGGTTGGCTGGAACAGCCGTCTCTCTTCCCGGCCTTGCTGGTCGGTGTCGGGACCGTGGTCATCCCGTATTTCATTGTGCAGCCGGCCTTGGGGCTTGGAGTAGCTTCAGGCAAGACGCCGCATCCAACCCAAGCCAGAATGAAAAGCTTGATGACCCATACAGCGTTTGGTGTCGGGCTCTACCTCTCTGCGATTCTGTGGCGTTACTTGATGCACGCCTATGCGTAGCCGTCACCAGCAACAGACACCTTCTTGAGGCAAGAACGATGGAGATCTATCAGTTGAAAACGTTCGCAACTGTCGCCCGAGAGGGTAGCATCACGCGTGCCTCGGAACTCCTGTTTCTCAGCCAGCCGGCTGTGAGCGCGCATATCAAGGCCATGGAAGATGAACTCGGGCTGGTATTGTTCGAGCGTACGCCCCGTGGCATGAGCCTGACCGACAACGGAACGAAGTTATTGGCCAAGGCGGAGCAGATGCTCGCCATGCACCGGGACCTCCTCGACGAAGCACGGCGGATCAAGAGCCAAGTGAGCGGAAAACTCCGTCTTGGGTCGAACCGCAGTGCCAGTGCGCAGGTGATGGGAAAGTTGTTGACCAGGCTTTCCGAAACATGTCCGGAGGTTGAGATGGCGCTGGAATACGGCAGCTCTGCTGAGATCCAGCGTGCCATCCGCAGTGGCACGCTGGATGCGGGCTTCTATACCGATGACGGCAAGGCCGATGCGGAACTGGAGACCATAGCGGTGGAGCGGTTCGGCATCTTCCTGGCCGCCCCGCGTGGATGGATCGACAATCCAGGGCGCCCCGACTGGCAGAAACTGGCGCGCATGCCATGGATCTGCGCGGCGTCGAATACGTGCTGCGGACGTGCGGCGGAAAGTGTGTTCGAGCGGAACGGATTCCGCCCGGAGAAGCTCGTCAGCGTCGACCAGGAGAGTGTGACGCGAACGCTGATTGCCGGCGGAGTCGGCGTCGGACTGTTGCACGCCGAGACGGCCCGGGAGGCGGAGGCGAAAGGCGAGGTGGAGTTGCTCAGCGGTGTGCAGCAAGAGGTGCGATTGCTCTTCGCCTACCTATGCCGGCGTGCGCAAGACCCTCTGATAGCGGCCGTGTCGGCCGCCGTACGAGGAATCCTTGTGCAGTGACCCGAGGATCGTCTAGGTTCGAATCGCTACGAGACTGGGATGGGACCGAGCGGTTGGCCTCCGGCTCACACTCTTCGTGATGGTTCGTCGCGTTGCAACGAGTCTGATCCACACCCGACTCCATCACGGCAATCGCGACCTCTGTCATGCGGCTCGGGAAATGATCTTGCGGTTCCCCCATTGCGAACCTCGGTGAGCGTGAACACGTCGACCGGACCGAAACTGTACAGTCCGTTTATCGCCTCACGTCTGACAAGGTTCGTGGTCACGCGGCCTTGGCGGGACACCAGCGCAGGCCGAGATTCAACAGCTCTTGCAGCAAGTCCCCGTAGGTCCAGTCGGCCTTCAGGGCGGATTCGGCAAAATCCTCATCGCGCGAGATCTGTGGGTTGGGATTGGCTTCGAGCACGTACACCCGTCCCGATTGATCCATCCTCAAGTCGATCCGGGCGTAGCCGCTGAGCCCCAAGGCCCGGTACACGCGGCGCGCCAGGTGCTGAATCTTCTCTTCCATCCCGTCGGGAAGATTCCGGGCCTCGCCGGACCGGATGCCGTACTTGTTCTGATACGTCCGGCTCCACTTCACCCGCTCGGTCGCGATCCGCCAGGCCTCCTCCGGCATCCGGTCCATGACCAGCTCCCACACGGGCAGCACGCGCAGATGGCCGTTGCCCATGACCCCGACGTACAGCTCGCGCCCTTCGATGTACTGTTCCACCAACGCGCCCGTGCCGACGCTCTCGTGAATGAAGGCCACGCGCTCGCACAGCTTTTCCTCGTCGTTCACGATGGAGGCCTGGGAGATTCCCAGCGACGCTTCTTCGGTGACCGACTTGACGATCAGCGGAAAGCCCAGATAGGCGGGGCGCTTGACCGACCGGCCCATTGGAAAGACGGCGAAGTCCGGAAAGGGAATGCGATGGAACGACAGCAGCTTCTTGGACAGGCTCTTGTCCCGCGCCAGCATCAGGCCGCGCGGGTTGCAGCCCGTATAGGGCACGCGCAGCAATTCGAGATAGGAGACGACGTTCTGGTCGTAGACGGCCACGCCGTCAAATTCCTCGAGCAGATTGAACGCGATGTGCGGATGCCACTCCTCCACGGCCGCTCGAATGACGCCGAGGTCGCTCTTCACTCCAAGCGGGCGGACCTCATGGCCCAGCTTGCGCAGAGTCGAGACGACGTCGTATTCGGTTTTCCACTCGGCCGCGGCCGGATCCTGCCCGTTCAGCTCGTCGGGGGGAACCAGGTCTTCGTGCATGAGCACCAGCACACGGAGCTTCTTCATACCGCCACCCGATGCCGGCCACTGTGCAGGTAATTCATCGACTGCCTGGTCAACAGGACCGTGAACCCCAGCTTGGCCTGATCCAGCGGCGTCGCCACCCGGAGATTGAGCGTCCGGCACCGTTCGATCATGTCCTCGATGACCTGGTCGATCGTGTATTGATATTGGCCCGTCCACAAGGCGACGGTCCGGCGCACCTCGCCCCTGATGCTGGCCAGGAACTCGGCCGCGCCCATGCCGCCGGGACGGCGGGGCTTTGCGGAGAACAGCCGCAGCAGCCACATGTCATAGGCCTTGGCATGGTCCACGTCATAATGGGCCCGTTTTTGGAGATAGTGCTCGCGCAGGGTCTTGTTCAGCCGTTCGAGCGGATCGATGCGGCGTCGCGACGTGACGTTCGGCGGCATTGCCGCCAATTCCTTCATCACTTCCTCGATGTACTGGAGCTTCTTCATTGCCGGCCAGCCCGCATAACGCCGGCGCCAGAGCGACGAGGGGTCCAGCCAAACCGCGAAGGTCTCGGCGAAATCCTCGTCCGGATGGCTCTGCGCGTACCAGACCTCCAGATACTGGACGAAGCTGCGGCTGTAGGGGTTCGGCGTATAGTGATCCGGATAGGGTTCGGAAGATTTGCCGAACAGTTCCTGGCGCCGGCTGCGGCGTCTCAAGAGATAGGCATTCTCGATCGCATGGCCGGTCTCGTGGCGAAGGAGTCGCATGCACCACTCAGGCGTGCCTCCTTCCACTTCCAACATGTAGGTCCGTTCAAGCCGCGCCAGCCTGGGATGGGCGAGATAGAAGGGGATCGCGATGCCCGGCACCCCGTCGGGACAGAACCATTCGTCGGAGAGCCAGAAATGAGGGCGGAACCGGATCTGTTTGGCCTCGAGTTCGTCGTACAGACGCTGGATCTGCCTGTTCAGCAATTCCCCGTCGATCGTCAAGCCCAGGTCGCACAGCCGCAGATCCAAAAGCTTCTGTTCCGGCCAATTGGCCCAGGGCATCAGCTTCTTGGCGGACAATCGCCGGATCATCCTCTACCGAGTCTCAGATCATCATGCCGCCGCGCGCGATGAACATAGCTCGACGGCGCGCCTCGGAAGGATCATAGCATCGGGTCGGGGACGTGAGGACCAAATGGTGAAATTTGACCTCGGGATCGGGTGGCATGGACGAAACCCGGCATCGCAAAGAGCAAAGCGGGCTCGAAGGGCAGATGAACGTGCGGCTACAAGATGTCGCCTCCGGAGGATTCGTCCTGGGGGCGCGGCTCGGAGAACCGGAAGCGAAACGAGAACTGATGCGGCAAGGCTTCGAACCTGGCATCGGTCTCAAACCCTTCGGAGGAACGGCTCTTGCCATCCGGATACCACTTGAAATGGAATCGGCCGGCCCCGCCTTCGCTCAATGAATCGGCGCGGTACTCTCCATCGATCTCGAAGTGCTCCTGTAGATAGCGATCTGCCGCCGAGAACAGACGATTGAGCGCTGCTATTCCGGATTCGAGGTCGAGCTGTCGAGTGATTTCAGCTGTCCGCCGGGAATCCTGAAGGCGAGCCCCATCCTCCGCCCAGGCGGGAGCTGTGACAGTGGACAGAAGCAAGGCAATCCAGACCAGCCGTACCATCGAGGTCACTCTAGCGCCCTCAAACACCTCGGTCAAGCTGGACCGGGGCGCGCAAGAAAGGCCGTTCGGAAACGCCGGTCTGCTTGCCTCCCAGATTTCTTCCGCTATCATCGGTGTCGTGCGAGAACCGGTCGATGTTCGTTCCGGCCGCTCGTACGATGGACACGATGGTGATCAAGAAAGACCTTCCGCTCCTGTCGGCCGCCGAAGCCAACGCATCTGCACAGGACCATTCCTCGACCCTGCCGATCGTGGCACTGTTGCTGACCGCCTTGGTTGTCCGTCTATTGGCGCTGGTCTCGCTGCTGGGAACCGGCTATGCCGGGGTGCTGGTGACGGACGAATTGGTCTACCATCAGTGGGCGAGTGACCTCGCCGCCGGCACGGTCCAATCCACCTCGGTTTATGGTTTCTCGCCGCTCCCCGCCTATGTCATCGCGATCCTCTACAAACTCTTCGGGCCGGACCCGGTCTATATCCGCCTCTTGAATGTTCTCCTCGGGGTCGCCACCTGCTTCGTGATCTACCGGGTGGGATTCCACTTGGGCGATCGGCGGATCGGCCTGATCGCGGGGTTCCTGGCGGCCTTTTGCGAACCGTTCATCCTCTATAGTGTCGTGCCGTTGAAATCGGCGCTGGCCGTCTTTCTGTTCTCCCTGACGCTCCTTTGTGTTGTCCGATTGCTTAAGACTTCATCGGGCCGCTCCGCCCTCCTCACCGGATTGGCCGCCGGGCTCCTGGCCGCCACCCGCGAGAATACGCTCGCGCTGCTGCCTTTGATGCTGGGCCTCACGCTCTATGCCTCATGGCGAGTGGGTGGAAGCATGCGGCAGCCAGTTCGCATCGCCGCCTCGCTGTTGGCCGGATACCTCCTCGTCCTCGCTCCCTTCGCCCTTCGAAATTATCTGGTGGCGGGCGAGCTGGCCTTGACGACCCATCAGGCAGGATTCAACCTGTACATCGGCAACAACCCGGCCAATCCGACTCCCTACTTCCAACCGGCCCCCTTCGCCTCGGCGTTGCCGTCGGAAGCGGAGACGCACTATCGCATCGAGGCCAGCCGGCGAACGGGGCGGATGCTGTCCTATCAGGAAGCCGAGCGATTTTGGATCGGAACCGTCGTCGCCTACGCCCGGGAGCATCCGTCGGACTTTCTGGCCAAGATCGGGCAACGGGCGCTTGCCCTGTTCAATCGGTTTGAGGCAGGCGATCACTACGATTGGACGGTGCTTGGGGAATCCGCGCTGTTCTTTCAGATCCCGTTCCTCGGCTTTTTCCTCTTGGCGCCACTTGGGCTCGCGGAGATGGTGTGGCATGCCGACCGCGACATGGGCCGGTGGAGCTTGATGCTCCTTGGCGGCCTGTATGCCTCGACCCTGCTCTGGTTTCCCATGATCGGCCGCTATCGGTTGCCGCTGCTCGTCATCCTGATCATCTTTGCTTCGTTCACGCTGGCAAAGCTGTACGATGCCTGGCAGGATTGGTCCTGGCCGTCCGTCGTAGGGCCGGGAGTCACGACCCTGCTTTGCCTCGGTCTGGTTTCGATCCCGATCGAAGGGAGCCAGGACCGGTCCGGCCACTACAATATCCAGGCCTGGATGCTCATGCAGCAGGGCAAACTGGAGGATGCGGCGGCCATCTGGCGGTTTTCTTCCGGTCTGAACGGCGCCTATTCCGTCTATGCGAACCTCTCGCTCGCCCGCATGGCCTTGCAGCAACAGGATGCGGACTCGGCACGGCTCTATCTCGACAAGATCCCCGACTCCTCCTTCGGCGCGGCGGCGAAATATGAAGTGCTGGGCGACCTGTTTGCGCTCACCCAGCAGCCCCAAGAGGCCATGGCTGCCTACCGACGGTCGCTGGAGATCAATGCCGGCAATCTGAGCCCGCGTAAGAAGCTGCTGGCACTCCTCTCCCAGTTCGACCCTGAACAGGCGAGGGAAGAAGGCCGGCGCTTGGATGAGATGGCATCCTTCTATGCCGACCTTCACCATCCACGTCCCGGGCCGTCCCCCTCACTCCAGAAACGCTCCGCGCTGGTCCGTTGATCGTTCGACCAGGGTCCGGTTCTCCGGCAGCCCTCTCTTCGATGCCAGGCCGGCGCCTATCGACCGGCTGGGTTCTCCCTTGAAACAGGCGGACGTGTGTGCCGCTGAAGGCTATGCGGTGATGTTTACGATCTATCGCGATCGGTCATGGTCACCGGTGAAGGCCAAAAACCGGATGATCTGCTTGAGGCACTCTTGATCGGGCGCGTGGAATAGTGCGGGGGTGAGCGTAGGCGCTCAAAAACAAGACGGGGAACACCCTGACTGAGCGGTGTTCCCCGTCTTGCGACTCGAACCAGAACGACGGTCAGTTGCGGGAGCCTGACACAGCCGTCGTCTGGATCGAGGGCTCGGTCGCGGCTTGTTTGATCGTGGGGCGCCCGTCCGAGAGCGGCAGGAGTCGCTGATCGCCGGGAGACAGCACCCGCAGGTATCCCCATTGCCCGGACTGGGAATAGGGCAGGCGCTGGTTGCTCCAGACGTAGTCGCCCGGCATGCGGAACGGTCCGCCGGCGCTCGGAATAAAGGCATCCAGCGCCTCGGACCCCGAGAATTCCACCACGCTGATCATATCGGCCCCGCGCATGAACGGCTCGATCGGCCATTCATGCCGTTCAACGCCGAACATGCCGTTCTGCTCGTTGCTGGCTCCGAACACATGGATGCGCACAGGATCTCCGGCATGCGCTTCGATGATCGGGGTCGCCGGATCTTCCGGCTTCTCGACGACACAGGGTTGGAAGACCTTGCCGAGCGTGCACCCGGTTTCCTCCCGGAACTTGTAGGGTTCCGCCCGGTAGTTCACCGCCGTAAGACCGGCGGTGTTCTGCACATAGGGCATGAAGCTCGTCCCGATGATGTTGTCTTCATCCTGGAAGAACAAGGCCACGTCACGATAGTTCACGCGGTGTTCGTGGCCCGGGATCGTGCGATCCACAATCACGTCCGCTACCCAACTGTTCTTGCCGGAAAGGTCCGCGCCGGTCTTGGGATCCCGATAGGCCGCGCCCTTTGGCCCTATAATGACGGCCCCGTACAGCCCATTTCGGGGATGGGTCATCACGTTGCCCCAGTCCCAGACCAATGAGGCGGTCTCGCCGAGGAAGGGATCCGCATAATAGGTATAGATCCGGCTCTCTCCCGGCGCAACCGTCTGCTCGCCGGGGTTCCCGCCGACGTTCGCCCCAAGCGAATCCTTGGGATCGAACGCCAAGCCGATCGCCGAGAAGGAGGCCCGCCCCTCCTTCATCCGGTTCGTCAGCTTCACCTTGAGACAATCCCCCACATTGGCCCGCAAGGTCAGCGGCATCGGCTGGAGGCCCGCCGCGACCGTCGAGACCTCGTCCTCGAGCGCATAAATCTTCGCGTTCGGGTTGACCATGTGGATCGTCCGTTCAAAATCGACCTCGATGGCATCCGGCGCTTTGGGATTCAACTTCAGCGAGGGGTAGTCCATCGCCACGACGTTGAAACTCTTCACCGGCGCCTCTGCCGGACAGACGGCCAGCGGCTTCGGAATGTCGTTGCGCCGGCTATAGCCCGCAGGCAGCTTTTGCAGGTCCGGAATCTCTTTGTCCAGGACCCGCATGATGCCCCAGGCGCCCTCGGAAAACTTGGACGCGCGGCCGTTGAAGTGGATGTAGTCGCCCGGCTGGAGCCGCGGGCCGCCGGCTTGCGGCACGACCAGGTCGTACCGTTCGGCGATGCCGATATGGATGGAATTTTTCCGGTTGGCATCTCCCGCGTACCGCTCGGTGAGATAGGTATGGCCGGAGAGGGTCCAGACCATCGTCTCATTCGCCATGGTCTGGAGCAGCCGGAACACCACCGTGTCTCCCAGGTAGGCGCGCACCATCGGCGTATAGGGGTCCCCATGGACCGCGCTGCTGAAGAGCTTCGACGGATCAGGATTCGCCGCCAAGCGGCTCGCGATCGGTTCCGCCTTGAAGTTCAGGCCGCCGCCCGTCGTATGGGTGCCACCGTTGAGAAACGCCATCGGCGACATGGGAATGGTTTCCGGCATGACAAAAGACACGGTCTTGCCGGCTTCTAACGCCACCTCGATGGGCTGTCCCGGCGGGTTGCCTTCGGTGACGATGTTCACCGTATGGGGGACGGTGTCGTTCAACTGCACCATCAGCTCCCGGAAGCTTCCATTGACTCCATAGCCGACCGGCTCGGCCGTCCGGATGTCGGCGAGCGGTCCGCTGCGGATGGGTTTGCCGGTCTTGGGATCATGGTAGGTTGAGCCGACCGGCTCAATGATGATGGTGCCGAAGCCGCCATGCGGCCAGGTGACCCGCCCCAAGGCATGGTCGTGCCAGAACACCGTCCCCACGTCCGAATCTACCCAAAACCGTTGCCGGACGAATTCCACGGTCACGATATCGTTGGCCGGGTGCGCGTGCTTGAGCGGCCGGTAGAGCGTGATCTGATTCCCTTTGATGGATTTGATGCGGCCGACCTCGTTGCCGTCGACGTTGTCTGCCCCGATCAGAATCTCCACGTTGGGATGGTATTGCGCGGCATTTTTGACCGTCAGGACCCGGTCGCCTTTCTTGGCCGGCTTGGTAAAGACCGTGTTCATCGGCAACGGCAGGCCCTTGTTGACCTTCTTCTCGAGCATCGTGAAGGGGCGCACGGATTGCTCGTAGGAGAAGCCGGTAATGACGCCGTCGGAGGATTGATTGTCGAACTGCAAGAAATGCCAGTGCGTATTGATCTTGGACGCATGGAAGTTGATGTGATCGTCGTCTTCCCATTCGCTGGTGAGCATCCAGTCGATGCAATCGTAGATATTGGCGCGCACGACCAGCGGATATTTGATGTCGCTCTTGCGGACCTGGGCTTCCTCCTCGTGCAGCACGTAGATCAGCCCGTCCTTATCCACGATGGCCGGTGTGTCGCCTTGTTTATCCGCCAGCGTCATCGGCGTCTGGATGAAGTGCACGTTGTACTTCTTCGATCCGGCGTTGTCCGGACACATGCTCCAGCGGCCGTTCTCGCCGGGTTTCGCAGGGTAGGAACTGGGCAGCCCATCGTCATCGAGATGGATCATGTCCAGCCACGGGGACGGGTTATGGTTCTGGGAAAACGGCACCCGTCTCCCAAAATGAGGTTTCAGATGAGGCCATGCGATCTTCCCCGTGGCCGTCTCAAACAGGATCGGCAGCCGCTCGCCCGGATGCGCCGATTGGTAGCGGGGATTCGGGACGGTGTTTTCCCGTTCCGTCATGGCGCGACGGCCCTGCCAGACCCAATCCAAGACCGTCGCGTCGTACGAGAGGGTTTGCCCAAGTTCATCGTCTTTATGACCCGGCTTGCCCTGTGGGGGCAACTGCATTTCCACCCAATCTTTGATCGTGACCAGGGCCGGGTCCGCGTTCCAATCGGTCTTGCCCTTCTCAATGATCCGGAACTGCTTGCCGAACCAATCGACCGTCTTGCCTATCAGCTCGTCCGAGGTCACGCCGGGCTTCAGGCGGCCGGCACGATCGGGCAACTCGCGGAGCGCGGGCATGGTGTCGTTGTGGTGTGCGCCTTGCTGGAGCGTGTTGTACACGCGCCAGTATCCCCACATGCCCGCGATATAGTGATGCGCGACATGGCAATGAAACAAAAAATCGCCGGCCAACTGCTGGCAGAGGCCGGAGCCGCATTCGGTTTCCAGATCCATGGTCTCGGACGGTCCGATGACCTCGACGTCCACGCGATCGGACTTGGTCCGGATCACGGGATATTTGACCGGTCCGTTCTTGGCCGCATGCCAGAGCGGCATTTCATCGATCGCGCGGGGGCTTCGCGGCCAGCGGATGGAGCCGCCGTGAGGATGGTGGGAATGAAAGACCTCGGATCCGCCGTGCACCAGGCGGAATTTGGCCGGATCGCCTAAGTAGCTCCGCGGAATCGTGGTGGCGGGGTCTCCGAAGGTATAGGCGCTGTAAGCCATCGACTCGTCTTCAAAGCCGAAGTATTCGTGCTGCGCCTGCATGTTATCGAGGCCGAAGGGTTCGCTCCGGTAGTTCAGCGCACGGGCGACCGGCCGATAGACGTCGGTCAAGGGATCGCGCTGCGGGAGGAAATCGCCCTTCTTGTTCAGGGGCCTGAACGCTTCATCCCCGACTTCGTGATAGATCAGCACGAACTCTCGAAAATCCGGCCCCGCCCCGTTCTTGATGATCGCCTGCCACCCGCTTCTCATCGGCTCGGGCTCGCCGGTTCCCAGCGGATCAAGGTATTCGGACCCCTTCGGCTCAATCACGAACGAGCCGAACAGGCCCATGACCGTCAATTCCCGATCGTTGCTGTAGGAGTGGAATTGCCGTCCGCCCTCTTGCTGAGTCGGCGGGATGTACCACTCCAGCTCCACGGCCTTGCCCGGGGCCGCGATGCTATCCGGATTCGTCGTGGTTGCGGGCTGACCCGTCGACGCCACGACCATGCTGGAACCGTGAACGTTGAGACTGACCTCCTCATTCCCCTCCAGTTGATTGCGCAGCGTGATCTTCACGCAATCACCCTGATTGCCGCGGATGACCAGGGGCTGGATCCATTGGCTCTGCAAGCCGTTCCTCACGGCGCCGGGATCATGCCCGTCCTTCTCACGGGCTTCCCGATTCCTCCTTTCCTCTTCCCGCACCTTGTCGATGTCCTCGGTCAGCACGTACATGTAGCCGGGATAAAAGTCGAGCCACATGTTGAGCGTGATTTCAACGTTGATGGCCGAAATGTCGTACTGCCGGACCGGAGCCGCCGCCGGGCAGCGTCCACCCTGGGTGGAGACCGGCTCCACGCCGGGATTCGACATCAGCAGCACATCCTGATTGCCGGCCCCGTATTGGTGCATCATGTTCACGTTGTGGTAGAAGCCGCCGGTGCGTTGGGCCTCGGCATCCTGCTCCATTTGCTGCATGATGCGCTGATGCTGGCGTTCCACCATCGCCGTGCGCTCCGGACGACCCTCCATCGCATCCTCAACGATGGTTTGCCCCTTGAGGCGCTCGGCCCAGGCCGCCCCTGATGAAGGCTCCGTGGCCCCTTGATGCGCCGCATGCTGGGCGGCCGCCTCGTCCCCGACCCAGGCGAGGACCGCGCCGCACAGGATCGTGGCAAGTACCTGATGATGTCGGATCAAGCTCCAGATCATGATGTCTTCTCCCTGTCCTTTCATCCTGTCCAAATCCCCGCCTTCAGATCCTCAATGGAAACCAGTGAACCGTGATCCCCGCTCTCTCCATCAGCGGCCTTCATATTTGGTGGCCCGGTGAAGGGGGCTCGCGCGCGGGGAAAATCAGGAGGCCGGTCCTTTTCTTCCCGCTCCTTCACCAGACCTCGTCATATTCGACAGCAACGCACCAAGCCATGGGCATCCCTACGCAACTCCTGTTCCGCTCACGATCATCCCGGCTACTTCACGATTTCCCGCGAAATCGGATCGTGTCTAGGTTGCACGGGCGAATCCAATGGGGCATCGGCGTCCCATTCGCACCAGGAGTCTCTCCGAACCGCTTGATTGCCTGCCGACTTTCTTCGCCCTTGCTCCAGGTGAACAATGGGACGCCGACGCCCCATGTTCTAGGCGGGGGGCACGAGGGGTAGGAACAGTCTGAATCAGGACGGGCCGAAGGAGCCCACCCATGCTGGCAAGTCTTCGATCCTGCTCCGAGGAGCGTGATCATAGCCCGACAAGATCCGCCAAGGTAGGCGTCGGCATCACGCTCGACCCGCCAGCGGAGTAGAGCCTTCTTATCGGGATTCACGAATCTGCACGAATGTGTCTGATGGGGGACCAGTCAGGACGGTCGACGCTCGAGGAATTCACCGCCGCGCCGCTGCATCATCATGGAGCTTTACGGCAAGAAAAAGATTCAGGTCAGCCCCCGCACAGCGCCTGACCCTCACCTATGAAGACGAGCGCCACCACCCCGTGCGTGAATTTCATATCTTTTCACTGGGGCGTAATAGACACAATAAAGGCCGCGAGGTACGGGGTAAGCTGCCGGACAACCGACCTGATGCCGATCACGTGGCTGTTGGAATCCTATTAAGGTGAGAAGAAATCAGAATACCGTTAGCCCGCTCCTGCCCAAACCGGACGAGTTCGCTGACGAGCTCTGTGACACAAGCGGTTCAGAATGACCGCCAAGTACAAGCGGGAGATTTGCAAGGCAGGATGCGAAAGGCCTCGTTCGCCTCACTTCTCATGTCTCACGAATCTCTATGCGCCGCTGTCTCGCATGCGGCCGAAACTGACACGATAAGCAGGCTCCAGACGTTGAGACAGCCAGGCGCCCCCGGCAACTGGCTCGGCGGGACCGCTGCTCGGTCATGCCTGGCGTGAACCGCTCAGGCCCCCGACCTATCACGATTCCGTGAGACCGTGGCGCTTGACCATGCGCTCGATGGTCTTCCGATCCACCCCCGCCTCTTGGGCCGCGTGCCCCATATGCCAGTCGTGGCGCTTGAGGAGATCGAGCAGGTACGTCCGCTCGAATGAGCGCACCACCTCCTGTTTGGCCTCTTTGTATCGAGGGACCTCGTGATCGGGCAGCTCTTTCAAGCCGATCAGCCGGGCGCGTTCCGGCAGATGCTCCAGGCGGATCACGGGGCCATCCGCCAGCGCCGCCGCCCGCTCGATCACGTTCTGAAGCTCCCGTACATTGCCGGGCCAGGTGTAGGCGTTTAAGGAAGAAAGAGCCATCGGATCGAAGGTTGCCGTATCTCCAAAGCTGTTCGCTTTCTTGTCCATGAAGCGTCGCAAGAAGGCCCGCGCCAGGAACTCCACATCACCCTCCCGTTCCCGCAACGGCGGCAGCACGATCGGAATGACGTTCAATCGGTAATACAGGTCTTCACGAAAGGTGCCGTTTCGGCACGCGTCCTCAAGATTCCTGTTCGAGGCCGCAATCACCCGGACGTCGATATCGCTATAGCGTGTCCCGCCGACACGGCGTACATGCCGCTCCTGCAACACGCGGAGGAGCCGAGCCTGGAGGGTCTGGCTCATCCCGCTGACTTCATCCAGAAAGACCGTCCCGCCGTTCGCCACTTCAAACAGTCCCGGCTTGGCCGCATGGGCCCCCGTAAAGGCCCCCTTTTCATGTCCGAACAACTCCGATTCCAGGAGGGTGTCGGGCAGAGCGGCGCAATCCACCGGCACGAACGAATGGGCCGCCCGGCGGCTGTGCGCATGAATCGCACGCGCGACCAACTCCTTGCCGGTCCCGCTCTCGCCGTAGATCAGCAGGCTGGCTTCCGTATCGGCCACTTTCCGGATCAGCTCCAACAGTGTCAGGATCGCTTTGCTCCGTCCAAGGATCTGTGCAAGCGCGGGCGTCTCTCCCGACCTGGTCCGTTGCAATCGACCGCCGCCGACCTGCGCCAGGACGCCGCCCCCATTGGGTTCAGTTCCTCCGAAAGCCCGTTTCGCCACCTCCTCGAGATCTTTGCTGGAATAGGGTTTCAGAATGTAATCGAGCGCCCCATGCCGCATGGAGGCCACCGCAGTCTGGACGGTCGCATAGGCCGTCAGCAACACCACCTTGATCGTGGGGTCGACCCGCTTGGCCTCGCTGAGCACCCCGAGACCGTCCAACCCCGGCATGCACAGGTCGGTCAGGACCAGTTCCGGTCGCTCGATTTGAATCCTCTGTACGGCGCGAACCGGATCCTGCTCCGTCAGACAGTCATGCCCTAAGCGGCTCAGGATGCGACGGCAGTTGTCCAGCGCATCCGCTTCGTCATCGACGATCAATATCTTGCCTGTGTTCTCCATCCGGCCTCCTGATGAACATCGACACATGATGCCAGAGCGGGCAGCGCCACGGACGCCACGGCGCCACGCTCGTCGTTCTTGACCTCCAGCCGTCCGCGGTGATCCGCGACGATCCCATAACTCAGGAACAATCCCAACCCTGTGCCCTGTCCCGTCTTCTTCGTCGTGAAGAACGGATCGAAGATGCGTCCGAGTATTTCTTCAGGGATGCCTGGTCCCGTATCCCGCACCGTCGTCACGACGAAGTCACCCTCGTCAGCCTGCACGGACTCGGACCGGATGGTCACCTGCCGGGGCTGATCGCTGTCCCGGACCGCATCGATGGCATTGTTGAGCAGATTCAGGATGACCGTCTCCAGCCGGTCCCGATCCCCCATGACGGGAGGCACGTCGCCGGCCAGGTCCGTCTCAAGATGGACATCATGGGCCGCCGCCCGATCCCTGGCGACCTCCACACAGGCGCGCAGCACGCAATTCATGTCGATCGGCTTCAGGGTGGTCGCCGCCCCGCGCGACATGGCGAGGACGCTCCGCGTGACGCGGGAAATACGGTCGGCCTGCGACCGGATCGCCCGCAGATCGTTCCACACGTCCTCCGGCAGATGCGCCGCTTCCGCCTCCATGCATTCGATCCGGTTCAGGATGATCCCGAGCGGATTGTTGATTTCATGGGCAATCCCGCTCGCCACCTGGCCCAGCGTCGCCAACCGTTCGGCGAACTGGAGTTTCTTCAGGTGGCCAGTCACCTCGGCGGTTTTCTCTTCCACGCGACGGGCCAGGTCTGCATTCAAGGCTTCCAGCTCAGCCCGGGAGGTCTTGAGGCGATCGGCCATCCGGTGCACGGCCGCAGCCAAATCCTGAAACTCATCGCCGGTCGCGATATCGAGGGGACGGTCGTAGGTGCCCTGGCTGATCGCCTCCACGCCGGCCTGCAACGTCTGGATGGGTCTGGCGATCCGGGCGGCCACATAGCGGCCCATCAGCCAGAGCAGTCCCACCATCACCAGCCCGATCGCGGCCAGGTTTCTGACCTGATCGCGGATCGGCGCGTAGCTCTCGCTCGGCTGTTGCCGGACCAACACATGCCAGGTGTTATCTGGCAGCTTCAACCCGCCGACCGGCGCAAAGCCGATCACCGTATCCTGGGCGCCATGCCCGTCGTCCTCCGCCACGGCCCAGCCCGGGTCCGGCGACACGATCATGGCCATGAGCTGGCTGGGGATTCGATGCGCTTGCCGCGGCAGGATCGGACAGATCAGCGGCTGGCCCGCCGCGTTGAACAGCATGGCGTGGCCCGTTTGTCCCACCCGAATCTGTTTGATGATCGCAAACAGGCTGTCGAACCGATAGGAGGCCTTGATGGCCCCGATCACCGCATGTTGGCGGTCGTCCAGGATGGGCACGGCGATATCGATGGTTTCCTCCGGCGTGCGAAACGAGCCCTCGCGGGCCGGGATCACGCCGCTGATGAAGACCGGCTCCGGGTCGCCGCTCTGGACCGCCCTCCACCAGGCTTCCTGGTTAAACACATAATGGTCCGGCTCCGAGCTCGCCGCCACCAGGGCCCCATATTGATCCGTGATCAAGAGACCGACGACCTTATCCCCGTCACGGACTTTGGTTTCACGCAGAAAGCGGGACAGCGCGGAATCCAGCAGGCGCGCGGAGGCATCCTTCCCCTGCTCCCACATCTGCATCCGCTCGCGAATGATTTGATCGATGGCTGAGCGCTCGACAGGATAGGCCCGGTTCGCGGTCTCGACTGGCTGGCGGACCCGCAACGGAGCCGAGGCGAGCAGCCGGACGCCTTGAATCTCGCCCTGCACCAACAACGTGACGCGATCTGCGACCTGGGCGGCCACGGCCTGGAGGTTGCCGCCGATGACGTCGCGCAGGGACTGCATGCCGGACATGTAGGCCAGCACCAGTCCGATCAGCAGGGGCACGCAGCCCACCAGCACGATCGCGACGACAATCCGCCCGCGAATGGTATGACTCATGACCTTGGGACTCAAAATGAGGGCTATTCTAAGCAACCGGTGGGAGCAAACTCCAGAGCCGCGAGGGGAGTGGATCAGTCGGAATCCGACCGTCTGGCAACTAACCCACATTATTCACGACGGCTTCTACTGCACCCGCCGATACGCCGCTGCAACAAGCTTGACTGCCAGGTTCTCGCAGCCAAGCGGGCAGGCTCGCCACTCGGTCGGTCGACATACTGCTTTCAAGTATGCCTTTCTCCCTCGCGGTTCCGCGTGGGGTACCCATTGCCGGGGCACCCATTGCACTCTGCTTCAGACAACGGGTCGAGCATGCAATGGGTCCAACGCGTGGCGTCTTGGCGGTTTCGTCACGAACCGCCATGAATAATGTGGGATGAGGCGGACGAGGCATGCGATTGATCCGCGACCGTGGCATAGGGCAACCGCGCGACCGCGAGCTTATCCGGCTTGACGGGACCGCGCGCGAGCAGCCGGTACACGGTGGGGACCAGGAACAACGACAACAGGGTGGAGAGCGCCAACCCGCCGACCAGGACCAGTCCGATATGCCGCCTGCCTGCAGCGCCGGCTCCGGTCGCCAGGGCCAACGGCAGGGCGCCGAGAATCGTCGCGGCCGTGGTCATGATGATCGGCCGGAAACGGAGGGTGGCGGCTTCGACGATCGCCTCCCGCGCGGCCATGCCTCGACCGCGCAACTGGTTGGCGAACTCCACGATCAGGATCGCGTTCTTGGTGACGAGCCCGATCAGGATGATAAGCCCGATCTGGCTGTAGATGTTCAAGGTCCCTCCGGTGAACGCCAGCGCCAGCAGGCCGCCCATCACCGCCGGCGGGACCGTCAGCAAAATCACCAGCGGAGAGAGAAAACTTTCGAACTGCGCCGAGAGCACCAGATAGACGACGAGAATCGCCAACCCGAACGTCACGTGCAGGCTGGCTCGGCTTTCAAGAAATTCCTTCGATTCTCCCGCATAGGCGAACCGCATCATCCTCGGGAGACTCTCCTTCGCCGTCCGGTTCAGATAGTCCAGCGCCTCCCCCAGCGAAAATCCCTCGGCGAGTCCGGCGCTGATCGTGACGGCGCGCATCCGATCGTAATGGTGGAGCGCTTCGGGCGTCGCGTCTTCCCGCACGGACACGACGTTGCCGAGCGGCATCAACTGCCCCTGCTCGCCGCGCACCGGAAGGGTCATAATATCCGACGGGCTGTTCCGGTACGGCTCATCCACCTTGACGATGACGTTGTACACCCGTCCGTCGCGCGAGAAGGTCGTGACAGGCCTTCCGCTCA
Source organism: Nitrospira tepida (assembly GCF_947241125.1). Taxonomy (NCBI): domain Bacteria; kingdom Pseudomonadati; phylum Nitrospirota; class Nitrospiria; order Nitrospirales; family Nitrospiraceae; genus Nitrospira; species Nitrospira tepida. The sequence continues at coordinate 729,810 of NZ_OX365700.1, read as the reverse complement.
AAAACGTTTCGAGCGTCCGGCCGATGGCAGCCATGGAGACGCCCACATCGGCGGATTTGGACCGATGCGCCTCCACCGTCACATGGGGCATGTTCATCGACAAATCCATATCCGGGTTGAGGAACCCCGGATGGGCCGCCGCCTTGCGCATGAGCCGTTCGGCCTGAACCCGCAGCTCCTCGTAGGTCGATCCGACCAGCACGAACTGAACCGGCGTCTTCTCGGGCGACTGCTCCATCGGCGGCGGGTTGAGGACCGAGACTTTGACTCCGGTCAACCGTCCAAGCCGGGCATTCAGTTCCGCCACAATGTCCTGTTGCGTCCGGTCCCTCTTCTCCCACTCGGCCAAAGTCACCCAACTCGATGCGCGGTTCACAATCGTGGGGCGATACCCGCGGGCGACCACCATATAGTTGAACGTCACTTCCGGAACTGTCTCCACGATGCCCTCCACTTGCCTGGCATAGGCATCGGTGTAGCGGATCGTAGCGCCTTCCGGCGCCGTCAGGTGGCCGGCGAACCAGCCGACGTCTTCCAGCGGAGCCAATTCCATGGGCAAGCGGAGAAACAGGAGGACGCTGGCGACGATCGCCCCCAACGCGACGCCGAGCACCGGCCCCCTCGCCTCCACCAGACGCTCGACCGCGCGCCGATACCGGCTCACCAGGCCGGCAAAGGCCTCCTCGGCAACCTTGGACAACCGGGTCTGGCGCCGTCCGGTCTTCAACAGCGTGGCGCATAACATCGGCGTCAGCGTCAGCGCCACGAATCCCGACAGCAACACCGCGGCCGCCACCGCAATCGCCAATTCCGCGAAGAGCCGGCCGACTACGCCGGTCAGAAACGCGATCGGAATGAACACCACCACCAGCGACAGGGTCGTGGCCAGCACGGCGAATCCGATTTCCCTGCTTCCCGCCATGGCGGCCTGGATGGGCGGCACCCCGGATTCGATCCGGCGATGGATGTTCTCAAGCACGATGATCGCATCGTCCACCACCAGGCCGACGGCGAGCACAAACCCGAGCAGCGTCAACACATTGAGCGAACAGCCGGTGGCCCAGAGGATGGTCACGGCGCCGATGATCGAGGCCGGAATCGCGACCGCCGGGATGAAGGTCGCGCGGACGCTGCCGAGAAAGAGGTAAATCACCAACACGACCAGGATGAGGGCCAGTCCCAAGGCCCGGTAGACCTCCCGAATGGATTGCTCGATCGCGAGCGACCCGTCCCACGCCACCTGCAAGGTCATCCCCTCGGGCAAGGAGGCGACCAGGTCTGGCCAGGCCTGCTTGACGGCCTGCGCCACCTCCAACGTGTTGGCCTTCGATTGCTTGGCGACGCCGATCCCGATCGCCGGCTTGCCGTTCACGCGGACCAGTTTCCGGTCGTCTTCCGAGCCGAGTTCCACGCGGCCGATGTCCTGAATCCTGACCGGGTATCCGTCTCGATAGGCGACGATCAGGTGCAGAAATTGTTGTGGGGTCTCCAGCGAGCCACGGATCGAGACGTCGAACTCCGTGCGATCGCTCTCGATCCGGCCGGAGGGAAGGGTGAGGTTTTGCGTCCGGAGGGCCTCTTCGACGTCCTGCGCGGCAAGCCGGCGAGCGGCCAACCGTTCAGGGTCAAGCCAGATCCGCATCGCATAGCGGCGCTCCCCGTCCAACGGAATGGTCGAGACGCCGGGCAACATCGCCAACCGGTTCTTGATGAATCGCTCCGCGACATCCGTCATCTCCAACTCGGAATGGCGATCGCTGGCCAGCGAGAGCCACATGATTTCATTGCCGTCGCCGGTTTCCTTCGCGACGAGCGGATCCTGGACGGCGAGCGGGAGTTGGCGCCGCACTCGACTGATGGCGTCCCGCACGTCGTTCGTCGCCGCATCCAAACTGCGCGTCCGTCCGAATTCGAGCACGATCTGGGAGGTCTCGGCCCGGCTGGCGGAGGTGATCGTGCGGAGGCCTTCGATGCCGCTGATGGCCCCTTCGAGGACCGTGGTCACGTCGGTCTCCACCAGCGCCGGGCTGGCGCCGGGATAGACAGTCCTCACCGAGACGATCGGGTAGGCGATATCCGGATATTCCCGCAAGGTCAGGCGGGTGAAGCTCAGGAGCCCGAACAGCACCAGCAGCAGCGACATGACCGTCGCCAAGACGGGACGGCGGACCGAGAGATCGGAAAGGATCATCGCGCGATGGACCGGACGGTCATGACCGTAGGCATGACTATAGAAAGGTTCGGATGAAACGCAGAGAGGCGGCGCATTAGGACTCCGCCGGCGCCTGGGTCGTGACCGCCATCCCGTCGCTGAGCTTGTGGGTGCCGGTGCGAACGACCTGGTCGCCCGCCGACAGGCCGGAGAGGACCTGGACCAATCCTCGTTGCCGCACCCCCAGGATCACCTCCGTCAGACGCGCGGCTGATCCGTCGTAGCGAAAGGCATACGGCCGGCCCTGTTTCAACAGGACCGCCTCTTCGGGAATCATCAGCGCCTCCTGCTCCTCCCGGACCATCAGGCGGACGGTGACGAACAGGCCGGGACGAAGCGCCCCCTCCGGATTGGGGACCACCGCGCGCAGGGGGACCGTCCGATTCACCGCATCCAGTCGCGGATCAACCGCCGAGACTTCGCCCTGAAACACCCTGTCCGGGTAGGCCTCCGTCAGCAACCCCACCCGCTGCCCCACGGCGACCTTGGACAGCCACCCTTCCGGCACCTTGAAGTCCACGTGGAGTGTCCGCAGATCTTCGAGATTGACGAGATCCTGCCCCGGCGCGACATAGTCTCCGGCAGACACACGACGAAGGCCCACCGTGCCGGCAAACGGCGCGCGGATGATCGTCTTCTTGAGCCGCGTCCGGTACAGGACGCTGTTGGCCTCGGCCGCCTGCCAGGCGCTTCGTGCCTCATCAAGCTGCTGGGGAGAAATGATCGTCGTTTGTTGACCGGAGAGACGCTTCAGCCGCTCGTAGGTGAGCCGGGCGATCTTCTCCTGCGCCTCGGCCTGGCCTACCTCCGCCCGAAGCTCCTCTTGATCGAGCTCAAACAACAGGTCCTGCGCCGAGACCCGCTGCCCATCGACAAACGCGATGCGCCGCACCAACCCCGCCAGTTCAGGGCGGATCATGACCGAGGCCACGGCCTGAAGCGTGCCGACGGCGCTGAGTGATTCCGCAACCGGCTCGACCGTCACAGGCGCCACTTCCACCAGGAGAACCGCAGACCTGGCTCCATCCAGCTCGCCGGACCGGCCATCGGCCTTGGTGCCGAGCTTGGCGATCATCAAGAAGGTAAGCACGAGGCCGGCGCCAAGCACCATGGCCCAGGTCAGCCCCCGGCGTTTCAACTGGCGTTCAGACATCGGCATAAACGGGCTGCGGTTTCCCGACGGCAGGCGGACGCCGCCGGGCACACCCAGGCCCCTTCCTTTCCGCAGGCTACACTATATGACGTTTCAGAAGACAGAAACCACACTCGGGCCGGTCACGTCACTCTAAGAATCGGGCTAAGCAATGACCGAAGCAAAAAAGGGAACGGGCACGAGAGGATGACGGTTAATCTTCGACAGGGCTATGTCCCTTCACGCCGGTCTGGTGCGCCCGACAAAGGCCACCGGGTCCCAAGACGCAACCTGTCCGGTCCGACTGCCAAGCATGTCTTTTTCCTGCGCAGGGGCGTATGGTGGGCCAAATACGACGTGGTTCCACCATTCTCTATTATTATGAGGTGACGCGATGACGAGGCGTGGGTGTCGAACGCTGGTGGCGGGGTTGATGTTGGTGAGCCTGGGCTGCGCCGGGGGCGTCACCGTGGATGTCCATGGGCGCGGCACGCAACCGATTCCACCCCACATCACCTTCGCGGTGATCCCGACGGGAGAGGTGGAGCATGATCCGGCCTTTCCCACCTACGCGCGCCTCGTGGCCCGCAAGCTGGCGGAGCGGGACTATCGCGAAACCGACGCCAAGGTAGCCAAGCTCGGTGTCTATCTCGCCTACGGAGTCACCGAACAGGCGGCCACGGCGCCCTCATCAGCCGGCGGACCGCCCCTGGGAAGTCCTGCCGGGACGGGAGGCGGCGTCGGGTATGGAACGGCCGTCTCGCCGTCGGCGTCCGCGGGATTTTCCCGCTATGTCGCCCAAGTGGTCCTTATCGCCGCGGACTTGACCCAGTCACGCGCGACCGGTTCAGTGGTCGAGCTCTGGCGTGGTAATGCGCAGACGACCGGCCCGAGCAAGGATCTGCAGGCTCTGGCGCCGCTCCTGATCGAGGGAGCGTTCCGGCATTTCGGCGACACAACCGCGACGACCGTCCAACACACCTTCGGCGAGGAGGAAGTCAGGAAACTGCGAGCGACTCGATAGGCGACGGTGCCGCCGGCCCGGTGACAGATCCCGGACATCATGCGAGGGCGCGTTCAGCATGACGGCCCCGCGAGGAGCCGTGGAGCCCCCGTCCCATCCGACGAACGGGGCTCGGCATCTACCGTCCGGCGATGGGAGGGGCGTCGTCCAGGGGAGCAGCCAGGGCCGCGGCGGCTTTGTCAACCTCCTCCTCCAACCACCGGGTGAGTAACGGGTGTGCCAGCCCCTTTTCATTCAGCACGTACTCCACATCAGCCAGCAGTTTTTTGTAGGGACCGGAGCCGTACAAACGATTCGCGATGACGAGCACCCGACCCTGCTTGGCGTCTTCCCTGATCGAGGCCTTGATTTCCGCCATCGCGGGGTCCCGGAGCTCCGGCCAGTCTTCTCGCGCCGTGGCCGCGCGCAGCGCCCTGAGCCGGGCGCAGTGAGGGTCCTGCCTGAGCCGCTCGATATGCGATTGCATCACGTGCATCCACTTGGCATTCCCTTCCTCCGACCGGTCGCCGTGCGCGAGCAGGAGGACCGTTTCCGTCGAAGGCTCTTGACTGACTTCCATGATGCGTTGGTGCAGGATCTCCGCGACACCGGGATATTCTTCATAGCCGCCGAAGCCGGCGAAGAGCGCCGCGCTCCGCACCTGAGCCGGAAGCGGATGATCGTGGTCATGGGACGCCGGCGCGGGCGCGAGCCCGAGAATATACTCGATCCGTTCTTCCATATGATGGGACAGGGCATACATCCGCCCGAACACGATGCGCCGGATGCCCTGATCCTCCAACCGAGTCACCGCCTGCTGGATGATTTCCGCATCGCCCATCCCGAAGGCGATCTCCAGGGGGTAGCGCGTTTTGAGAGGGTTGATGATGTGTTCGACCGCATCGTTCCAAGGCTGCGTGGCTCCATGCGGCATGACGATGACGCCGATTTCACCGGCGGAGGCCGGCAGGTACCGGTTGGCGGTCTTCTTGAGCCATAGCAGCACATTCGGATGCGGCAGCAGTTCGTCTTTCACGTACGCCACATCCATTTCTCGGAACTTGTCGCCAAGCCAGTTGGTCAGCGCCATGCTGTGGTCGAACTTGGGGCCCAGTGTGGCAGGAACGGCGATCGTCCGTCCCTTCTTAGCCGCGGCTTGCATGAGGAGCGCGTCCACCGCCTTGTTCTTGTCTTCGGCTCCGGCGGCATCTCGATCGTAATACACGACCGCCTGGACCTCTTTGAACGCCTTCCGCAGGGAGACATAGGCGGCCAGTTTTCCCAGGTCGGCTTTCAGGGCCTGTTCCCCCGCCTCGTCCGGCGCCCCGACGCCGATCATGAACAGGCGCTCCTGCTGTGGATCCTGGCTCGTGGCTTCCACCCGATCCAGCATGATTTGTCCGGTGAGGTAGCTCTGCGCCATGGCCGGAGCCCAGCGAACGGCGCGGGCAGCGGTATAGGCCGGCAGATGGGCGATCACCTTTCGCAGCACGGGATCCGCCTCCGAAAGGAAGAGCGGGATGGCGACGATACGGGCCGCCCCATCTCGTGCCAATTCTTGGACCGCGCGGCTCAGATAAGAGGAATATTCGCTGCCGACTCCGTTGTAGTCCCGTCCAACCAAAGCCAGGGAGGCCGGGGCATACCGCTCCTTGAATTGCTCAAACACCGTTTGGATCTCTTGGTTCCCGAGATAGCCACGATCCGGCGCAACCACTAAAAAGCCGACGTCGCTCGTCTCAGCGGACACCCAGGAGGCTCCGCAGGCAAGGATCGCGCAAACATGGAGGGAGATGCGAATGAGAAGCATGGCTCTTGTCCTCCAGGAACAAGGGCGGGCGAGCGCCTCTTGCCTCACAGATCGATCACGTTGTCCCTGCGGCACGCAAACAAAAAAGCCCACGGCGCGTCTTACGCCCTGGGCTCCGACCTTCATGATCGCTGGCCTCGATACGGAGAGACGATGCTTAAAAGCGGCTCGCGTTCATTGCCTGCCCCTTCGTTGCCTGTAGTTGATATGTATTCTCGTTATCATTTATGACCAGCCCTTGTCAAGACCTCCGCAGCACTTCGGCGCGGCGAAGACACGGAAATGATCGCCGGATACTGAACTGGGCCGCCTGCGGTAGGCATCCCACGCTGACATGCACGGATTCCCCGAGGTCGGAATCGCAGCTCGGCGGCGTCATGGAACTTCGCGGCGTACCCCTTGCTTCGGTTACTCGAACCCAGCCTGATCGAGCCGAGGAACGTCAGCGGGGCGCCCAGTCAGTGAGTCGGTTAGAGAGCACGAAGAGCGCGTTCGAGAACGAGATCTTCCAAGTTACGGCGTCCGTCAAAGACTGCCAATACGTGAACGGCCCGGTGATCGATGCGATAAAGAAGACGATAAGGTGAGATGACCAGTTCGCGGAGAAAGTCTATGCCGATCTGGTGCAATTCAGGAACGATTCTTCCGCGCTCGGGAAAACGCTCCAGGCTTTAGGCGCGACGTTGTAGTTTCTGAAAGAGTCGGTCAGCAGTGTCAGGGGTCTGTTGTGGGAGATACTCTAGAATGGCGACGGCATCTTCGATGGCCACCGGTGACCATCGAACGCGGTATCGCTTAGCCCGCATTATTCACGATGCTTCGTGACGAAACCGCGCAGACGCGTCGTGAGACGGGCAAGCGCAGCCGCGAAAGAGGGAGGCATACTTGCAACAGTATGTTGACCGACTGAGTGGCGAGCACACCCGTCGCAGCAGCGTATCCGCGATTGCAGTAGAAGCCTTCGTGAATAATGCGGGTTAGGCACGTCGGAGGCGCGCCTCGATTGTGGCGAGGGCGCTCGCCTGATCCACCGCGCGCCCGCCGCGAATTTCGGCCTCTCCTTGAGCGGCTAATTTCAAGAGCAACAGTGCCCGTCGTGTCTGCTCAAAGGTCTCGATGTCTTGCACAACAGCTCGTGGCTCCCCGTTCTGTGTCACAATGGCGGCCTGACGGGTGTGATTGATCTGGTGGACCAATTCCGCAGTGTGGGTTTTAACGTAACTGATCGGCTTGATCGTTTCTTTCAAGCTCATCCCGTCTCCTTATAGAGAGCCCAATTTGAGTCGTAACGTAGCACTACTCTCCTAAAATGGGCAAGCGATTGCGAAGCACAACTGAAGACCCTCCCAGAAACTAGCCAGATGTGCTTGCATCGGTTCCGGGAGGGTTTCCAAGAGCTTGAGTGCGGTCTCAATAGCCTCTTCAGTTCTCTTGCCGCGTTGTAAGGACGCCCCCCATTCCTTCCCAAGCTGGCGGGTGACCGCTTAGCCGTCGACCGCTTCTAATAAAACTCCAGCCTGATCGACCCGAGCACGGTGAAGGGCACACCCGGATACACTTCGCGGCGGTTCTCGCGGCTTCCTTCGAAATACTCGTGATCCAACAGATTCCGGAAATTGAGGGCGGCGGTGAGGTTCGTGCGTTTGAACACCTCGAGTTTCCGGTAGTACAGCGCCGCATCCAAGCGAACGTAACCCGGCATCTCATACGTGTTTTGTAAGTCTCCCAGGCGCTTGGCGGCGGCATAGAAGCCGACGCCGGCGCCGAAGTTGCGGAGGGGACCGCTTTGAATCGTATAGGTGCCCCAGAGGCTCCCGCTGTGAAGCGGCGCATTGGCCAACGTATTCCCTGATGCGATGCCCAGAACCGAATCGTCGGACCTATTCTCTGCATCAATGTAGGCATAGGTGGCGATCACGTCCAAGCCCGGCATCACCCGGCCGGCCACGTCCAACTCAACACCCTGGCTGCGGCGTTCGCCGGTCGGCAGCGAGAACCGAAAGGTTGGATCGGTCGGATCGAACGTCGCCAGATTGCGCTGCGTGATCTGAAAGACCGCCAGATTGGTGAACAGACGACCGTCAAACAGCTCGGTTTTCACTCCGGCTTCATATTGCGTCCCTGTCGCCGGACGGATGACCTGATTGTCTTGCGTAATGGCGCCCAACTGCGGCGCGAACGAGCGGCTGAAGTTCGCGTAGAGCGACACGGGTTTCACCGGTTGATAGTTGACTCCCAGCATCGGACTGAAAAAGTTCTCCGAGACGCTCGCGGTCGAGACCCCTCCTTGAACGTCCTCCTGCTTGAAGATGTCGAACCGGCCTCCCAGAAAGAGCTTTAGATTGTCGAGCAGCGCGACTTGATCCACGAGGTATGGGGCGATGAAATTCGCCACGCCGTACCCATCGAAGATGTTGGCGGCCGCCGTCGTCGGCGTAAAGACCCGGGTCGGGTTGAACACGTTGGTGGTGCCGAAGCCGGTTCGAACGATGGTCTGATCCAGGCGCTCGCGTCCGATTTCGACACCCGCCAGCAGGCGATGGCCCAACCACCCGGTCGAGAAGACCCCGACGACTTCGTTTTGCAAGTAATGACTCTGCGCCGTCGTCGGTTGCTCGAACCGCACTAATCCGATGTTGCCGGTCGCCGTCGCGTTTCCGGTCTGCTCGATCGAATCATATGCTTCGCTGGCGATCGCGGTGCGAAAGCCCGTCCGCCAGGTCCAGTTGTTCGAGAGTTCATGGAGCAGGACCAGAAAGGCTTTCCCCTGGTGAAACTCGGTCCGGCGGTTGGGATCGCCGAGAAAGGTCGAGATCGGCACCGGGGCAACCCCACGGCCGATGGCCGGAAGACCGCGATCGATCACGCGATCGTCGTAGAGATATTCCATGTCGAACAGGAGGCGAGTCCGCGATCCCAGGGTCCAACTGAAACTCGGCGCGGCAAAGACGCGGTCGTGTTTTACTCCGTCGCGGAAGCTGCCGCCGCTCTCGTACAGACCGTTGAATCGATACAGCAACGACTTGCTGGCGTTGAGCGGACCGGAGACATCGATCGAAGGGCGATAGAGATTGTAGCTGCCGAAAATGAGGTCCGCCGAATAGTACGGCTCCTCTAGCGGCTTCTTGGTGATCAGGTTCATGATCCCGCCTGGCGCGGCCCGGCCATAGAGAAAGGAAGCCGGTCCTTTCAAGACCTCAATCCGCTGAAGATTGGCGGTTTCTCTGAACACCCGGTTCGCAAACCCGCTGTCATCCCGAAATCCGTTCTTGAAGATGTTCAGATCCGCGAAACTCGTGATCCCCCGGATATTGATGAACTCCTGCCGCCCTCCTCCGGTCGAGCTGATGAAGGTGCCGCTGACGTTGCGGATGACGTCCTGGATGCGAACCGCCTTCTGATCGTCCATGAGCTTGCGCGTGATCACTTCGACAGACTGGGGCAGATCGCGGACCGGCCCCGGGAGTCTCGTCGGCGAGGAGACTTCCTCATCCGTCTTGTAGCCGACTTCCTTGCTCTCGCGGACGACGATTTCCGGCACCTTGATCGCCTTGAACCTGGGCGAACCGGCCCCGCCACGCGGGGGTTCGGGTACCGCCAACCCTTCCCGCGGAGTCGCCGGCGCCGGGGTCATCATCGACCCGGATTGGCCCTCCACGAGCGTGACCGTGTGGGCATCGGTAAACCGATAGGTCAATCCCGTGCCAGCCAGGAGCGCTCGTAACGCCGCCTCCGGCTCATAGCGGCCGGCGACGCCCGGTGAGCTGACGCCGGCCGCCAGCTCCGCCGGATAGCTGACCTGGAGCCCGGTCGTCTCCGCAAAGGCATGCAAGGCGGACGTAAGCGGTTGGGCAGCGATGTCGAAGGTAACCGGCGCCCGCTCGCCCTGGCCGGAGGCGGCAGGCTGCGCCGCAGCCGCCGATTGACCGATCGTCAGCGCCAGCGCCATGGCCGCCGGCGCCGTCCATGGCCACCACCCGTACCCCGACCTGCAGCTCCATCCCCGTCTCGACATGGCTTCTCCCTTCCGGTTGCAGCGCGACGACCCATCGCCGCGACTCCTCCTTGACGGAAGGAAACAACCGTCCCTCACGTGCGGATGAAAAAATTTCTGAATCCAGGGTTAGAAGAGGATGACGAGGCGATTCGTGAGGCGGGCCATTCGAACCGGCAGCGTCTGCGTCAACGTCGTGAGCACGCCGGCGGGATCGGCGAGCGTGTAACTGCCGCTGACTTTGATGTCGGCGATGGAAGGATTCACGACGAGAATGGCGCCCGCATGGTACCGGCGCAGTTCCCCGACCAGATCCCCCAGACGGACGTTATCGACCACGAGGCGGCCCTTGAGCCAGGCCGTGGCAGTCGAGAGATCCGCCTCGCGCACTGGCCCGGGACCGCCCGCATCGACGGAGACCTGCCGGCCTGCCTCCACGCGAAGCGGCGCCCAAGCCGGTCCGTTCGGCGCCAACTCCACCATACCCTCGACGACGGTGACCCGGACCCCTTGCCGTTCTTCCCGAACAAGAAATTCGGTTCCCACGGCGCGGGTCAGGAGCCGCCCGCTTTCCACGATGAACGCCCGCCCTTCCTCCGGTTGCACCTGAAACCACGCTTCGCCCTTCAACAGGCGCACGCGCCGGGTGGCCGCGTTGAATTGCACGGCCAAGGCGCTGTCGGTGTTCAGCGTCACCGTGGAGCGGTCGGGGAGTTGAATCGTGCGCCGCTCGCCGGCGGCGGTCTGCTGGTCGGCGGTCAGGCGAGTCGGAAGGTCCAGTTGCAGGCCGAGGCCAATCACAAGCGCGGCCACCGCGGCCGCTTGCAGCATCCGCGTGAGCCGGCGTCGTCGCGGTGGGGCCGTTGAACCAAGGAAAGGCGAGCGCTCGTCCGCCACCAAGGCCGCGGCCTTGAGCGCCGGATCGTCCCACAGCTCGCAGACCTCGTCGAAGGCCCGCGCATGGCCCGGACTGTTCTGCCGCCACCGGTCGAATTCTCGCCGCTCCTCCGGCGAGAGGCGGCCGGACCTCAGGCGTGTGAACCAAGCGAGCGCCTCATCGGATGGGGTCGGCTCCTCGCCGAGCGGCGGATCGAATGGCGGCCGTTCGTCGGAGGTCGGCATGATCGCGGGGCACCCACTGGGACTGCCGGACAGATTCCGGGATGGGGCGAGTATAGGCTCTGACGGATGAGGGTGCCAGTCCCTCATGTCACTCCGCCTGGCGTTGTTGCAACGCCCGCCGGCAATGGAGCAGCGCCCGCATGATCAATTTCTCCACGGCGCTTTCGGACACGCCCAGTTTGGCGGCGATGGCCCGGTAGGAACAGTCGTGGACCCGATGCAAAAGAAAAGCTTCCCGGCTGCGAGGCGGCAGGCTGTCGATGGCATCCAGGAAGATTCTGAGCCGCTGCTTGTCGAACAGAGCGCGATCGGCGGGGGGCGCCGCCGAGGGGACGTCCGCCGCCGCTTCGAGCGCCTCGCCCGTCCGCCGCCTGGCCTGGCCTTGGCGCAGGTAATCGATCGCCAAATTGGCGGCGGTCCGAAACAGCAGGGCGCGCGGATAGGCCACGGAGGTGGTCGGGGCCAGGCTGACCAGGCGCAAATAGGTCTCCTGCGCCAGGTCCGCGGCCGCATCTTCGCAGCGGACGATGCGATAGAGCGACCGGATCAACTGTTGCCGGCACTCGTGAAACAGCCGCTCGATGTCCTGGGACGTCAGGCTCATGAACGCTCGCTCATCCCTTGATCGGCCGCTCTCGTCGGATGATCACCAGACCTTCCTGTCACTCACCGGCTCATCACGATACGGCGGGCCGTTCCCACGTCCCGCGGGCTGAGGCGCCGTCGCAGCGCCTCCATGCTCCTGACCGTCAGGGGATGCGCATGGTGGAACCTGACGTGGTTGTCGGGATCGATGGCGAAGGTGTGGCATCGGCCTGCCACCACATCGTGCTTGACGCCGTACAGGCGGGCCAATCGCTTCATCGGATCGATCAACAACGGGACCGAAAGCGGCCCGGAGGTCCTTGCCCAGGGGTCGTCGGCAACCAGATCGTCGGGCGCGACCACGAGCAACGCCGTGTCGGCCCGCGCGAACAGATGTTCCTGGCGGTCGAGCACCATCCGCTCCATCAGGCCCAGCCGTCCGGGAAAGCACAGGACCACCCATCGCCGGCGATACCGAGTCGAGTGCAGGTACATCGGCTCCCCGTTCATCACCGCCATAAGCCGAAACGGCGGGGCGGGGCGGCCGATCCGCGACTGATGCCGTGGAATCTGCCTCGCCTGCCTTGAATTGGCCCATCGGGAAACAGCCGCCTTTGAGGGTTCGCTCGCGCCGCCCGGCGGCGTTCGCCCGCAATTGACGCATTTCAGGATCGTGAGACGGGCATACCCTTCGCCGCTATAGTCCGGAACCAAGAGACCTCCGCATCGGAAACAATGTGTCGTGGCAATCATATCGTCCAACTCCTTTCCTCCGGGCTTTGTCTTGTCACCGCTGCTCCAACAAAAAAGCCCGGGCGTACCTGGTACGCTCGGGCTCCGGTCATCGATGACTCCGGCCTCTCCGCCGCGCGCGTCGAAACGGCGCGGCACATCTAGTTTTGATATTGAGAACTCGTCTCAACTAAAGAGTATAGGGATTCCCGTCGGAAAAGTACAGACCTTTTTTTGGGCTTCGATACGAATTAGCTGCGGATGCCCGACACGAGGGTCAGCACCATGGCCGTGACATACATGAGGCTGATGCCGGCAAAGACGCCGGAGGCGACTTGGAGACGACGCGACGCCGTGTAGGACATCGCGGTGAGCGACAGAATCACATAGAGCAGCGAGCCGGCGGCGAGCGTATAGAAGGCAATCGAGAAATACGGAGACAGGCCCTGCCCGCTCAACAGGGTGCCGACGCAGGTGGGACCGCCGGCCAACAGGCCAAGCCACCACACATCGAGCCATGGCAACGGAGCCTTTCCGGCAGCCCCAACGATCCCGAACCCTTCGGTTCCGTTGTGGAGCGCAAACCCGGTTACGAGCAGCGCGCTGAGGACCCACTCCCCGGCGGCATAGCTGGCGCCGATCGCCAAGCCTTCCCCCAGATTGTGCAACCCCATGCCGACGGCGATCATGTACGGAAGCGAGAGCAGGCGGCCGGTTGATCCGGTCCCAAGGATCTGGCTGGATTCCAACGCGACGAGGCCGATCAAGCTGATGCCGAGACTACCCAGAAACACGCCCCACGAGACTCCATCCCGCGCGCCGGTCAGCTCCACGGCTTCGTGCATGAGGTCGAAAAAGAGGTAGGCCAACACGCCCGTCGCCACGCCGATCAAGGCGCCCTCCCAGGATCGCGGCAGGATCTTGCCGAGCGCCAGGGCGACGCCGATGCCGAGATAGACCGGGATGACGCCGGCCACGAGGCCCAACCCGATCAGGTCAATCATGTGCGAAGCGCTCCTGCGCGACCGAGGCGACTGTTCCTGCCCGCTGCCGTTGATGGGCCCGCCGCTTCAGCCACCACATGCGAAGTCCCGTGACGTAGAGGACCAATGGGATCACGCCGCTCGCAAACACGATCCATCGTCCCGCCAATCCGAAGGCCTCGCCGTTGTGCAGGGGGAACAGCCAGGCCAGGAATGTATCACCGGCGGTGAAGTTCCGCCAGTCGCGGACCTTCAAGACCGCGCCGCTGTATTGATCGAGCCACACCTGGCTCTGCCCGCCTGATTCCCGCACCTCGCCGGGCTGGCGCAGCCCGATTCGAAAGACGCCCTCCGGATGGTCCGGGACCGAAAGAAACTTGAGTTCCCCTTCCGGAACAATTTCCCGCGCGCGGGCCACCGCCTGCTCGGCGGACAGCGCCGGCGCGCCGGGTGCGGGAGGACTGGAGCGCAGGTCGCCCTTCTTGGGAAATTCCTGCACCGGCGAGAAGATTCTGACCAGCGGAACGACATACTCGGAGAACTCCAGATAGACGCCGGTGAACGCGAGCACGGCCAGGATGATCGCGCTGTAGAAACCGCTGAGCTTGTGGAGATCGTAATGCCACCGAATGACGCTCCGACCGGGTTTGCATGAAAACGCCTGTCGCAGCCGGCCGAGGCTCGGCCACCAGAGATAGAGGCCGGTGCCGACTGAGACGAGCAGGAACAGGCCGAGGAAGCCCACGATGGTTTGGCCTGGTTTGTCGATCAGCAACGATTCGTGCAGTTCGTAGATGAACGACACCAGCGTGCCGCCCCACTCGCGGCCGGGGCTCAACACCTCGGCCGTCGCCGGGTCGATCCGAACTTCGATCCAGCGGGGTTCTTCCGGGTCATGGGTCGGAATCGTGTACCAGACCAGGACCGTATCGTCCGGATGGTCAGGAAGCCGGATGTGCTCCAAGCCGCCTCCATTCGGTCTTGCGGCCCGCGCCGCTGCGACAATGTCATTGAGCGGGCGGGATTCGCCCGCAGACCGGCTGCGGAGCAGATCCGGATTGAGCCATCCGTCGATGGCCTTATAAAACACGAGCAGGCTGCCGGTGAGGCTGACGAGCACGAAGAGGCCGCCGACGACCAGGCCGAGGTAGAGGTGGGTTTGCAACCACAGTCGGCGAAGCGGATGCCGGAGCACAGTGGAGGCGGGCGGCGGGGCGGCGCCGACCTCCGCCGAGGCAGCGACAGGCTCTTGAACGGCGACGGGCGATCCGGCCATGGTCTCGTTCCCCTCCATTCTGGAAAATGGGCTCCGGGATTCGAGACCCTCCGGCCGCTTCACGAATTGGGATAGGGCGATCCTAGCCCACTTTGAGAGCGGTTTTCAATATCGAGCGAACCGGGACCTCGGCGAAACTCGGCGCAGCGTCGCGGATTGCACCCCGTCTCGCTCCGTCAGATCACACTACGCTTGTCGGCTCATCAATGAACTCCCGGATGTGGCCGTCCTCTCGCCCGGTCGAGCGAAACGGCGCGATCGGATTGGCCAGCGTCCCTGCAAACTGCAGGTTCTTCGCCGGATCCGCCAGATCGATCATCTGGCGATTGTTGGCGATCTGCAACCGGTTGAGGCAGGAGCGCCGAAATTCTGCAGCGAACAGATCGTGGCGCCGGAACTTCTCCGACAGTTCCGGATGTTTCCATTGATACTCCAGCACGCATTCCGCCACCAGCCGCCAGAAGCCCGTCTCGGAACACAGGCGCTCCTCCCACAACAGCTCGGCCAGGTAGCGGAAGAAACAGTCGAACACGTCGACGAAGAGCGACAGCACCTTCATCTCTTCCGGAACCGAAACCGACAGGCGGCGGACCTTCTCGGGCAGCACCCGGGCGTCGAGGACCGCCGATTCCTCCGCAATGTCCTTGAGAACCACGCGGACCGGCACATGGTCCCGCAACACGAGGATGATGTTCTCCCCGTGCGGCATGAACACCAGATCGTGCGCGTAGAAGCAGTGCAGGAGCGGAGCCAGATAACAGCGGAGATATCGCCGCACCCATTGCTCCGCGCCCACGCCGGACGCCCGGATGAGCTCCGGGAGGAGCGCGACGCCGTCACGGTCCCGATGCAACAGCGCCGCCATCGTCATGAGCCGTTCTCCCGCCGCCAAGCGCGGCACCGGGCTTTCGCGCCAGAGCGCAGCCAGCATTTTCTTATAGGGGCTGTCCCCGGTGACCGCCGCTTCATAATGCGGGTGCCGATAGCCGACGGACGCGACCTCGCGCAGAATCCCGAACCCGCTGTCCCGCAAGTACGAGTCCCCCTCGATCAGGGCATGGATCCATTCGTTGATGGCGGGCGTCGTCTCCATGTAAGAGGAGGAGAGCCCGCGCATGAACCCCATGTTCAAGATGGACAGCGCGGTTTTGATGTAGTGTTTCTCCGGACGCGTAAAGTTGAAGAACGTGCGGATGCTCTGCTGCGCGCGATAGACCTCTTCGCCGATTCCGAGATACAGCAACTTCCGAGAGGCCAGGTCGGGGGCGAACAGACAGGCGAGCTTGTTCTCCCATTGCCACGGGTGAACCGGGAAAAAGAGGTACGAGTCCGGATTCAACCCTTCCCGCCGCAGGATCTCGGTGAAGGCCTGCACGGTTGGCGCGCCGAGCGTCTTTTGCATCAGATCCCCATAGCTCAGGTCGCTGGCGGAGGCGAACGTCGCACGGCTCTTGTGCGCGGCCAGCCAGACGAGCCGAACGTCCGCTCCGACCTCCGGCGCGTAGGTCCGATAATCCCGCACGTCGAAGCCGATGCGGCCGTTGTTCGCGACGAATACAGGATGCCCCTCCGCCATGCCTCGTTCGATATCCTGGAACCCGGCATGGGCGAGTTCCACCGCGCCAAGCTCCTGGTTGGCATGCTTGTAGGCGCCGCCATACAACGTGCTCGTGATCTCTTCCATATAGGTCGGCAGCATGGCGGGGTCGATGCCGATGAGCCGGCGGATTTCCAGGATGAAGCTCAGGGCATCGAGGCGGGCCCTTTTGCCGCGGGCGTATTTTTCGATGGAGGCCGCGTCGATGTGCCAGTGCTCCAGATGCAACACCTTCGCGCGAAACCGATATTCGATGTCCGGGCTGTCGGTGCCCAGAACATAGTGTTCCCAGCCGCCTTCCGAGCCGGTGCGCCGCGGTTCCAGCAGCAGCTCGTGAGCGAACTCGCGAATGATCTTTCGGACCAGAAGAACATTGACCGTCGACCACAGGCCCGGAGTCAGATGCGAAACGCCGGTGTCCGCGCCGGACATGGGGGCCCAGCCTCGTTCGCCGCCGTTCCGCTTGAGGGCAGTCTGGTACCGGGCTCTCGTACAGAATGCCAGGTAGGCGGTCTTCTTCGGCAACTGGATGATGTCCTGGTATTCGAAGCCGGCACGCCTGTTCAGCCGGTGAATCTTCTCGTTCCTGACGTCCGGCTCGACCACGATACGCTCCACCGAGTCCTCGCTGAAGAGAAAATCCATGACGACGGTGAAGACATGCCAGGTGAACTGGGCGATCGGCCGGTCTGTCGGCGCCACCAGGATATGCATGCCCCGGTCGCCCGGGCGGGCGTCGTAATAGCGACCCACCACGTCCTCCATCGGGTGATAGCGCTCGACAAGAAACGCCGGCTCGTCGTCGTGAAACCCGAGGAACACGGATGAACCCGGCTGCCTCAGAATCTCCCTATAGGCCGACTCGACGTCATCGACGGACTGCTGTTGCATGCCCCAGTACTTGGCGCGCTCATGCGTGACCCAGCGGTGCACCAGCGGAATGTCATCCGGCACATCCAGCATCCGGAGCGTGAACCGACCAACAGCCGGAACATCCTTCTCAAAACATGGGTCCTGTCTTCGCATAGGTTCCTCCGGTTCGTGAACTTCCTCCTGCAACATGTGGCTCATAACGCGGCCGTCACCCTGCTGACCGCCGGCTGCGCACCAGGGTGTAAGAGCCACCGATACAACAAGATGGTCGCGACAAATCCGACCGACGCGACCACAAACGGCGCCCGAAGGCCATGGGTTGTCACGAGCGACCCGGCCGCGAATGACGAGCAGAGGACGCCGAGCTGTTGAAACACGTGGATCTTGCTGAAGTCGGTCGCGTAGCGCTCGGGATCGCTCCGCTGAAACAACAGCAGGTCGAGACGAACGGCCCCCTGGAACAGCGCCCAGCCGAAGATGCCGCGCCCGATCAGCACGAGCAGCTCCTGGGGAGAGGCTTGGAGCAGACTCCCGAGCAGCCCCGCGAGAAGGGCCGTGACGACCCTGTGGCGGCCCTCGTCACCCGCGCCCCGTCGCGCCCCGAGCCACAGCGCCGCCAGGGCCACGATTCCCGGAATCGCGTAGACCAGGCCGGCGACCAGGCGATTGTCCAGCCCGGACATCGACTCCCAGTACAGGGTAAAGAACGGCCGGGTCAGAAACGCGCTGAAATAGAAGAGCAGCATGACCGCACCGAGACGGTAGACGAGGACGGTCGCCCGGCTTCTCGGCTCCCGGCTTGGCGCTCGGAGCGACTCGGTTGCCCGACCGGTCGCGCCGCGCTGCTGGTCTCTTGCCAACGGCAGGCAGATGAGCGCCTGCGTCAGGTCACAGGCCGCCATGACCAGGAACAGATGGCGCGGCTCCAATACTTGGAGGACCAGGCCGGAGAGCAACGCTCCGAGGATGCCTCCAAGGTGCACGATGACGGAGAGCAACCCGATCGTGCCGACATGGCGGTCCTTGGCCTCCTCGCTCAGCAGGTAGGGATAGATGAGCAGGTAGCTGGCCTTGAAGGTAAACATCCCGAGCGACATCAGCCAAAAGATCGGGAGCGACCCGGCGCCATACGACAGCAGGCACAGAAGTCCGGCGGCGAGCTGGGTGTAGACCAGCAGGCGCAGCGCGGGCAGATACCTGGCGACCCAGGCCCAGAACGGAAAGGCCGCCATCACGGTGAAGCAAGAGGCTCCGATGTAGAAGCCCACGTGCTCCGGATCGCGCAGGCCGAACACGTCCGCAAAGTAGTGCGGATAAAACGGAGCCAGCAAGCTGTCGCCGACCACCGCGATGACGGTCACCAGCACCAGCAGGAGCTTGAGGGTCATGCTCGACACGCGCCCGAACGTGTGGGATCGCCGGCTGTCCTGCGCAGGGCGTGCCTAGGTGCGGAGTCGCAAGCCGGCGCAAGCACCGCACTTTCTCCTGGATGCGCCGAAACGAACGCTCCTGTGTCGGACCCCGGGGCGTCGAAGGTGCTGAACGCCGTTGATATCGGGAGCCGGTAGACTTCTCGCCCCACGATGGCATTGAGAATGACGGCATTGCGGTACGGCGCGATGCCGAGATCCGGCGCGGCCGCGCCATGACTGTGCAGGTCCGCGTGGGCGACGAAGATGCGCCCGCTGATCGAGTCGGCCAGCTCCAGGGAATGATCGAGTCGGACTTTGTAGCGCCCCTGCTCGTCTCGGCGCAGCCTCCCCTCGATCGGGCCGAGAAAGGACGCCCGGCGGTGCCGGTACCCGGTCGCCGCGATCACGAGATCCGTGCTGTGCGGGAAGACCGCCCCGGTGTCGCGATGGCGACAGTGCAGGACCGGCCGGCCGGACCCGTCCTGCCGGGCCGACTCGATCGTGACACCGCACCGGAGGTCGACCGGGGACGATTCGAGCTTGAGCCGCCGCCGGTACAGCAGGTCGTGGATCTGCTCCAGGGTTTCGGTCGAGATCCCCTTGTAGTGCTGCCACTGTTCGGCGACCAGCCGGTCTTTCACCGGCTGGGGCAACCGATGGAAGTACCGGACGTAGGCCGGCGTCGTCATCTCCAGGACGAGCTTCGTGTAGTCGAGGGGCGCGAACGACCGCGTCCGGGTCAGCCAGCTCACGGCGGGCCCGCCGGCCAGATTCTGCGTCAGCAGATCGACCATGATCTCGGCGCCGGATTGCCCGGCGCCGACCACCGTCACATGCGATGCGCGTTCCACCTCGCTCCGGCGGTCCAGATAGTCTCCGGCGCGCACCAGCCTGTCCGCCGGCAGTCCGGCCAACGCCTCGGGCACGTACGATTCGGTGCCGATGCCGATCACCAAATGTTTGGCCGCCAGGGCGAGCCGCGCGCCGTCGCCACGCGTCGTTTCAACGACAAACCGCTCCCGGGCTTCGTCCCAGTGAACCGCTTCGACCCGGTGCGAGAACCGCACGGCCGGCAATCGGGAGGCCGCCCACCGGAGGTAGTCCTCGTATTCGACGCGGGTCGGATGAAACTGCTCGCGGATGTAGAACGGGTACATGCGATCGACGTCCCGGAGGTAGGCCAAGAACGACAGTGGGTGCGTCGGATCGACCAGCGTCACCAGGTCGGCGAGGAAGCTGAGCTGGAGCCGGGCATCGTCGAACATCAACCCGGGATGCCACCGCAGCTCGGGGCGCGCCTCGAGGACGACAAGATCCAACCCGGTGATGGTCGACGCGAGCGCGGCCAACCCCAGGTTGAACGGCCCGCAGCCGATCGCGATGACATCATGCTCGCGCCGATCCCCGGCCGGGTCCTCCGTGATGACCCGATCCATCGCTGACAGCCGCCGCTCCTCTTCACACTCCCGGCCCGCCTCCAGCGCCGCGTCGAGGAGGTGGTCGATCTCGTGCGGGGAGGCGGTGGGATTGAGCAGGGTCAGCTTCAGGCAGACGCGCTCGGGTGAATCGGGCCCTTGCCCGCGCACCGCGGTGCGGCCGATCAGCGCCATCCCGCGCTCCAGCAGGCGCCGCCGCAATTCGCCGTTGATGTCGTCCTCGATCTGGGCCAGATCCCCCCGGTGCCGATGTGTGCACCGGTACCGGAACACGACGGTCGTGAGCTCGGCCGGCGACACCAGTTCCAGGTTGGGTTCGGCTTCGATCCGCTCCTGCGCGCGGCAGGCCAAGCCGTGGCAGGCATCGACCATATCCCCCAATCCCCGGCGGCCGTAGGCCAGCAACGTGGCGACGACCTTCACCGCATCCGGCCGGCGCGTCGTCTGCAGGCTACGGCCGAGCAGGCCGTCGTAGCCCGCCGCCTGATCATCGGTCGGGTTCAGATAGGCGACTTCGCGGTCCAACGGGGCGAACGCGGCGTGGTCAGACACGAGCAAGATACTCGCCGCCGCCGGCTGCCAGCCGAGCTTGTGCAGGTCTACGGTGATCGAGTCGGCTCGCTCCAGACCCGCCAGCCGATCCGCCAGGCGCTCGGAGAACAAGGCGCCGAAGCCGTACGCGGCATCGATGTGCAGCCAGACGCCATACTCCGCGGCGAGTGGCGCGATCTCCGGAATTGGGTCCATCGTCCCGAAGTCCGTCGTGCCCGCGGTGGCAACGACCGCCACAAGCGTGTGGCGTGGAGCCAGGTCGCGCAGGAGGCCCCCCAACGCCCGAGCACACATCCGCCGGCCTCCGTCCGTCGGGACGGTGCGGACGGCGCCTTCCCCCAATCCCAAGGCGGCGCAGGCCCGCTGGACCGAGAAATGCGCACATTCCGAGCAGAGCACCAGAGGACCGGGCAGCGCCCCGACCCCATCGCGGCGAATGTCCACTCCGCGTCGCCGGGCGGCCCGGTCGCGCGCCAGCAGCAGGCCCATGAGATTCGAGATCGAGCCGCCCGGTGTGAGGACGCCGTCCGCCTTCGGCCCCAGCTTGGCCATCCGGGCGAGCGCCCCGATCAACCAGCGTTCCACGGCAATCGCAGACGGACCGGAATCATAGGTATCCAACGACGCATTGCTGATGCTGGCCAGCGCATCGGCGGCAACTGCCACCAAGAGCGGCGGCGGCTGCAGGTGCGCCGCCGCCCGCGGATGGGACAGGTCGAGTCCGTATTCCGCCAGCACTCTGGCCAGTCGTTCCAACGCCGCGTCCGTGCCGATCCCCTCGGTGGGCACTTCGACCGGCCCGAGCAGGTCCTCAGCGGCGCTCAGCACCTCCCCGGCCGTACCGGCAGGGAACGGCCGGTCATCGCGCTGGCATTCGAGCGCCCGCTCGATGGCTCCTGCGAGCACCGCCGGAAGCCGGGCGAGCCCTCCGCGCGAACCGGCCAGGAGGCAGCGGCGCCCCCTCGACAACGGGTCGTCGGACGGCGTGGTCGCTGTCATGCCGGCCAACATCGATGCAGGGATCTTGCGAATGGTGTCCATAGGTCCCTCACTCCAAGTTGTGGTGCCCGCAACAGGCGGGCATCAGCAGGCCGATGCCGGGCTCTGGACGCGAGGTCTCGGGCCGTAGAGCTGACGAAGGCTGCTCGGCGCGATGCGCGCCGAGCCTTGACACGCAGGAGGGACGAGGCAACCCTTCACCCCCGCGCTGACGGTCTCACCACCGGTAGGCGACTGTCCCGACCACGGTGCGGCGTTCGCCGAAGACGCAGAAATTGGTCCCTCCGCGATCGAAGCAGGAAAACGCGTCATGATTGAAGATGTTGCTGATATTCAGCGCGAACCGATAGCGGCGCCAGGTGTAGTCGATGACCGCGTCCCCGACCACGAAGCTCGGGACTCTGAACTGGTTCGCGACGTCCGAATAGGTATACCCCGTGTACCGCGCGCCGCCGCCGATCCCGAACCCCTTCCAGGTTCCGTCCGGAACCGTGTACTTGACCCAGAGCGAGCCGAACTGCGCGGGAGTTTGGGTCAGCCGCTTGCCCTTCTCGGTCGGATCGGCGCTCTCCATCACTTCATTGTCGAGCAGCGTATAGCTGGCGATCAGGTCGATGCCCGAGTCGAAGCTCGCCAGTCCTTCCAGTTCAAGCCCGCGCGAGCGCGCCTTGCCCCGTTGCACCGGGAGAAACGTCCCCGGATCGGTCTGCACGTAATTTTCTCTCGTGAGGTCGAACAACGCCGCGGTGAAGAAGCTGCGTGACCCCGGGGGCTGGTACTTGATGCCGACTTCATATTGCCGGCCGGTCTCCGGCG
The DNA here is from genome assembly GCF_947241125.1 of Nitrospira tepida. NCBI lineage: Bacteria > Pseudomonadati > Nitrospirota > Nitrospiria > Nitrospirales > Nitrospiraceae > Nitrospira > Nitrospira tepida. Next base: position 707,276 of record NZ_OX365700.1, on the reverse strand, counting down.
AAAAGGGCTGCCCCGATTGGTTCAGACCGATCGACGGCAGGAAGAACGTGGAATAGCTGACGTATGGCGCCAGCCCGAAATCGAAGAGGTACGTCAAGGCCGCCCGGCCGGTGGCTTTGCGGTCGTCCTGGCTCTGGCTGGCCGACGGCGTAAGGTTGTCCTGCGTGTCGTTGTTCGCCCAGTCATGACGTCCGCCCACGGTCAGCAGCCACTTGTCGTAGAACTTGATCTGATCCTGCAGATAGAGACCCGTCTGCCATTGGGTGACGTGTTGGTCCAGGAACAGGGAGGGCAACGGAAAGGGCGCGCCGTAATCGAACCGGTTGAAAATATCGATGTCGGAGGCGGCGCCGAACGTTTGCCGCAACTTCACCGTGATCCGCTGGAAGTCCAAGCCGCCCAGCACCAGGTGCTGGAACGGCCCGGTCGAGAATCGGCCGTGCACTTGGTTGTCAATGGCCAGCGCGTTCAATGTGCCGAGCGATCCGAAGGCGCCTCTCCCGACAGTGCGGCGGTCCGCTCCGAAGCTGCTGCTGAAGATGTTCATGAGGTCGAGTTCGGTCATGCTGTAGCGGAGCTTCTGGACGAAATCCCAGTCCGTGGCCAGACGATGCTGCAATTCATACCCGACCGATGATTCCGTTCTGTTTTGCTTTTCAATATCGGGGAAGCCCGTGAACCGGGCGGCCGGAATGCTCCCGTTGGGATTGACCCGCAACGTGCCCTCGGCCGGCAAGGCCTGGGAGGAACCGAGCTGATCTTTCTGAAAGTGCGCAAAGAACGTGATCTTGGTGCCGGGGGCCGCCCGCCACGTCAGCGCGGGCGCGATGTAGATCCGATCGTTCGGCACCTGATCGATCTGCGTGCCGCTTTCGCGGAAGAGGCCGGTCAATCTGAACGCGAGCGCGTCGCTGTCGTTGACCCGGCCGCCGAGATCGAGCCGGCCTTCGTACCGGCTGAAACTGCCGGTCAGGAATTGCAGTTCATGGAACGTCTGTCCCGTCGGCCGCTTCGTGATGTAGTTCAACAAACCGCCGGGGCTGCCCTGTCCGTAGAGGAAGGAGGCCGGCCCGCGGAGCACGTCGATCCGCTCGGCGCCGTAGGGCTCGAGGTTGTAACTGACCGCGAAGCCCGGATTGCGGAGCTGGAGCCCGTCCTTGAACAATCCGTTCTGCGTCGCGTCGAATCCGCGGAACCGCAGGAAGGTGAACCGCGGCTCGAATCCGAACGGCTCGCCCTGGACGCCGGCCGTGTAGCGCAAGGCTTCCGCGATGGTATTGACTTCCTGGGCGTTCATCCGTTCGCGCGTGATCACGGTGATGGACTGCGGGGTCTCGATGAGCGGCGTGTCGCTCTTGGTCGAAGTGCTCGTCTCCTCCGCCACATAGGAGGCGGCATCCTCTCGTTCACGGACGTCTTTGACCAGCACTTCCGGTAGCTTGACCGGTTTTCCCGTCGTCCCGTCCGCGCGAGGCGACAGGCCGGACGGACCTTCAGGCGGCGCAGCGGACGGGGCCACCGGCATGGCCGGCGCTTCCACGAGGGTTACGGCTCCGCCGCTTGTGAATCGATGGGTGAGACCCGTGCCTGCCAGGAGGGCGCTCAGCGCCTCTTCCGCCGTATACGTTCCCGTCACCCCCGGACTTTCGCGCGCGCTGGTGAGCGAGGCGTCTACCAGCAATTCCACATTCGCAGTTTCCGAGAACTGAAGCAGCGCCGAGGACAAGGACTGCGGCGGAATGTTGAAGGGTATACGTTGCTGAGCGGATGTCTCCAAAGCGAACCCGGCATGAACGACGAGGCCCAGCAGGAAACTGATGAAGACCAAACGGCTCCGATGCGCCATGCGACAGACCCTCCGGTATGTGAAACACAGCTCGCCGTCTCTCCTGATACGACGAACTGCGCCGCCGTGAGGTCTAGTCGCGTGAAAAGATTTGTGTGAAAGATTGTGAAGGGCCGCGGAGGGCTGAGGCGTGATGCGAAAGCGGCCCCACGCCCGGGCTCAGGGGGAAGACGGCCCGGTCTTACGCGACAGCAGCACCAGCCGGTCGGTGACGGCCACCGTTCGGATCGGAAGGGTTTCTTCGATGGTCTGGAGCGCCTGTTGGGTCCTGCGGATATCGAAGACGGCCGTCACGGGAAGCCGTTGCAGGGATGGGTCACGCAGCACGATCCACCCGCGGCGGTATCGGTTTACCTCCGCAATGACCTCGGCCAGCGGCTGATGCTCGAAGACAAGGCGATGGCGCCGCCAGGCGAGCGCTCGGTCGAGATCCGCCGTCTCGACAAGGCTGAACGAGCCGGCCGACCCGTACGAGAGACGCCGGCCTTCCGGCACGTCAACCGCTGCGCGATGGCCGATAACGCGGACGGCATGCTCGGTGACCGTCACGACGACCTGCCCTCCATCGGCTCGCACATTGAACGCCGTCCCCAGGGCGCGAATCGTGCCGCCCCCCGCCACGACCTCGAAGGGACGCCGGGTATCCGGCGCAACGGAAAAGAAGGCTTCGCCTTCGTGCAGGACCAACCGGCGGGCGGCCGGGGTAATCTCCACCGACAGGGCCGTGGCGGTATTGAGATGGACCGTCGATCCGTCGTTCAGCGTGACGGACCGCTGTTCGCCGGTGGCCGTGCGGTAGTCCGCTCCGAGATGCCAGGTTTGGATCAGGCTCACCAGACACAGGGCCGCCAAGGCGGCGGCAGCGCTGAGCAGGGCAGCCCGCCGCCACGCGCCAACCCAGCCGACGCGCCGTGGGGCTGCGGCGCCCGCCCTGTCGGGGCCCGAGGCACGAGGCGACAGCAGCGCGCCCATCGCCTGAATGTCCGGCTCGGGGAGGACGTCGAGCTGGTCCCAGAACCGCTCGGCCTCCCGATACGCCAGCCGGTGAGCCGGATCGGCGGCGAGCCATTCGGCGAATTCCCGCCGGTGTTCGGCTCTGGCGTCGTCGGCTTGCAACAACACGAGCCACCGTGTCGCCGCCTCCGCGGGCGTCTCCCGAGACCTGTCGGTCATGGCGAGGGTCATGGTAATGATCCGGCCGCCGTCCTGTCACCTGCTATTATGAACGACGAACCGGGCGGCTTTCGCATCCAGGACGCCGGCCTCCTCACAGCGGCTCCTCCTCAACGCGCCGCCGGCAATAGTCCAGCGCTTTGATCATATGTTTGACCACGGTGCTCTTGGTGATGCCGAGCCGCTTCGCCACGTCCGCATAGCTCAGATGGTGGAACTTGTGAAGGATGAACACGTCGCGGCACTTGGGCGGCAGCTCGGCGATGGCCCGGTGCAGCCGCCCGACCTGCTCTTTGCTCAAGACTTCGGCTTCGGCCGAGGGACGCTCATCGGCCGTCTCGATGCCCGCCTCGTCCCATACCTCGTAGCGGGCGGCATAGCGCAACCGGCGCTGGTGATCCACGGCGAGATTGGCGGCGACCCGGAACAGAAACGCGCGAGGATTATCGGGCTGCTGCGCCGGCGGCAGTTGTGCGAGCCGCACAAAGGTTTCCTGGACCAGATCAGCGGCGGTATCGGGACATCCCAGGCGGCGAGCGAGAAATCGCTGCAACTCGCCGCCGCACAGCCGGAAGGTCTCCAGCAGAGAACGTTGTGGCGATTCCGGCCAGGCGGTCGATTCCTCCGTACTCATGGCCGCAGACCGTATCACAGGACAGGGGGAGCGGGAATGTTCATCCGCCGGAATAGAAAACATCGGCCAGGGACCGGTCTCTCCACATTGGAGGGCCGGAGAGGGCGGTGGAGGACCCTCGATTCAGCGGTAGCCCTTCGACTGCATGCAGCCGGAGAGGTTGATGCCGCCCGCCATCGTGTCGTTCTGGTGTTCCACGCCGGCCAGCACCTCGGCCGTGCAGCGCTCCCAGTCGGCTCTGGGACTCAGTCTCGGACGTGGTCTCTTGTCAAAAGTCGGAGGTCACGGTTCCAGTATTTGACATGTGATGCGTGAGGAGATAGCATCAACGCATCATGGCGCGAACGACGCTCGACATTGACACCCCCATTCTCAAGGAGCTCAAGGCGCTTCAAAAAAGCGAGAAGCGTTCCTTGGGACAAGTCGTCTCCCATCTGCTTGCGGAGGCGTTGGCCCGCCGAACACGCAAGCACGGGAAGAGGGAGCTGAAATGGACGGCCAAGCCAATGCGAGCGCAGCTCGATCTCGATGACAAGGACCATCTGTACGCAATCCTTGATGACGAGAGGCCGTGAGCGACTCGATCGACGTCAACATTCTGCTGTACGCCTCCGATCAAACCAGTCCGCATCACGAGGCGGCGCGTGAATTTCTGACGCGTCGAACTGCGGACCCTGAACCATTCTGTCTCACCTGGCCCGTGCTGATGGCGTACCTTCGAATCGCAACCCACCCGCGTATCTTCCGTAACCCGTTGTCGCCCGATGAGGCATTGGGCAACATCGAAGCCCTTTTGGCGTACCCGCATGTGCGCGTCCTGGCAGAAGAGGATGGTTTTCTCCAGGTGTATCGGGAAGCGACCGGACACCTGAAGGCGCGAGGCAATCTCGTTCCGGACGCGCACGTGGCGACCCTCCTACGGCAGCACGATGTGCGACGGCTCTACACCATGGATGCCGATTTCAAGAAGTTTCCGTTTCTTGAGACGCGCGACCCGTTTGCATGATCCGTTGCGTTGACAGCGCTGCACAGGGCTGAGCCCGGCTCCACCGATTAATACAGCTCCTGCTCAAGCGAGCCGAGGAGAGTGAACGGGGCGCCGGTAGAGCCCTGGCATATCGCGACGCAAGACCTGACCCTGAAACTCCCCCCTGTTCGGTTGGAAGACGTATGGAACGGGAAAAACCCAACCTGTGGTGGGCAATATTTTTGCTCGGTGGGGCCGAATCAAGGAGCTACGAGACCAATAGAGGCACAACAAGCGAGGCGACCGGTCGCGACCGCGGATCCTCAATGTCTGAGGAAGGGTCGAGATCGGCGCGCCGTAAGGCTTCCGAGCATGATTGACTCACCGTCGGAGCGTCTGCCAGGATACCTGTATTCATCATCCCCCTGGCTTTTTCGAGGAGGGACCATGCCACATCCATCTCTGCCACTCGCTCTGTCACTCACGTCATCTGTCGTGATCCTGTCGCTGGGCCTAGCCGGCTGCACGGCCACGAATGAGCGACCCCCTCAGCAGACCTTGGCTGCTGAGGAGCGGCAGCCGGCCGCTTTTCCCGACCAGCGTTGTCAGGCGGCCAGTCGGGACAGGGGCTATGTCGAACCCTGTGTGTCGGTCAACTCGCGCGATCCAAATACCCCGGTCCGCGATATTCCGGGATCGTCCCAGGTCATCAACCGCCAGCTCATCGAGGATCAACGGGCCTTGACCGTCGGCGATGCGCTCCGCAACGTGAGCGGCGTCCAGGGCCGGTAGCCGCTCGACCGCCTGCTATCAGGTCGGCCGCCTCATCAAGCGGAGAACGCGATCGGGCTTCAGTGGAAACTCCGGCTCGTCCGGCATAGGCATGACAGACCGAACCACAGGCTGACGGCGATCGGCGTGCCAAGCGCGAGCCAAGACAACGCATCCCAGACCCCGTCTCCCAACAACGCGGAAATCAGCCCGACCGCGCTCACCGCGGCCAGAGCGACCGGCATGCCCCAGACTTGACCGGCTGGAAGAGGCCGACTCATCGGATCACCTGGCCTGGCGACGCCCCCATCATTACGGCACCGTTGGGATCGGTTTCAGCCAGGAGTTGCTCCACCGACATCCGCCGCTTCCGCCACCACAGATAGAGCCCGCTGAGCAGCACGACGATCGTGATGACGTCCAGCAGCGCCCACAGGATCTTGAGGGGCAGGCCGCCGTAGTCGCCGAAATGGAGCGGCTGCGACAGCAGCAAGGCTGTCAGATACCAGGGCAGATGCCTGCTATCGCTCACCTGCGCCGTTTCAGCGTCGATCAAGAGCGGCGTCAGCAACCGCGAGGTCAAGGGCGTCTGCCCACGCATGAACGCCATATAATGGTGCGGACCTCCGAACGGGGTGCCGGGAAAGGCGATGAAGCGGACGATCATCTCCGGAGCCGCTGCCTCCGCCGTCCGGACGATCTCATCCACCGGCCTCATCACCGCCGGAGGTGGCCGGTCTTCCCAGGGCGCGACCATCCCGGCGATGTCCGTCATCTGCCAATAGGCCAAGAGCGGGCGGTCCAAGGTATTCACCACGCCCGTGAAACCGACGACGAACGCCCAGACCACGGTCACGATTCCGAGCAGGTTGTGGATGTCCAGCCACCAGAGCCTGGGGCTTCTCTCCCGCCGCACCGTCCCAAACGGCAGCTTGCGCATGAACGGCCCATATACCACGACGCCGGACACGACGGAGGCAACGAACAAGAGGCCCATGGCTCCCAGGAACAAGGTTCCCGGCAGGCCGGCCAGCAGTTCGACGTGGAGCTTGAAGAGCAGATTGAGCAGGCCCTCGTTGACCGGGAGTGCGTGCAGAAACGCCCCCGTGCGGGCGTCGTACATGAAGAGCGCGCTGTTGTCCTGCGCCTCGGGCGTCTCGCCCAAGGAGACGAACCACGCGGGATCTTCGTCGTCCCGTATCAGCAATTTTATATGCTCCTGCGGCCGTCTGGCCCGGGCGTCCTGAATCAAGCCATCGAGGACGACGGGCGCCGTGGCCGTAACCTGTTCGGGCGGCTCGACGGCGTCGCCCAGCCAGACGGCCAGCTCGTCTCGAAAGACCAGCGGCAGCCCGGTGAGACAGAGCAGGACCAGAAAGGCGGTGCAGATCAGGCTCGTCCACTTGTGGACGAGGTGCCAAGTCTTGAAGGCCTTAACCGTCATGCCAGACCTTGGAGATCAATAGAACTCCAACTTAATGGAACCGAGAAAGGTGAGCGGCGCCCCCGGAAACGCGGCGGCGGCCCGGCTTTGTCCTCCGCTGTAGAAATACTCCTGGTTGAGCAGGTTCAGCACGTTCAACTGGGCGACCAGATTGGTTCGGGGAAAGATCTCGGGCTTGCGGTAGTAGAGGGCGGCGTCCGTCCGCACATAGCCGGGAAGCTCGAAGGTATTCCCCAGATCTCCGGCCCGTTCCCCCACCGCAAAGAGACCGATACCGGCCCCGAATCCTTTCAACGGACCGTCTTGAAGGTCGTAGGTGGTCCAGAAACTCCCGGTATGTCTCGCGATCAAGGGCAGCCGATTGCCGACCGGAACGGTCGTGTCCGCCGCGATGCGCGCGTCCGTGTAGGCATAGGTCACGATGACATTCCATTCCGGCGTCAGGTTCGCCGTCAGGTCGAACTCGACGCCGTGACTGCGTTGCGCGCCGGTCTGCACGAAAAAGAGCGGGTTGGTCGGGTCGGCCGCCAGGACGTCCTTTTTCAGAATCCGATAAAAGGCCAAGGTCGAGGTCAAGCGCCCGGGCACGATTTCGGCTTTAATCCCGGCTTCGTATTGCGTCGCCGTCGTCGGCTTGAATTGATTGCTCGCCGCGGTGAAGGGGCCGAAGTTCGGCACGAACGACCGAGTGACGTTGGCGTAGATCGCGATCGGCGCGAGCGGCTGATAGGTCAGGCCGATGCGGGGGCTGAACGCAAAATTTTCCGCCTTCGTGTCCGTTCCCACAACGTGGCTGTGCTGGTAAAAATAATCGCCCCGGGCGCCGATCAGGACATGGAGGTTGTCGAGCAAAGACAGTTGGTCCTGCACATAGCCGCCCAGCGCATTGGCGAAGCTGTGGCTGAAGGGCGTTCGCGGCAGGATCGGTCCCGGCGTCTGCCCGTAGACCGGATTGAAGAAGTTGAACGTGTCGAAGGGCACTGCGGCCTGCTCGTACGAAGCGTATTGCCGGCCCACCTCCACCCCGGTCAGGAGACGATGGGCGATCGAGCCGGTGGCGAACTTCCCGATGACATCGTTCCGCCAGTAGTAGCTGGAGACCGGCGCCAGTTGGTCGAAAAAGAATCGCGCGACGGCTTGATCGCCCGGCAACACGGCGAGGGGGACGGTGCGATAGGCCGTGGCGGTGCCCCGGTCGGCCCTGAAGCGACTCTCGATACGCCAGTCTGGATTGAAGCGGTGCTCCACGGTGAGGCTGGCTCGTCCTTCTTCGAAGGCCAGCGTATCGAACCGCTCGCCGAGAAACCGGCTGTCGGGCACCGGCGCGAGCCCGCGCCCGATCGCCGGAATCCCCGGGTCTGGCGTCCGGCGATCGCGGATATATTCGCCTTCGATCGTGATCGTCGTATGGTTGCCGGCGATCCAGGTCAACACGGGCGAGACGAAATACCGCTGGCCTCGGACGATATCCCGGAAACTTTCCGTGTTTTCATAGGCGCCGGTGATGCGAAAGCGCAGCGTTTTGCTTTCATTCATCGGGCCGGTGGCGTCGATCATCGTCCGATAGTAGTTGTAGCTGCCCATGATCTGATCGATGGAGGCATAGCGTTCCGCCTGTGGCTGCTTCGTCAGGATGTTGATGATGCCGCCCGGTTCGCTCCGGCCGTAGAGGACCGAGGCCGGCCCTTTGAGCACCTCGATCCGTTGCATGTTGGCGATGTCCCGATAGGCGAGCGCCTGGTTGGCGTCTTCGTTCCGGAGATAGTTCTTGAAATAGCCGCATCGGAATCCTCGGCAAAAGGCCACGTCGGCGGCGAGGCCGGTTTGCCCGACATCGCCGAGCGCCACGCCGCTGACGTTGCGCAGCGCCTGCTCGACGCGAATGCCCCGTTGGTCCTGGATAACTTTCTGCGTCACGACTTCCACCGACTGCGGCACCTGGATCAGCGGGGTGTCGGTCCGCGTGGCGGTGTTCGCCTCCTCGGCCACGTAGTCCTTGCCGTCATCCCGCTGATGCACGTCCTTGACCAGCACTTCCGGGAGTTTGACCGGTTTCTCTCCGCTGCTGCGGGGCATGCCGACCGGTGGCGGCGGCGTGGGTTCCGGCTGGATCGTGAAGGTGTTCGCCCCGGCCGGTTGGAGTTGGAGTCCGGTTCCCTTCAGCAATTGCGCGAGCGCCGCCTCGTTCGTGTAAGGCCCGGTAACTCCCATGCTCTGCCGGCCGGCCAGCAACTCGGGGTCGGCGTTCACCGATACGCCGGCCTGGGTGGCAAATTCGATCAGGGCTCTGTTCAAGGGTTGCGCGGCAATGTCGAATGTACGCTCTTGCGCCCGGACCGGGCCGGAAAACAACAACACGGCCGCCAGGATACCGGCGGCCCGCCGCGCCGCAGACATGGCCTCGATCGTGAATCGTCTCCACGGAACCTCCCGCATGACCACCCTCCGTGCTCGGTTTCTCCTGTCGCCGCTATCTGCTACGACACAGGAGGAGAGAAAACCCTCACGGGGATGGAAAAGAACAACACAGGGCCGACTCGGAAGCCGGAATCAGATCGCCGTCGACGGAGTAGGAGCCATTAGGGAAGTCCGGCTCGGATATGCCAGTCGGCCGGAGCAGGATGATCGACGCGGACCGGCAGGCTGGCCGGCAGAGCGGCGAGCGTGGCCTCGATATCGGTGAACTGCACGACCGCGGTCAGCCGAATGTCCGAGGCAGCGGGGTCGAGCCGGATGATCCCTTGATACTGGCGCTGCAACGCGGGCACGACCTCCCGGAGCGGAGCCCGGTCGAACACCAACACGTGACGTCTCCAGGTTCCGATCGTTTCCACAGCGACGTCGGCAACCGGCTCGATGCCGGTTGCCGTGACGTTGACACCTTGACCGGCCGAGAGCACGACGGTCATCACAGGTGGGAGAGGCCGTTCCACCCGTACCTGACCCCTCACGACCTTTATGGCGACCCGATCCGCCTCGCGAGTCACCTGAAACGAGGTCCCGACCACACGGACCGTGCCGAGACCGGCCTCCACCACAAACGGCCGGTCGGGATCGCCGGCGACATCGAACAGCGCCTCGCCTTCGTCCAAATGACTGATGCGGCGACCGCGGAAATATTCGACCCGCACCCTGGAGCGGCCGTTCAACTCAATGCGCGACCCGTCGATCAACTCCAACGTCCTGCGCTCCGCGATCTGCGTGGAGGCCGCGACCTCATAGGTCGGCCAGAGACGGGCGGCGGCGAAGAATCCGATCGTGGCCACGGCGGCCAACATCGCGGCCATGCCAGCGATCCACATCCAATTGCGCGCCCGCTTGAGCCCGGAAGCCCTGGCTTTCGCGGTTGGTCCGGCGCTCGGACCATACACCGAGGCCAGCGGCTCCAGTTCATCCCAGTCGGCCCGGCATTCCTCGAAGGCCCTGGCATGTTCGGGGCTCGCCGCAAGCCATTGCTCGAAGGCGCGCCGGTTCCGATTCAGGGGCACAGGACCGGCCTGTCGCAACGCCATCAGCCAGCGCACGGCCTCATCGTAGGCCTTGGCCGGGTCCGGCCCATCGGCGGGCTGGTTGGTGGTTCCGTTCATGAGGCGCCTGTCTAGTCCGTCTATTCCTTCGACACGATTCACCGCATTTCCCTCACTGTGCCCCATCCCGCGCCTCGCGGCAAGCACGCATGGCTCGAATGACGTGCTTCTCGACCATGCTGAGCGAGATGCCGAGTTGCGCGGCGATCTCCGTTTGGTTCATGTGATGAAACCGGTACAGGATGAAGACCTCCTTGCAGCGTGACGGAAGCGATTCGATCGCCTCCATCACCCGGCGCAGCCGGTCGGCGCCGGCCACCACCCGCTCCGGCGTCCGGTCATCGCGGAGCGATCGGTCGGCGGCCGGCCCGGAGTCCGGCTCGGAGGAGAGGGCATCGAGATCGCGCCGTCTGGTTCCATGGTTGATGGCCAGGTTGGAGGCAATACGAAACAGGTACCCGCGCGGGTCCCTGATCTCCGCGGCCGGTTGCCTCCCCATCAGTTTGAGAAAGGCTTCCTGCATCAGATCGGATACCGTGTGCGGGCAGGCGATCCGCCGCGAGAGAAACCGCCTGAGATCGTCGCCGGCGGAGAGAAAAAGCTGTTCGACATCGTGGGAGGTCATGAGGCTGATGGATCGGCCGCTATTCAGCGCGCGTGAGATCGACCGCGCATGGAATCCTCGACCATTCCGGTCCGGAACCGCCGCGCAAACGGCGCCACGCTATCACGAGGAGCAGGGCAGGAGAATGTTCATTCGCCGGTACTGTGAGGGACAGCGCGTGTGGGCCGCGTGTCAGCCGGATGACCTGTTTCGCAGGCTTGGCCGTGCCAGATCACGCCCGATGACGGCCGCGGGAAGGGCAATGCGCGAGTCAGGCAGACATGCCAACGTGGTCGAGCGAGGACGATCAGCGGGGCTCCGTAACCTTGGCGCCGGGATCGCGTGGTGCTTCGCCTTCGACGTAGGTATATCCTTTGGACTTCATGCACCCGCTGAGGTTCACCCCGCCGGCGAGCGTCTCCTTTTGATGCTCGACGCCCGAAAGCACCTCGGCCTTGCAGACTTCCCAATCCTGCGCGGCCTGCTCTTCCGTGTTCGTCGGATGCGCCCAGCGCCCTTCGCTGCACCCGGCCAGCGTCAACAACCAAACGAGGCCGGCGGCGGTACGTCCTCCCCTGTTCGTCACGAGCCGCCTCCTTTCAGAACCGTATCCCCACGGTGCCCAGCACGGTGAAGGGCTCGCCGAAGAAGAAAAACTGGGAACCGTTGTGCGAGGTGGCGATGTAGCGCTTGTCCAGAAGATTCCGAATATTCAGCGCGACATTCAAGGCCTTGGCCCTCAGCCAATTTCCCGGCTCCAAGGCGCGGTTGTAGTACACGGCCGCATCGGCTCTGATATAGCCGGGCATTGAGATTTGGTCTCCGAACAGGGAGGCGTTCCGGTCGCTGTAGGCAAAGATCCCGCCGCCAAGACCGAATCCTTTGAGCGGCCCTTCCTGAAAATGATAGGTCGACCAGAGGGTGGCCTTGTTGTAGGGCACGTTGGCCAGACGCTTGTTGAGCAACGCCGGATCGTTGTCCTTCGTCACCTCGGCATCGGTATAGGCATAGCTCGCGATCACGTTCCATCCAGGCGTCAGTTGCGCCGTCACGTCCAATTCCACGCCCTGACTCCGTTGTTCGCCCGTTTGCACCGAAAATCCCGCGAAGGCCAGCGCGGGGTCCGGATTGGGCGTGACCAGATTCTCCCGCGTCAGGTGAAACCAGGCGAGGGTGGCCGACAGGCGGTTCTCGAACATGAAGATCTTCGTTCCCACTTCATATTGGGTGGATCGTTCCGGCTTGAAGAGCTGGCCGTCCGGATTGAACCCAAAGGGCGAACTCGGCTGAAATCCCTTGGTCCAGGACGTATAGAGGGACACCGGTTCGACCGGCTGATAGACGAGGCCCAGTCGAGGGCTGACCGCATGGTTGTCCGACGTCTGTTCCGGCTCGCCCAGAGAGTGGGCGAATTGGTGAATGTAGTCGAAGCGCAAGCCGCCGAGGAATTTCAGGTTGGGCAGAATGGTCACCTGATCCTGCACAAAGAGGCCGGCGCTCTTGGTGTCGTTGTTGAAGTTCACGAGGTCGCCGGTAAAGGCCAGCGGGCTCAGTGAATAGTCCGGAGCAAACAGGTCCAGCGGCGGCGCCGCGGCGAAGGTATAGACGGACCGGTCGGTCTTCTCCTGCCGCAATTCGACACCGGTCAACAGGGTATGGTCCATGTCGAAAAACCGGAAATGCCCGACCACGTTCGTGATCATCGAATGCGCATGCCTGCGGGCAATCGCCGGCTGCAGCACCTGCAACCGCTGGAGCGTCCGTTGGTCTGGGTCCAGCGAATCGGGGAAGGCGTACAGGTTGTTCTTGTCGTCCTCCGCAATCGTATGCCGATAGGCATTGCGAAAGGACCAGTTGTTGCTGAACTGATGGGTGAGGTCATAGCCGACCCGGTAGGACGTGCGGTTGAACGAGCTGAAATCGCCCAGGGTCACGGTGCGGTTCCTCGGGAGCGGGCCGTTGATGTTCGGGAAAAGCGTCCCCTGAGCCGGAAGACCGTAGGGATCGTTGCTCCAGCGGCGCAGGTAATCGGCCTCCACGGTCAAGGTGGTGCGCGGGCCGATGAGCCAGGTGATGGTCGGCGCAAAGGCCACCAGATCGCGATTGGCATAGTCGATGAAGCTGTCCGCCTTTTGCCCCGCCACATTCAATCGATAGAGCACCGTCTTGTTCGCGTTGAGCGGGCCTGTGGCGTCAAGCTCGGACCGATAGAAGCGGAAATTCCCCAAAGTGACGTTCGCGGCATAGGCGGCATCCGGTAGGGCTCGGTTCGTGACGATATTGATGATGCCGCCGGGGTCTCCCTGCCCGTACAGGACCGCCGCCGGCCCTTTCAGCACTTCGATCCTTCGAATGTTGTAGGTGTCCGACGCCGTAAATTGCGCGAATGGATCGAACAAGCCGTTTCGGAAATAGGTCCGGGTCGTCGCGTCGAACCCTCGAATGATGATCGATTCATACAGCGACGCCGCGGACTCCGTCGCGTTGATGCCGGAGATATTCTGCAAGGCGTCCTGCAGACGAAACGTGCGCTGCTCTTCGATCACCTTCCGAGTGGTCACTTGGATCGACTGCGGCACGTCCCGGATCGGCGTATCGGTTCTCGTCGCCGTATTCGCCTCTTCGGCTACATACGATTTCGTGTCGTCGGCGCGCTGGCGCACGTCCTTGACCAAGACTTCGGGCAGCTTCACGGGTTTCTTTTTGGGTGCGCCGTTCATGCCGTTCGCCGAGTCCACCGGCGCCGTTTCGCTCGTCGTCGGAGGGATTGGAGGCGGGGCCGCGGCCGATGAGGCCGATTCGATCGTGACGGTTCTTGGATCGGTCATGCGAAACGCAAGTCCGGTTCCGGCCAGCAGTTCTTTCAGCGCGCGGTCCGGCGCATAGATGCCGGACAGGCCGGGGCTCTGGATGCCTTCCGCCACCTCCGCGCTATAGAAGAGCTGCCAGCCGCTCTGCTCCGCGAACGTCGTGAGCGCGCTCCGCAAGGGTTGCGGCGGGATGTCGAAATTGATCCGCTCCGCCTCCGCGAGGCGCGCCCCCTCGTCTTGACGATCGGCCGTTTCCGCATAGGCCGGCGCAAGTGGCCAAGCCAATGCGAACGTCCACAGCAGCGCTCCCGCTATCCGTCTGACCCGTTGTCTGTCCCTTCCCAACCTGCTATCCATTCGTCCTCCACCACGCGCTTCGCGCACACACTCCCGGAAATGGGCGAACCGCCGAGTCGCCCAACCTCGACATTGTTCCTTCCGTTCCCATCGATCTCAGAACCGATGACAGAGAATAGACGCTCTCGGGGAAGAAACCCGGACGGCTAGGCTTAGAAAAAATGCGTGGGGAGTCTCGGCGGAGGCTGCGACGTTTAGCGGAAGAAGATCAGGCGGTCGGTGAAGTGGGTGGCGGTGATCGGCAGGGTCCGTTCAATGGTGCTGACGGCGGCGTCCAATCGTTGGAGATCGAAGACGCCGCTGACTCGGTGCTCGGCAAGTTTCGGATTGAGCACCATGATGTGGCCGCGGCGATACCGGTTCATCTCGTCGACCACGAGGGTCAGCGGCGTCGCTTCGAAGATCAGCTTGCCCCGCTGCCAGGCCGTGGCCACGCGGAGATCGACCGGCTCGACCGGTCCCACGCCGGCAGGATCGTACCGTATCCGTTGGCCGGCCTGGACCAGAGTCGGAGATGCCGCAAGGCCGCCCTTGACACTGACCTCCACGACGCCTTCCGTGACGGTGACAAGTACGGCTTCCGCGGTCTTATGGACGATGAACTCCGTGCCGACGGCACGGACCTGTCCCTCGTTCGTCTGCACGAGGAACGGACGCCCGGCATCCTTTTCCACGCGAAATGCCGCTTCCCCGGCCAACAGGTCCACCAGACGCGCCTGCTCGGAGTAGTGGATGGAGACCGCGGCCTGCGTATTGAGGAGGATCTCGCTGCCGTCATCTAAGGGGAGCGTTCGCTGCTCGCCGACCCCTGTGCGGGCATCCGCCCACAGCAGCGGAAAGGTTCCGCTCGCCAGGGCCAGCGTCACCGCAAGGGCCGCCAGAGACGCGGCGATGGCGCCCCATCGAATCCATACAGGCTGCTTGATCCTGCGTGTACCGGCCGTCGCGGTGGCGGCGACCGGTGCACCCGTTCGCTCGCTCGCAGCCTCCGCAGCAGAGAGGCGTGCTTTCAAGGGCTGAATGCCCGCCCAGAGACGCTCCACCTTTCGAAACGCCTGATCGTGTTCGGGACTCCGGCGGCGCCAGACCGCCAGCGCGTCCCGATCGGCGTCGGTCGCGCCGCCTGACGTGAGGCGCACGATCCACGCCACGGCCTCTTCTTCAAGCTGTTCCCGTTCCTGTTCGAAGGGCTCCGCTGCCGACATGCTGCGCCATCTCCAGGCGATCCGGCCCTTGAGATAGGGCAAAGAACCGTCGCGAATCAAGAGGGGCCTATGGATAAGACGATGGGCGCGTCCAAAGCCGGACGGAACGGGAGCGAATTCTTCACCCGGCGGACTCGTTCAGACGCCGGCGGCAGTGATTCAGGGCGCGGGCGATGTTCTTCTCCACGGTGCTGAGGTGAATCCCGAGCCGATCCGCGATCTCGCGGTGGGGCAAGCCTTCGAAGCGATTGAGGACGAAGATCCGGCGGCACAGGGGCGACAGTTCCTCCAGGGCCTGAAAGGCGACGGCCAGTTCCTCTTTGGCGAGGGTCGCCGCTTCCGGTGTCGCGGCCCCATCCGGATATTCGATCAGCGCGCTCTCATCCTCCGGAGAGGAGCACCTCGTCCGCGCGCGGGCCCGATGGTGATCGATGGCCAGATTGTTCGCGATCTTGAACAGGTAGGTGCGAAGATTGTCGATCGCCTCCAGGTTGGGCACCTGCGCGAGACGCAAAAAGGTCTCTTGCGTGAGATCCGCAGCCGTGGCCTCGCAGGTGACCCGGCTCGCGAGGAATCGTTGCAGGTCCGGCGCGAGCCGGTCAAAGATCTGTGGAAGATCTGCGTGAGCCATGGCGCTTTCGGAATCTCTATCGCGTGAGCAGACCCATCATGCAGCATCACGGGCTCCGACAGTATAGTGATTTTGAGAAGTAATATCAACTATCAAACAAGCGGTCCCGGAAGGCGGCCCCGACGGACCGCGCGACCGCCATCCCTGGTCTCGGCTGCCCCCCTCAATAGAACTCGAACTTCAGCGATCCGATCACGGTGAGCGGCATGCCCGGGTAGACGATCTCCCGGAAATCCTGGGCGCCGGCGAAGTAGCGTTGGTCGAGGAGATTGTAGATATTCACCGACGCCAGCAGGTTCGTGCGATTGAAGATGTTCTGCTTCCGGTAGTACACCGCCGCATCCATCCGCACGAACCCCGCCAAGTTGAACGGCTCCTGCCCGAACGCGGTAGGTTGCACGAGTTTGATCCCGTTCCGTTGGCCTTGCGCGTACATGCCGATGCCGGCCCCGAGTCCCTTCAATCGGCCTTCTTGGAGAAAATACTGGGTCCAGATGCTGCCCTGGTGATAGGGCACGTTATCGAGCCGGCTGTTTTCGACGAAGGTGTTGTCCTTGGTAATGCGGGCGTCGATGTAGGCATAGTTGGCGATCACGTCCCATCCGGGCAGGATCCGGCCGGCCACGTCGAACTCCACGCCTCGGCTCCGCTGCTCGCCGGTGGCAATCGAAAAGCCGGTGAAGGCTCCGCCGGCACCGATCTCGCTCGTCAGGACATTGGTCTTGACGATATCGAACAGGGCGATGGTGGACCGGAGCCTGCCGTCGGAGGCTTGGAACTTGATGCCGCCTTCGTACTGACGCCCTCTGGTCGGATCGAACAGGGTCCCTTGCGAACTACGGGCGCCGGGTGATTGCGGCATGAACGAGCGTGTGTAGTTGGCGAAGAGCGCAACGGTCTTGAGCGGCTCATAGGTCAACCCGACCGACGGACTGAACGCCCGGTGGGTCTCTTCCACCTCCCGATCGGTGGGATCGAATGCATCAGGCCGGTTGGTCAGATGCTGTTTGAAGATATCGAAGCGGCCCCCGAAATTCAGGTGGAGATTGTCCAAGAGATCGATCTGGTCCCCCGCGTAGAGGCCGATGATGCCGTTGGTCTGGCTGCTGTCGTTGATCGTGCTCAGCGGATTATTAAAGAACGAATAGGTCGGGTTCAGAATATCGATTGTGTTCAATGCGGCGCAGGTTCCGAGAAAGGCGCAACTGCTGTCCGTGAGGACCGTCGATTTCTGAACCTCCCGGCCCAGCTCCACCCCCAACAACAGGCGGTGCCCGATCGGACCGGTGGAGAAATGGCCGTGCAGTTCGTTTTGCAGGTAATGGCTCTGGACGGTTTGCGGAATACGGAAAGCGGCCAGCTCCAGCGTGCGATTGTCCGCCAGCAGAAACCACGATTCGAGACTGTCGTACTTTTCCGATGCGACCGCCGAGCGAAAGCCGGTCCGCCAAGCCCAGGCCTCGTTGAACTGATGGCGGAAAATCAACGTCGCTTTCCCCTGGTTGATCTCACCCCGCCTAGTGGGATCGCCGAGAAAGCGGCCGATCGGAATATCGGCCGGCCCGCTCCCGACCGCCACGATCCCGCGATCGATCGGAGAGCGATCGTGCAGATACTCCGCTTCGAAGCGCAGGGTCGTGCGAGGCCCCAGTTCCCAGCCGATGGTCGGGGCCAGGAAGATCCGATCGATCCTTACCCCTTCCCGAAAACTCTGCGAGGATTCATAGACCCCGTTGAATCGGTAGGTGAGGGTTTTGCTGTCGTTCAGCGGACCGCCAAGATCGACGGAGGGACGATAGAGATTATAGCTGCCCACGGTCAGGTCCACGGCCGAGTACCGTTCCCGCAACGGGCTCTTGGTGATCTGATTGATGACTCCGCCGGGATCGGCGCGTCCGTAGAGATAGGAGGGCGGTCCCTTGATCACCTCGATGGACTCGAGATTGGCCGTGTCCCGCGAGGCGCGCGCGCCGAAGGTGCTGTCTTCCCGGAAGCCGTTCTTGAACACACTCTGATCGGACCGGAATCCCCGAATCATGAAATCGCCGGCCCGGCCTCCCTGGGAACTCGGCATCGAGGCGCCGCTGACGTTGCGCAAGGCGTCCTGCACCCGGAGCACTTTCTGGTCGTCGAGCACCTGCCTGGTGACCACTTCGATAGAACGAGGAGTCTCCTGGATGGGGATCGACAGGCGCATCGCCGTGGAAGAATCGTCGGCCGTATAGCCGCGCTCTTTCACGTCCTTCACCAGGATCTCCGGCAACTTGAGCGGTTTTCCGCTGTTCGGCGATGTGGCCGGTGCCGGATGGGCCGGAACCTCCTGACTCTGTGGTGCGGGCGCCCCGGGAGGAAGGGGAACAACCGGCGCACGTTCCAACGTAATCGTGTGGTGATCGGTGAACCGGTACTCGAGCCCGCTCTCCTTGAGCAGGTGCCCGAGGGCCTCTTCCGGTTCATAGCGGCCGCTGATTCCCCGCGTGCGCTGTCCCCGCGTCAGCTCCCCGCTGTACAACACCTGCAGATCGGTCTTGGCCGCAAACTCGGCCAGGGCGGAGGCCAATGATTGTTCGGGGATCTCGAAATCCACCGGTTCGGCGGCAACCAGCAGTGGGAACACGACCCCGGACAGCACACACACCATCACACCGCTGACAGCCAGCAACAACGTCTTCATACATCCCTCGTGAAGTGAGCCTGGTCCTGCCCGTAAGACGGATCAGGCCGCGCCCACCCCAAGCCGTGATGAATTTATTTTCGGATGACGGGATGATGGTTCGAGGAGGGCTACTGATAGAGGATGATGAGGAGCCCGGCAACCTTCAGCGATTTCATCTGAAACGTCGTCTCCAGCGCGTGCACGACCGCGTCGGGATCGCCGGTCTTGAAGACCCCGCTGACACGATGGCGCCGAAGGTCTGGACTCAGCACGAGGATGCGCCCCGGCCAGTATCGATCGACCTCCTCGACAACGTCGCCCAGCGGCTTGAGATCGAACACCAATTGCCCGCGGCGCCACCCGGTGACCTGCACCAGATCGGCGGGCACCACCTTGTCCATCCCTCCGGACCGGCTGTATCGGACCTGTTCACCGGCCCCCACCGATGCTCGAACGGAGGGAGGCGACGAAGCCGGCGGCGCCGATGGCGACACCTCGACCGTCCCCTCGATGACGGTCACGGTGGTGCCGTCGTGATCCTGGCGGACATTGAACTCGGTCCCGATTGCGCGCACCGTGCCTCCGCCGGCTTCAACAGCGAAGGGCCTGGCCGGCTCCGACGCGACGGAAAACCACGCTTCACCCCGTTTGAGTACCAGACGCCGCTTCTGATCGGTGAACTCGACCGAGACAACGCTGTCGGTGTTGAGATGGACCGTCGAACCGTCCGGCAAGATACGGCTGGCATATTCTCCCCGAGCGGTCCTGACGAGGCCCGGCGTCCACGGCTCTCCAAAATCCATGACCCACAGCCCGGCGAGCACCGCCAGCAGGACCGACGCGGCGATGAGCGCGGGCCGTTTCCATCTCAAAGAGACAGGTGGGACAGCCGCATCGGCCGGTTCGACTCCCCGCCGAACCTCCTCCCACACGTGGCGGCTGGGCGCATCCAGATCGCGCCAGAGCGAATCGATTCGCGCGTAGGCGGCGCGGTGGCGGTCGCTGCGGCGCGTCCACTCTTCGAATGACCGCCGTTCTTCGTCGGTGAGATCTTCGGCTTGCAGGCGCACCCGCCAACGGACAGCCTCATCGGACAGTCTGCGCTCGTCAGGACTCATGGCGTTCCCGGGCTCATCGCTCCGCCTACCCTGTGTGACGAACGAATCCAGGGTTACCACAGCCTGGACCGGCTCATCGCCCTTCTCGTTCCAGGGCATCACGGCATAGCGCCAGCGCTTTGCTCATATGTTTTTCGACGGCGCTGGTGGAGATGTTCAAACGGGCGGCGATCTGCGCATACGAGAGGTGCTCGGCCTTGTGGAGCAAGAACACGGTCCGGCACTTGGGCGCCAGGGTGGCGACGGCCCGGCGCAGCAGCAGATATCGCTGGCGGGCATCGATCGCATCATCCGCCGAGGGCATCGGACTGGGAACTTCGTCCGTGACCGCGTCCACCGCTTCGTAAGAGGCATGCAGTTGCCGCTTGCGCAAATGGTCGATCGCCAGATTCCTGGCGGTCCGATGCAAGAGCGCGCGCGGATAGGCCACGGCGGTGTGTTTCGCCAAATTGATCAGCCGCAGGTACGTCTCTTGGCAAAGATCCGCCGCCGTTTCCTCGCACCGCACGATCTTGTAGAGACTGCGAGCCAGCTCGCGCCGATGCCGGCAGAACAGTTGCTCGATGTCGCGGTACGTCAGGTTCATGCGCGGCGACCCGGCCCCATAAAAAAGCCCGCGCGCATCGTGAGATGCGGCGGGCTCCGCCCTGATGGGCTCTGGCCTCAGGAATTGGCTACCTGATGATATTGAGAACTTGTCTCAAAATGTAAATTTACACGCGCCAACGATCGAATGTCCAGTTGATTTCTTCCGGCCTCTGCCGTCCGAGTCGGAACGGTCCGGCCGGCCGCCGCCGGCCATCGTCGTGATGGTCATCCGGGTTGGGTGAGGATTCACCGCGCATCGAGCGAGGAGAAACCTGCTAATCAGGGGTCGGGACGAATAGCCGAACGAGCTGTCTGTCGGCCAGGTATCGTAGGATTGCCTTGAGGCTGTTGCGAGGCGCTTCCCGATCGGTGGAGACAATCACTTCCGAGTCTGTCGGCTCTTCATAGGGATCGGACAGGCCGGTGACATGGGCCACTTCCCCGCGCCGGGCTCTGGCATAGAGGCCTTTCGGATCGCGCTGCATGCAGACGGCGAGGGGGCAGCGGACATAGACCTCCACGAACCGGCCGATCTCCTTTCGGGCCTCGGCGCGCGCCCCGGCATAGGGGGAGATGGCGGCCACGATCGCGACGCCCCCCGCACGGGTCACGCAGCCGGCCACGAATGCGATGCGGCGCACGTTCTCGTTGCGATCCTCCCGAGAGAATCCGAGGTCCTTTGCCAGCTTTCGGCGGACCTCATCGCCGTCGAGCACCACCACCGGTAGGCCGAGCCTTATCAGATCGGCCTCGAGCAAGTGGGCGAGCGTGGTCTTTCCGGAGCCAGGCAGGCCCGTGAGCCAGATCGTGAAGCCCGGGTCAGCGGGGACTTGATCCACCTCTTGAAGCGACGTATCCCCAAAGACAGTCACTTCTCCCAACGTCAGCGGGCCGTCCATCAGTCGTCCTCCATGGCTGCAAACGCCGACTCCAGCTCCGGCAGGAACTCTCGATACCGCCGCCATCGGCCGACGGACTTCGAGTAGATCGGCTGGCGAACCTGCCAGCGGCTGGGCGTCTGCACCGCGCGATCCTGTTGGTGAAAGTTGAGGCACCGCTCGTCCCAGGGCGCGCCGAGAAAGTCGATGAGCCGGCGAGCCTGGCCCTCCAGGTCCGCGACCGTGTCTTCGTACTGGACCTCCAGGATCTGAAGCGGCAGCACAGCGCGCCAATGCGCCATCAATCGGCGATATTCGGCCGTGAAATGCGCCAGGTCGCCGAAGTCCGTGGCATACGTCTGATCGGGGTTGAAATTCTCCATCCAGATCGAGAGCGCATTGTCGCGCGCATCGCGGCGGCAGTGAATCACGCGGGCATTGGGAAAGAGGAGCGCGGCAAAGGCGAGATGAAAGAAGTTCAGCGGCTGCTTATCACTGATGCGCCGGCAGTCCGGCGGGGCGCTGCGCCGCATTGCGCTCAAATACTCATGGGCGAGCCGGCGACTGGTCATCTCCTCGTCGAGGTACTGGGCCGCTTCCCAGGGCGCTACATCCTCTCCTTCCAGCGACTGCTTCGCCAAGCGGGCCAGATCGGGCAGTTCTCCCGCGCCATGCAGGAGCGGATGGGCCGAGAGAATTTGTTCGGTCAAGGTCGTGCCGGAGCGCGGCAAGCCCACGATGAACACCGGCTGGTCGGTCCCGATTCCGAGATGCCGGCGTTCGGCGAAGAACTCCACGGTGTATGCCGCCAGAATGGCATCGATCCGGCCGGTCATGCCGGCGCGGTTGAACGGTCCTGTCGCTTGCCTCCTTGCCGCATTGGCCTTAGTGCCGGCCGAGGCGGCGTCGCGGAACCGGCTGCGGCGGTCATACCATTTCGTGAGGCCATAGCCCATGAGGGCTTTGGCCTCAGCCGACCCCTCCGTGCGATCGAGCGCCGGTTCCAGTTGGGCGAGCCACTCGTGGCCTTCCTCCCCTTTCGCCAGCGCCAGATAATGTCCCAGCGCCAGGGCATGGCCCGGTTGCCGCTGCAGGAGGGTCCGATAGCAGCTCAGCGCCGCCTCTGCCAGGCCGAGGTCTTCGAGGGTGCGGCCCAGCCCGAACCAGCTCTCGACATGGCCGGCATCGAGCGAGAGGGCGCGTAGAAACAGCGATTCGGCCCGGTCGACCTCGCCGCGTTGGGACAGTTCCTGCGCGAGCCGCGTATGGGCCTTGGCCAGAGCGGGATCATGCCGCACGGCCCGTTCGAAACAGCCGATGGCCTCCTCCAACTGTTCCGCATCCACCAGGAGGTTCCCAAGGCTGAGATAGGATTCGGCTCGCGTCGGATCGATGATCAACGCCTGCTTCAGGGCGTCGAAGGCCCGCTCTGTTTGGCCCGTCTGCCGGAGCGCCAGGCCCAAGTTATGCCAGCCGTCGGCATAGTGTGGATCGACTTCGACGGCTTTCTCGAAGCAGACGATCGCGTCGCGAAGATTTCTCGACAAGACATGCACTCGTCCCAGATCAGACCAGGCGCGAGGATCATCCGGGGCAAATTCGGTGGCGCGGATCGCAATGGTACGCGCCTGTTCGTGCTCGCCCAAGACCATCAACACTTGGGCTAAGTACCGGTGCGCATCGGGATCGTCCGGAGCGGCACGGAGATGATCCTCGCAGATGCGCTTGGCCACCCGAGGGTGATTGTCATTCAGGGCCAGTTGCACCGCATGGAGAAGCGCTGAGCCCCGGCACTCGGCATCTGGTACAGCAGCCCTGCCCACTCCCGACCTCAGAAAAACACCCGGAGCGACGCGATGGCGATGATTGGCGCGCCGAAGCCGTTATAGGAGTTTAAGTTGCCGGGACTCTCGATGTATTTTTGGTTGAGCAGATTGCGGATGTTGACGCTCAGATCGTATCGTTTGTTTCCCCGGTAAAAGAGCAGCGCGTCCACCCGCTGATAGGGGTCTGTCTTGATCCCGTTTGGGAACGATAATTCATACCCGCCTTGGAAATAGACTCCGCCCCCGAATCCGAAGCCTTGCAGAGGCCCGGACTGGAGTTGATAGGTCGCGAAGACGCGCCCCACATAGTTGCGCGGCACCCGAGTCGGATAGCTGCCGACCAATGCCGGGTTGTTGTCTTCTGTAATCACGGCATCCAGGTACGTGAAGGCTGCATTCAGGTTCAGGCCGGGAATCGGCTGCCCGTTCACGTCCAGTTCCGCCCCCTGATGGCGCTGCTCCCCGACAGCGATGGAAAATCGAAAGTCGGTCGGATCGGGCGTCGCGACATTGCGGCGATAGGTGCGAAACAGTGCGGTGGTGATACGGAGGCGCTCGTTGAGCAGGTTGAACTTGGCGCCGACTTCATAATTGATGCCGGTCTCCGCGTTCAGCATTTCATTATTTCGAGTGATAAAGAGCGGTTGCGGAGCGAAGGACTGTTGGACACCGCCATAGACGTTCATCCATTCGGTCACTTTCATGGTCGCGCCGGCTCGGCCGGTCAATCGGGAGTCCGTCCGTGCGCTTTGTGCACTCGTTGATGTTTCGCGGTTGGTCGAGTCCGCGTTGTCGTGCCGTCCCGCCAGCACGAGCGTCAACCGTTCGAAGGGACGGATGACGGTCTGTGCGAATACGCCGGTCTGTTTCAAGGTGGATCGGCGGTCTGCACCCGCTACGCTAGTCAGGAACGAATCGGACGCCACTGGTATCCCGTTCCTCGGGTTGAACACGTTATCGATCACAAACGGTCCGCCTACGGGCAAATAGGTATAGCCGAGAAGGAAATTCTGCGTCATGTCGCGATAATCGGCGCCGGCCAAGATTTCGTTCTTTTGCCCCAAGAGATCAAACTCCTTACTGAGGAACAACTCGCCCGCATAGGTATCGAAACGGTTGCGGCGCAAGCCATTGTTGAGATAGGAGTCCCCGCTCGGAGGAATCCCGCCGATGGTATAGCTGTACACGACATTATCGGTGAGGTCCGACTTCGAGTACTTGCCCTTGGCTGAGAGTTTGATGTCGTGGATGAACTGATGATTGTAATGGACCTCGCCGTTGTAGCCGGTAAAGTTGGTATGGGCGCCCACGTCGGCGCCGCCGCCGAAGTTGCTCGTGCGCGGCACGTTGAGCATGTTCCCATCGCTCGTGAGCGGCCAACCGGGATAGCTGGCGCCGTCGAATTTTTGATAGGTGCCGATGATGAGCAACTTGCCGGCGCCCTTGAACAGGTCGAACTCGACGGATGGGGCGACGGTATATTGCCGGACCGGCGTGAAGTCGATGAAGTTGCCCCCCTCTTCGACAGCAAACACCAAGCGGCCCCGGATGTTCTCGTGATTCGGCATCACGCCGTTGGCGTCGATCATCCCTCTGTAAAAATCATAGGAGCCGATGTTGGCTTCCACGGTCGTGAAATTCGAGCGTTGCGGGGTCTTGGTGATACGGTTGACGATGCCGCCCGGGGTGGCGGCGCCGCCGACGATCGAGGCCGGCCCTTTCACGATCTCATATCGTTCGACGATGGCCCAATCCGGCGCGAAGACGCAATCCGTCGGCAACCCATTGACCTTCATGCCGTTAAAGGCGCCGGTGAAGGTACATGCTTCGAATCCTCGGATATTGATCCCTTCACCCCGTCCCAATCTGGTATTGCTCCGGGACAGACCGCTCACGCTTTCGAATGCGTCATTCTGGGTCCGAGAGAAGGTATCGCGGATGACGTCGCGCGTGACGACGCCGATCGAGGTCGGGGTCTCGTCGATCGACATCGTGCTGCGCGTGACGGTCGACGAATAGTCGGCTTTGTAGCCTGCCGGGGGGTCTTGAGACGGCTGCGGCAGTTCTCTCGTCTCCTTGACGACGACTTCCGGGAGTTTGACCGGCTTGCCGGAGTCCGCCGGCGTTCTGGCTGCTCCAGCCGCGGCAGCAGCCCCGGTCCCGACTGTACCGGCCGGTTGTAAGGTGACGGCCCCGGGACCGGCAAACCGATACTGGAGCCCGGTGTGATCGAGCAACAGACGAAGCGCCTCTTCCGGGGTGTAGTCGCCCTGTAGCCCTGCGGTCCGTTGTCCGGCGACCAGTTCCGAGGAGTACAGCAATTGAAGGCCGGATTGCCGGGAAAACCCGATGAGCGCCGTCTCCAAGTCTCCTGGAGGAAGATCGAATGGCTGCGCCGGTCCGTCCTGCGACCCCTCGTTGGATGCCAGACGGACCGCCGGAGGGGCGCTGTGGGACAACTCGCCCTTCCCGCCCGGCCGCCACGGCAGGCCTCGCTTTCTCGCCCCGAGCGGGTCCCGTGGGTCGGGGCTCCGTTCCGGCTCGCGAGGCGTCGGTTTCCAATGCTCCGCCCGCGCATCCTGCGGAATGGCCGGGTGATAGGCGCTCAGCGCCACGGCCGAGAGGCTCGCGAGCAATCCCCACAAGAACCGGTGCCGCGCAGGACCGACGCCCTCCACGGTCGCCGTGGCGAGAGCTGCGCCCAGGCGAGCCGCGGCCGCTCGCCTCCCGGGTTTCATGCTGTTGTGCCTGCGCAATGTACGAGCCATTGATGGCGCCTCCTCGTCGTAGATTGATGGTGTCCGCGTGCTCCTGCTGTTCCCTCCATCCTCGACCTTGCCTCTTCCGGTGGAGGCGGATGACGGCAAGGCGTTCAGCGGCACACGACGAGTAGGACGACGACTGCGGCGGGAGCCCTCATGTCGGAACGGAATTTTTTTTGACAAGCGGTCGGTGCGTGGGGGTGGGAAGAGGGGCTAGCGACCAGTTGAGGAGGCCGGCGGGCGTTCGACAACGATCAGGTTGGTACCGACCCGGTGCGCGCGAATGGGCAAGGCGTCCTCCAAGATTGGGATGACGTGCTCGAGATCGTGAATGTGAAAGACGCCGCTCACCGGAAATTCTTCCAAGCTCGGGTCGAGCAGCCGAATTTCTTCAGGCCGGTAGCGCGCGACTTCCGTCAAGACCTGCTTGAGCGGTTGTGACCGGAAGATCAATTTGCCGTCCTTCCAACTCCCGACCATCTCCCGGTCGAAGGAGCGGATGTCTGACATCCGGCCTTCTTCGTCATACGAAACCTGCTGCCCCTCGCGAAGAATCGCCGGATGAGCAGCCGCCCCGGACTCATCCGGCGCGCGGACCCCGACTTCCACCACTCCTTCCCAGACGTTGACGCGCACGGCCTGAGGCGCCTTGTTCACCATGAACTGCGTGCCGATGTCGCGAATCGTGCCGTTGGCGACCTGGACGGTGAACGGGCGGCGTTCGTCGTGCCGGACCGTAAACCAGGCTTCGCCCTGATCCAACCGGATCAGCCGCGTCCTTGAAGAAAACTGCACGGTCAGCCTCGTATCCGTATTCAGCATCACCATCGACCCATCCGCCAGGGTCACCTGTCGTTGCGCGCCTTTGGCCGTCTCATACATCCACACCTCGGGCAGCCGCATCCACCACCAGGCGGTGACGAGCATGAGGACCAGCGCAGCCGCTCCGGCGGCCGGCCAGGCCACCGACCGCCAAGACCATCGACCTGCCGCCTGCCGGTTCGCCGTATAGCGCTCCCAAAGTTGTTCCGCCTTGTCGATCTCCGTTGTCAGCAATGACTGAGTCCCGTCCAGAGCCGCCCACATCCTCGACAATTGCTCGAATTCGTGCCGGTGTTCCGGTCCGGCCGCCAGCCAGGCTTCAAACTCCCGGCGATCGCCTGGGGTGGCCGTGC
The DNA here is from genome assembly GCF_947241125.1 of Nitrospira tepida. Classification (NCBI taxonomy): domain Bacteria; kingdom Pseudomonadati; phylum Nitrospirota; class Nitrospiria; order Nitrospirales; family Nitrospiraceae; genus Nitrospira; species Nitrospira tepida. The sequence continues at coordinate 680,304 of NZ_OX365700.1, read as the reverse complement.
CGGAGTTGAGCCGGACGATCCATCGGACGGCTTGCTCCCGCAGTGATCCCGTATGAGAAGAGGGTGTGCGTTCGGCCATGGTCGAGACGGTCGGACGGTCGAGGAATAAGCGGGCGCCGCGGCTTCCGGCGGCGATGATAGCTCCGCAATGATGGGACGAACAAGACGGCCGCGCCCCTCAGGTCTGTCTGTCCCTGACTCTGATTTTATTGGGGTGCGGGCAACGGCAAGGCGCGAGGAATGCGGAACTCGGCAAGTGAGAAGCTACGAGATGTCTTGGAAACGGGCTCGGCAGTGCGCCGTCGCCTTGCTGATGTGTTTTTCCACCATGCTGATGGAAATGCCGAAGTGCGCCGCGATCTCCGCGTGGGAACGATCTTTGAATTTATGCAGGAGGAACACCTGGCGACAGCGGGGAGGCAATTCCATAATGGCCTCATACAACAGGCGAATCTGCTCCCTGGCCTCGACGATGGCCTCCTGCTCGGGCGACGCAATCAGGCTCTCCCGCATGCCCTCCGCATCCAAGGAGTCCTCGGCCCGCCGCTGCCGTTTGCGGAACAGATCGACGGTGAGATTGAGCGCGGTTTTGTAGAGAAAGGCTCTGGGCTGGACTACGGGAACCGTCGAGTCCTGCGTGAGGACGCGCAGGAAGGTTTCTTGCGCGACATCCATCGCCTGATCGCGCGATCTCAACTTCAGCGTCAGAAAGCCGACGAGTTCGTCATAGTACTCCCGAAACAGAGAAAATCGTTCCGCCGCAATCTGGTTATCCACCTAAGTCCATCCGTGCCGACGAACGCATCCCGAGTTCCAATCTGGGTGCCGGTCGCCTCTGCGAACGGTCTATCTATGATAATGAGAAATAGTCTCATCAGTATACGTGCGCCGGCGGCGGAAAGTCCAGACCGCCGGCTTCGGTTCACCAGGTCACGCTGTACCCGAGGCTGACGACCATCCCGCGAGCGGCGGTCAGGCTGGCGATGCCGACACGTTGGAGCTGCGAGATGGGGAGGTAATACTGGCTGTTCAGAAGGTTTTCAATGCCGAATTGGATCCGGCCGGGACCTGCTTTGACCGTGCTGATAAAATCCAGCACCGTGAAACTGTGCACCGGCCGGCCGCCGAACACAGCCGGTCCCAGTCCAGGGTCCCTGGTGCCGGAATACAACACCTGAAGCCGGTTCCGCCAACTCCATGTCGGCACCGTGAGGTGTTCCACATAAGCGGTCAGCTTCAGTGGAGGAATTCGAAATCCGTTGAGATACTTGTAGTCGCCTGTTCGATTGATGTCGTTCTCGCCTTCAACGTAAGTGGCCGTTCCGCCGAGTGACCAGCGCGCAAGTTGCACATCGAACGTCCCTTCCACACCATAGACGCGTTCGGGAGCCCTGACAACGTTGGCAAAGAAGCCGGCGGACGTCACGCCGAGCAGGGATTCGTTGTAATATCCGACGACGGACGCTTGGAAGCGGCTCCAGTCGCCCCGGAGCCCCACTTCATAGTGATTGACCCGAATCGGCGAGAGTTGAGAATCGCTGAAGGAAAAGCCCGCGGGTGCGCTCCGAATGATCAACCCGACATCCGGAATGGAAAAGCCTTGCGAATAATTGGCGAATAGATTGACCTCGTCCGTGAGATAGACCACCGTGCCCGCGTTGAAGACGGTCGCGTCAAAATCGCGGGACCCGGCGGCGATCGGCTCCCCACCGAGGGTCGTGAAGGCGGCCGTCTCCAATCCGATTCGTTCATGCCGGACGCCGCCTCGCACCAGCCAGCGCTCATGGAGTTTGAGCTCAAGTTGACCGAAGAACGCCAGCGAACGCTGGGTCATCGGAGGCACCCAGACCCGATCGTCAATGGGTTGAAACGCCAGGCCGCCGCTGTTCGCAAAGAGGGCGGGATCCATGATCGCCACCCGCTGAGAGGTCTGCTCGCGGGATGCGTCCGCCCCCCAGAGCAACACCGGTTTGAGCGCCTGCGCGATGGGAATGGGCGTTTCGACCGTGAGGCGCCCGCCGAACTTTTCCGAGAGAACCCGGGATTGGATGATGTTATTGCCGAGCGTCGCGAAGCTCTGTCCGTCAAAAGGGAAAAAGCGGGTCAAGTAGTCCCGGTAGTACGCTTGCGCGCGGACATGGCTGCCCAAGAGATTTTTGCGGATGTAATCCAGGTTCACGACCGTATTCTTCGTTCCTGATTGGTCGTCGAGCGCCAATCCCTTTCGCGCAACTGCCTTGCCGGCTTGGCTGGAATTGGCAAAGTCGGTTACATAGTCGCTGTCCTGCTCGGCCACAAACCGGTTCACCGTCAATTCCAATCGCTGCGCTCCCAAGTCGGCGCCGACCTTGCCGAACAGGTTGTACATGTTGAGATCCGACAAACCGCCTTGACTGCTTTGCAGATCGGGAGGGATCCGGTCGCCACGAGCGTCAAAGAGGCCGCCGACCCGCTCGTACGAGCCGCTCAGCGAGAAATCCACGGGCCCCTTTTTCGCGGCCACCGACTGGACGACGCGTCCCCCGAGCCCCGCCGTCGGGTTGGTGGGAGCCGTGCTGGCCAGCACTTCCGTCGATAATACCGGCTTGCCGGTGCCCGGCCGCTTCGTGATGATATGGACAATGCCGCCGGTTGCGCCGTCCCCATAGATGGCCGTGGCGCCGCGCACGATCTCAATCCGCTCAATCGCCGAGGGATCGATCGTGTTCAGATCCCGGCCCGCATTGCGAAGCGTGGATTGGGGCACGCCATCGATCATGATCAGCGCATTACGGCCTCGCAACGTCTGCCCAAAATTGCTCAGGGATTGCGTCCCCGGCGCAAACCCCGGGACCAATTTCCCCAGAACATCCACCAGGCTCCTGCTGAGGGTCGTTTGCTTCTCGATCTCCTCATGGGTAATGACCGTGACAGCTTCTGGAATTGCCGCAAGCGGACGCTCGGAGCGTGTCGCCGTGACTGTGACCTCCGGAAGCTTCAGGGTCGTATCCGGCGGCCCTGATACCGACGAGGCAGGGGGGGCCATTGGCTTCGACGGACCTGCGGACTGGCGTATGGCAATCGTCTTCCCGTCTGTAAAGACGTAAGACAGGTCTGTATTGTCCAGAAGGGCGCGGATGGCCTCATCCGCCGTCATCGTTCCGGACAGGCCCTTGGTCACCTTTCCTTCGGTCAGCTCCGAAGCGTAGAGGATCTGGAGGCCGGTTTGTTCCGCGAAGGTGTTCAGCGCCGTCGAGAGGTCTTGCGGCGGAATCGCCACGGTGACGCTCTCCGTTTGCGCCCAGACCGCGCTGGCTAGCCCGAACGCCGCGATGGTCAAGATGGTAAAGATCAGCAGACCGATACCCAGTTCCTTCCATGTCATGATGTCAATCCTTTCCTGGTCCCGAGGCAGGCGGCGCGCCTCCAAACAATGCGGCTATGGCCGCACGTGGCTGTTCACGGGATGAGACGGATGGAGCTGGGGCAACCTGATCTGTTCTCTTCGACTGCCTCGCACAAATCGAGGATCGGCACTCGCTTAGACAGCAACGCCCCCGGCTGCTCTCGCAGCCGGGGGCGTTGGATTCAACTCAATGGATGTAGGGAGAGGGCTGGACTGAGGCGCCTGGTTAGATCGGACTCACCGAGGGCCGGTCGTGGGTCTCACCGGCGGCATCCCTCGAATGTCGGAAAGTGATAGTCTCACCAGTTGTTTGCAGCGAATGCACTTGATGACAAGACTGTCCTCCTCCCATCGAGCCAGCAATTTGCCACACCCGCAGCGGAGATCGCATCCGGAAGAATGGGAGGCTTGGTGGCGGACAGCCATGGTCGATTAGATGAATATGCCGGTCGCTCCCCCTGCCAGATCCCGCCTGCGGACCTGTGTCCATGGAGGACGAGGAATGACGACACCGTCCGCGGGATAGACGCTTCACCGCTATTTGAAGACGATCTGTTTGATCTCGGCCGCGGGCAATTCGACCTCTCCGAAATCAGACTGGCCCTTAAAGCTTCCGGCGATCGCGAGGCCGAATTCCCCGCTCTTGCCGTCAGCCAGGGTGATGGCCACGGTGGGCAACCCTCCATTGCCGGAGGGCTTGATGTCCACCCGCTTGATATGGTCGAACTTGATCTTCACCGTCGCCGTGCCCCGCTTGACGGGCACTTCACGCAGCTCATGCGGGACGAAGGCGGTTTCGCTGACCTTCTCCTCCCAGTAGAAGATGACGTTCTTGATTTCCGTTTCGACTCCCTTGGCATCGGTCGCGAGGGCTTGGAACGACTTCTCCGCCTTGCCCTGGGCCCATCCGGTCGTGGCGGACAATGCCATGATGGCAATCGCGGCGACGACGACGCGTCCCGCACAAACCCCGTGCATGCTGACAACCTTCTTCATGACGACACTCCTTGTGGTTGCACATGTGGCGTGCGGTGCGGTCCCGCCGGATCCACCGCCGTTTCACTCCTACCCATCCAACCGATAGCTGATCGGCACCAAAATGGTGACCCGCCGCTGTCCCAGCGGATGTTTCAACGTCAGCGGAGAGGCCTGCTTTAAGACGGTCAGCGCTTGCTGATCCAGGACGGCATGGCCGGAGCTTTCGGCAATCTGAGTGTCGATGATCGCCCCGTCGTCCTGAATGACGGCTTCGACGATCACCTTGCCCTCCCAATGATTGCTCCGGGCCAGGGCCGGATAGCGCTTGAGTTGCTCGATGCGCTTCCAGAGCGTGTCCGACAGCCAGCCGTAATCCGCCTGCGTTTTGGGAAACGCCCGAAGGGGCCGTTCCTGCACGATGCGCTGCTCGATCGCCGCGGGAACTTCGTCCTTGACGGCAACCTGCTGCACGACAGGCTGGCGGTGCTGCGGGCGCTGGTGCTGGACCAGGCGCGCTTCTGCGACGGACTCCGACTGCTCCATCGCGGTCCGGCTCACCGGGGCCGGCGCATCCTGAAGCTCTGCCACTGCTTCGGCTTCCACCATCTGTGGCACTGGCGCCGAAACGGCTTTCGGCTGAGCCTCCACCGACGACCGGGGAACCGGCTCCACCTGCGCCACGAGGGTTTCAGAAACCGACGTTGCAGCCTCCTGTTCTACCACTGCGGTTCGTTGACTCACCTCCCGCTCCGTGGAGATCGGCGTGATCTCCCTTGCCTGGTCGGTCTGAACCGTCCGCTCGACCCGCTCGCGGGTTTCTTGCACGGACGACGTCACAAGCGGCCGGTGTTGCTGAAGCTGGACCGTTTGTCTCGGGGTCTCAACCGCCTGCTGCCGAGGCTGAGGAGTGGGGGGGACCGAGGGCGATGCCTTTGGAGGCTCCGGCGGTTGAACCGGAGGAGGCTCCTCGACCGGCGGAGAGATCTGCGGCTGCACCATCGCCACTTCCCAGCGAAAGGGTTCCGACGCCGCAGGGATCGGGATCTCCACCAGACCCTTGAACGCGCAGCCGACTGCCAGCGCGTGCACACAGATCGACAGGATCCACCCACCTGCCTGGTGCGATCGCCTGCCGCTCCCCGCTCGATCCCATTCGGCCGCCGTCACGAACGCCCCGCAACTTGATTGACCAGGCCTGATTTCATGGCTCGACCTTCCTTGGCGACCTCGACGGCCCTCTCCACCCATGTGATCCGGCTGGCTGCACCAGTGGGCGCCTCGAAGAGCGTGCCCAGCGGCAGAGCCAGGGTGGCGCCACCCCCATGACCGGTAACGGACACACCAAGACCCCTGGGGTTGATCGCCCAGCACACAGATACCCGCTCGCTTCTTTCTATATAAGACGAGGGAGATCACGAAAACCCCACTCGCTGGATGAGAATTTTTTCCGCCGCGTCGGGGACCGTCTCCTACTTGGCCGTGAGCGGCCGCCGATCGTGCCGCCGCTCCACCATCATGAGGCGCTGGTTCACGGCGGTCACCGTCACCGGCAACGCGAGTTCCAGCGCCTTGAACAGTCCGCCGAGATGGTCCTGATGAAAGACTCCGCTGACCGGAAGGGAAGAGAGGGACGGGTCCAAAATCCGGATTTCGCCGTCCCGGTAACGCGAGACCTCCTCGATCACCTGTCCGAGCGGCAGAGCATCGAAGACGAGCTTTCCATGAAAGCCCGCCGCCATCAGGTCCCGATCGACCTTGTGAACGGCGGACAGTTGTCCGTCTCGGCCGTACCAGAGACGATCGCCTTCGGCCAGGATGGCTCGTTCATCTGATTGGAGGTCTCCATCACCCCTGCCGGTCTCTTGGGTCAGGTCAAGTTGTCCGGGCGCATGCGCCCGGACTTCCACGAGACCTTCGAGCACCGATACCTGCACCCGATCCGACGAACTGTGCACGGCAAACACCGTTCCGATGTCACGGACCGTGCCGTTGGCCGCCAGGACGGAAAAGGGCCGGCCGGGCTCATGCTTCACGGAGAACAGGGCTTCTCCCCGGTGCAGGACAACCGTGCGACGACGGCCGGATACCTCTGCTGAAACGACCGTGTCCGCACCCAGCATGACGGTTGATCCGTCCGCCAGGACAACCGTCCGTTGCTCTCCCTTGCCGGTCCGATAATCCGCCGCCTCCACCCGCAGCATCGACCACCAATAGACCCCCACAACCAGGACGAGAAGGGTGGCGACAATTCCGGCGAACGCCGGGAATATCACGCGCCACCGCCTCGCGGGAAGGTCCCCCGCTGATCCGAACGACTCCCTTCTCCACCAGGCGCGGGCTTCGTCCAACTCCGGGAACGGTTCCTTTGCCAGGTGATCGAGGTCATTCCAGATCCGATGGAGCTCTTCATACTCCACCCGGTTCGCCGGCGCGGCGGCCAGCCATTCAGAAAGTTCCCCTCTGTCTGCCCGGGAAGGATCGCCGGAACGGCCTCGGACAAATCGGTGCAGCGCTTCCAGGTTCGCCCGGCCTGAATCTTCCGGTCTTACGATCATGATGGACACCCGTCGCCGGAATCCCAGCTTGTCAGGACCGCCTTGTCATCCGCCTGATCATTATGACGAATGGGCCCCCTGGTACCTGACGACGGATTCTTCGTCCTCTGATCTGTCGCCGTCCATGCCGAGACAGCCGGAAGGGCGGGCCCCATCTGGAGGCCCTCTTCCCGAAGCCGATCACGGCAATGGGACAGTGCCTTCATCACGTGCCGCTCCACCATGTTCTTCGAAATCCCCAGTCGCTCAGCCAGTTCGTGCTGCGGGACGTGCATAAACTTGTGCAGGAGAAAGACATGCCGGCACTTGGGCGGTAACTCCGCAATGGCGTGCCTCAGCAGTTGAAGCCGCCGCTTGCCCTCAAGGATTGTCTCTTGATCTGGTGCGCCGGACGGCACGTCCCGGGCATATTCGAGATCGACGGTATGCTCGGCCCGGAGCCGTTGCTTCCTGAAGAGATCCACCGTGAGGTTCAACGCCGTCTTATAGAGAAAGGCTCTCGGCTGCACGACGGTCTCGCGATTCTCCATACTCAGGACGCGCATGTAGGTCTCCTGCACGACATCGGCGGCCTGCTCCCGGCATCCGAGTCTGGCCGTGAGAAACCCCAAGAGCTCGTCGTAATACTGCCCAAAGGCCCACAGGCCGCCGGCCGCACGGTGATCGGACAGGCGGCTCATTCGAGTTGATAGGTCAGCGGAAGGGAGACGGCAACCCTCGGCTGCTCCAGCCCATGTCGAAGAGTGACAGGCGAGGCCGCTCGCACCGTCTCGAGGGCGGCGTGATCGAGCACGGCATAGCCCGAGCTTTCCGCCACCCGCAGATCGTCCAAGCGCCCATCCCGTCCCACACTGAATTGCACCAGCACTTGGCCTTGCCATCGATTCGCCCTGGCCACCGCAGGATACCGTTTGGCCCGCTCAATCTTGTCCCGGAGCGCCTCCGACAACCAGCCGTAGCCGGCAAGACGGATCGTGTCAGCAGGGGACGTTCGACCGGCTGCGGCCGGTGCTTCACAGTCGGCTTGGCCATCATCGCCTGCACACTCAGGCTGCGCTCCATCCGTGGCGGCACGTCTGGAGGAGGCGGTTCCGGCGCTCGGTGGTCCGCAAAGGGAACGGAGGCCCGGATGGTCTCAGTCATGTGGGGCTCATGTCGCCCACGGTGCGGTTGGTTTGTCCCCTCGCCACCCGCCCCCTGGTCTGGCGGAGGTGTGACGGAGCGCTCCCTTAAGGGGAACGCCTGCGTCGGCCCCGGATCCGAAGGCTGCGAGCGAGTTTCTGCCGGCGGTGGGTCGCCGGACGCCGCCGGAGGAGCGGGAGCGACCAGACTTGGCAAGGCGGCGGTGACGATGGAAGGTGGGGTGGTCGAGACGATCGACACCTCCCATCGGAAGGGCATAACCAGAGGTTCGGGAGGATTCGGCGACAACAGGACGATGGCGCCCACACACGGCACGCCGATCACGACATGCAGGACGATGGACAGACCCCAGCCTTGCACGTACGAGCCATAGGACTGCGCCGCCCGCTCGTTCCATGTGGACGGGCTCACGCGCGAACGCCGCCAGGTCCCGGCGCTCGACCAACTCTTGGTCGAGGAGACCGGGACCACCCGGCCAATCTCAAAGGTCTGTGCTTCGTTCCTGCGCATCGTCTTACGGACAGGAAGGGCCGGCCGCCTTCTCACGGGTCCGTTGCCTTCCGGCCAGATCGAACGCCAAGGCCTGGTCCGTCACGGCCAGCCTACAGACGGCGCAGGACCAAAAGGCGCCGGTGAATACCAGACTGTGTTGATGACAGGAGGGGCACGAGCGAATCTTCATCATGGTGTCCTCTCTGTGGTTGCACTCCCCAGTCGCTCGACCGGTTGGATGCTCATGGATGTCGGGCCGCCGATCTGCCGATGTTCCTAATGGCAGGTGGTCTGGTCGTGATCGACGACCCGGCTGACCCCGTTTCGGTTGAGGTGCCGGCTGAACACGGCCGCCAAGCCACAGACGTCGCGAGCAAAGGCCGCGAACTCGTCCGGGGCAAAATGGATCGTGAACATGCCGTACCGAAAATGCAGCTTGCCGCAATCACAGACCGCGAGTGATGTTCTGCCTTGCTGATGAACGGAGTCTCTCATTGACGCCCTCCTTCTCATGGGTACCAAAGGCCGTTCGAGCACAAAAAAGCCCAAGGACATCGCGAGATGCCTTGGGCTCCGGTCTGGCGCTCGTGACCTCTGGCCTCTTAGTGAATCCTGCTGTCTGGGCGGACGATGGAACCTGGCTCTATCCGGCACCCTGCTTTCTGCGGCGTCCGCATTCGGCCGTTCGCCGAACACGCACCCGCGCATCATATGTTGATTTCAGTTCTCAATATCAGTTCAGTGGCGGCGTTGTCAAGCCCCCTCCGCCGGTGGCCCGAGCCCTCATACTTCCGCGAGCCTCTCCGGGGTACAATCTAGTCCCGCCGCGTTGGGCATAGGGATGCGCCCATGATCATTGAAGTCGTGGCCAACGACAACTGCGAGACCGAGCTGTTCGTGCGATTCAAGGAAGTGAGCCCAGCGCGACCGGTGCTTCAGGTTCGGCTCTATGATCGCGATTCGGCCGGGGCGTGGTACTGGGTGGTGGGTTGGAGCGACGACAGTGCGGCGCCGGTTTGTCCCGCCTACGCCCAAGTGGTGGAAGATTCGGGATCGGGGCTGGCCTACGTCGTCTACGGAGGGCGCTATGGCCTACGGTTCAAACCGATCGACCGTGATGAACCCTGGGATCTCGCCAGCCGACATCAGTGGGGAGAGGCCTATGTATTGCTCGCCAGCAATCGTGATCTGCGCTATGGGGATGAGGCTTCGGAAGCGGCGGCGTCTATGTAATGTCCAGCGCAACTACTCGCACCCTTTCCTCCCCATCTTTTACTTCTCCTCTTCACAGGGGCGAGTCCGTCGTTCTCATCAGATGCGTGACTGCGGGGCGCTCGGACCGGCCGGCACCTGTCCATGCGAACAGTCGGCGTCAGCACGTCCAGCCCAAAGCTTAGGCTTAATTTCGCACCACTTGATAAATGCCCTCCAGGCTCGTCGCATAGAGGAAGCCACCCGGTCCTTCGACGAGATCAATGAGCGTACCCACTCCCCCACCGAAGGCAATGCTTAGCTCTCCACGTTCAGTGAGGTCTGCTCCTTGAAGCACGATCCGCTGGATTTGACCGGTGTTGGCATCGGTGAAGAAGAGATTATTGTGATACTCCGCCGGATACGGTGAGTTTGTGCCGACCGCCACGATCCCGGTTATCCCGAGGGAGGGCGTGAATGCCGCCAGAGGATCGACAAACCGAGGATCGTTGGCGATTCCCCTGACGATCGGCCACCCGTAATTGCCTCCGCTAATCCCGCGATTCACTTCGTCGTTGTCATCTTCTCCATTGTCAGTAAGCCAGAGCGTCCCGGTATGCGGGTGAAAGGTCAGGCCGAAGCTATGCCGCAAGCCGAGGAGATAAACCGGCGAACCGGGAAACGGGTTATCGTTCGGAACGGTCCCGTCCGGATTGATTCTGAGAACTTTGCCAGCCAACGAACTCAAATCTTGCGCGAGGTCAGACTGGCGGGCATCTCCGGTCGTGATATAGAGTTTCCCATCCGGACCGAAACGCATAATGCCGCCGTTGTGGAAAATCAGGCCAACCGGGATATTGTCGAGAATGACGGTTTCCTCCGTACCCTGTCCATTATTATCCTTCAGTCGGACGACTCGGTTACGAGAGGCATCGCTGACTGTATGATAGACGTATACGTATCCGTTACTCGAAAATGCCGGATCAAGCACAATCCCGAGAAGGCCTTGATCAGTCGCAGAATAGACGTCTAGGTGATAGAAGGGGGTCGGCCGCAGTTGCCATGTCCCACCCACCGTGTCGATAACCCGAATATTCCCGGTCATGAGTTCCGTATAGAAGACACGGCCGTCCGGTGCCGTCGCCATGGCCAGGGGAAGATTGAGACCGGTCAGCATCGGTTCCAACCGAAATTCTCGGTCTGCTGATGCCACTATGGTGAACGAAACTGTCTGTGTAGCTTCAGGATTCTGGAGAGCTATGCCGGCGGCATCGACGAGAACCAATTTGACCTGGTGAACCCCTGCCCGAAGTCCGAACATTTGAAACGATGACTGACTTTGCCAATGAACTGAATGGGTATGAGCCCCTCGATAGAGCACCCCGTCTTGGTCGGTAATGCCAGGGCCATTAAAAAACTCATGGGGAACAGGATCGTTATCCACGAAGAACACCATATGAGGTTGCTGCCGCAGTCCGATTGTGTGGTTCAAGACAGCAAACGACACTGTGACCGGTCCCGACGGCAGGCTGGCATCTTGCGACGGAGTCAGCACCGTAATCGTAGCAACGCCGGTCCCACTACTTCCTGGGTTGCCGCTACTCGAATCTCCACCGGAGCATTGAATGAGGCTGAAGCCTGCGGACAGCAATGCAACAATTGTGGCACTCTTAAGGAGCGCAGTCATAAACATTCTCCCTCGGTGCGAGAACCTACGATGTTCTGTGGGTAGCCACTCGTTGACAGGCGGGGACCTCCTGCCGGAATAGACTGGAGTTAGCGCGAGCGAAGTGTAGCTAGCCCGAAGGACCCTCCATATACCTCTTTGGGGGGTGAATGCATCGCCATACATCTCAGACCAGCCCGAGATCATTGCATCAGCGGAATTGTTTCAAGATGCGGCGGCCTCCATGGCTCGGAGGCCCCGCATGTCGAAAGGGTCGCATACGGGAAGGCCTGCATTTTACGGGCGCGGCTTGGATGAATTCAGCCGATGCCAATCACTGAAGGGATTTCTCCGCGGGCGTCAATGAAGAAGGCTACGTCTCAAGAGCCCGCGGCACACGCCAAGCGCGATTCGATATGGGAGAGAAAAATCACTGGTGGTGTCTCTCCGGCGTCGTCAATGAAGAGGGGCTTCGCCCGATGAGCCGCCGGTTCAACCGAAGAGGGAAGGGATGAAGAACTCTTGAGGTGTTTCTCCGCGAGCGTCAATGAAGAAGGCTACGCCTGAAGAGCCCGCGGCTCAAGCGTAGCTTGGTATGGTGCGCCCGGCAGGAATTGAACCTGCGACCTGCGGGTTCGAAGGCTGATTAAGTAGTAATTTGTAACTCCCTGATCTTGCGTCTGGTCGACCGCTTTATACGGCAATTTGATCACTTAGGACGATTCTGGGGTGTGTGATGATTTCGACTGTTTCCGACCTTTTTGGATGGCTTGTAGCACAGTAATAGCACAGGGGTGTGGCGAGGTCCTCTGCAAGCATAGCGAAGTAGTCGGCGATGATCGCGTCGAGCCCGTCATCCCAACAAGGCGTCCTGATCTTGCTTTCATCGGTGAATGTTGGTCACTCTCGCGGTTGCTGCGTGCAGCCGTTACGCCCGTCGTTGGTCTCCGGGTTATGCTTCCAACTGGATGGCGTGGCTCTTGCGCGTAAACCGAGCTGGTCTCGTATGAGTCTCCGGAAGGCAAGCAGGGACACAGGAATTCATCGCCACGTCGTCAATCGCTGGTTTCATCCTGCACATCCAAGGCATTATTCAGGCGGCTCCGGATGAGCCGGAGCCGCCGGGTCGAGGGTTTCAGTTGGGTTGCAGCAATGGATGGTCTACCATCCATTGCCGTGCCTGCCCGGCCACGATCAGCAAATCCTCGAGCTGGCGCTCGCCGAAGGTGGTGGACGTGCGCCAGTTGCCGGCCGCGTCGCGAAAGGACCGGGTCAGCAAGGCTGAGTAAAACGGCCCGTTCTCCCCAAGGTTCTGCCAGACGGCCGCTCGGACGGAGCCGGAACGGAATGTCTGGGATGGTTTTGGCCGTGAAGATTTCTGTCGTTTCGAGTTCGCCATGTTTACTTCCTCCTTCGTAGTGAGTTGTGGTTGGCTCTCTCACTGAGCCTGGAGAGCCAATCCACAACGGCAAAGGAGGAGGTGCGGCCCGGAAGGGAGCCGACCAGGAGCAAGGGACGTGACAGGCGAATTTGATGAGCCGGAAGGTTACCTGGCGCGGCTGGTGCAAATGGAAGGCGCCCGGGAGGACCGAGATGTGCGGCGAGAAACCTGAGTAGACGCCTCCAATAACGGATGATCGCTGAAGCCGTTCCTGGGAACGTCGTTCGAGCAACGGTTAGATTGCCAGGACCGAATCTCGGATCGGGAACGGCCTATCGCCTCAGTCAGCAAGCGAGATCACCTCTGAGGGTTTTAGCTCGCTCTGCCTCTCGCGCAGCCGCTCGAAGGCCATGGCAATCTGAACCTGGGTCTCCTGAGGCAACTGCGCCACGGTGACTTCTTTGCCTGATGTGGTGATGACCGAGAGCGACGAGGGTTCCCCCATGCCGGCGGCGACAACGAGCTGCTCGACTGGTTCCCCATCAATGAACGGCAGCAGGGCCGCGACCTGAGTATAGCCGACACACGCAGTGAGCACATTGGTCTTGCCAGGCTTCAAATTGACACTGGCCATGGCGGTGGAACTCGCAAAGGTGCCGGTGCTCGGCGTACTCAAGAAGGGGACCATCGGCTCGCCTTCGGGCAGCACCCGGATGGTAAAGATCGTGCCGACCGGAATGTTGGTCGCGGTGAGCGTGACCGTCACCGGATTCATGGTCGCAGCGGGGAGCGTGAGATCGGCCGTCGCATAGGCGCCGGTCGGGCTTGCCGGCGCCGTCAGGCCGCCGACTGTGTTAATAGTCAGCGTGGGGAGGGTGGTAAGGGCCGGGGTGCCGGCGGCGGAGACAGGACCCAGTGTATTCGTGACGGACGCGGCGGGATTGATGGTGCCCGGGGTACTGCAGGTCGTACATTCCACGCGGATCCTTCCCGGAATCCCGACGTGATACGGCGTACAGCTCGCAGTGCCCCCGAGGGCTTCCACCAGCCCTTGGTGCGTGAGCTGCGGTGCCACCAATCGGATGGCCCCGCCACTCCCCCGCGCCGCCCGTGTACCGATCACAACTGCCACTGTAGCTGTAATTGCCCGCCCCGCCGTTGGCCCGGATCATCCCCAGGGGAAATCGTAATTTGAGTGGTCGAGGCGATGACAATCGCGCCCCCGCCGCCGGCCCCGCCCGCGCCCCAGATCGTGGTATCGCCCGCCCCGCCACCCCCGCCCGATCCGCCGAATAACGGGATGAGGCTCACAAACGTCGCGGCCGCGCCGTAGAACCCATCGCCGGTGGTCACGCTCCACCATTGGCCGCCGTTCCCGCCGCCCGGCCCCCGCCCCGCGGTCCCGTCCCGGGGTCCCACGCCACGCATGCCCCCTGGCCACCCGCGAACCCGCCCGGTCCCCGGGGCTGCCGGCAATCGGTGTCGAGCCGCTGCCGGTGGCCGGCGCGGCATTCGTGCCGCTCACGTTGATCGTGCCCGCAATGGTGACATCCCCCTGCGCCAGCAGAGTGACCGGCGTATTGGCGCTGTTGGGCTGAAAGGTGACCGTGACCCCTGCGGGAATATTCACCGTCGTATAGTTCAAGATGCCGTCCGCCGGGAGCACCACGGTGGTGTTGGACGCGGGGTTGAACGCGCCAAGCGCCCCGGTACTGCCACTGCTGAAGGTCTGGCCGAGAGCCGGGACCGTCCAGAAAATCGTCAACAGGAGTCCAACCCCGTGTCGCCAGTTCAGCCCCATCGTCACCCCTCCCCTCTTCCGTGAATCCTCCCTGATCAAGTCATCCTGTGCCATCACGGCATCACAAAATGACTGTAGACATTCAGGACACTCGTCTGGCCGGCGGGGAGCGTGAGCGAGGCCGAGGCGGTGGAGCTCGCAAAGGTGCCCGTAGAATTGGCCGTGACCGACGTGGCCGTCGTGAACGGGGCCAGCACCACGAACGTGAACGTGCTGGGGACCGGCGTGTTGGTCGCCTCAATCGTCACCGTCACGGGATTGGTGGTGCCCGGCGGCATCGTCACATCGGCCGTCGTATAGGTCCCTCCGGGCACAGAGGGGGTGCTGACCCCACCGATGGTGCTGATGCGCAAGGTCGGCAAACTGGTGAGCGCCGGCACGCTCGAGGCCGTCACCGGCCCCGGCGTCGCGGCGATCGAGGCCGCGGGATTCGTCGCATAGATGGCGCCTAAGGTGAAGGCTTCAATGCGCACCCGGCCCGGGCCGCCGCCCGTCGGACAACCGGGGGTGCCGCCCAGGGCTTGGATTGTCCCGAGGTTGGTGACTAAGGGCGCGACCAGGCGAATCGCCCCGCCACTCCCGGCCCCGCCGGCTCGCCAGTCGCAGGCCACCCGGTAGCCGGCCCCGCCATTGGCGTTGATCACGCCGGTCGATTGCACGGTGATTTTGGTGGTGGAGGCGATCACGATGGCCCCGCCGCCGCCGGCGCCCGCCGCGGTCGAGGGATAGCTGGCAGTGCGCCCGCCGCCGCCCCCGCCGGATCCGCCAAAGAGCGGCAGCAGACTCACGAAATCCGCCGGCGCGCCGTAGGTCGCATCCGTCGTCGTTGTGTACCATGGATTAAAGATGCCTGGAGCGCCACCCCCCGGCCCCTGCCCCGCCGCCCCATTATTGTTCGAGGTGGACTTAGTCCCGCCCTGCCCACCGGCAAAGCCGCCTGGTCCGCCGAGCGAGGGCGGGCTGGGATTGTCGCCGGAGTAGGGCACCGCGTCGTCGCCTTTGACGCTGATCGTGCCGGCAATACTGATATCGCCTTGCGCCAACAACGTGACCGGCGTGTTGGCGGCATTGCGTTGAAACGTGACGGTGACGCCGGCCGGAATCGTCACCGTCGTGTAGTGCAAGATCCCGTCGGCCGGGAGCACCACGGTGGTATTCGAGGCCGGGGCCAAGGCCCCGAGGCTGCCGGTACTGCCACTGCTAAACTGCGCCGCCGGCGCCGGATCCATCGGACCCACGGTCAGGATCGCGAGAAGAACCGGGATGACCTTACGAAGACAGGACCAGCTCATAGACAACTCCTCTGTGTTCACATCGTTAGGGCATCGCTGCACTGACGGGCGGGGCGACCGTCATACTCCGCCCGGTGGGCGCACTGGTACCCGGCACATCGGGATAGGCCATCCATTCACTGGTCGGTGGCGCGACCGTCATCGCGCGCCCGGAGGGCGCGGCGGTCGCCGACACCGAGGGAAACGGCATCGCCACGCTCACATGGCTCCGGGTGAGGGCGAAGGATGGTGCCGGCGCCGCGATGCTGATCGTCACGGAGCCGCTGTTGGCGGTGCCCTGCGGCGTGGTGACCGTAAAGGCGTAGGTCCCTGGCGGCACGGTGGCCGCCACCACCAACTTCACCGGCAACGACGTGGCCGTGACCCCCGTGAGAATCGTGGCCGAGAGGCCCGCTTGCGTAAAACTGACCGCCGTCGCGGTCGCGAGCTGCGTCCCGACGATCGTGATGGTGCGTTGGGTCCCTTGCGCGACGCTGCTCGGCGTGACACTCGTGATGGTGGGCGCCCCAAGGACCGTGAACGCCTGCGGACTATTCGCGCTCCCGTTCGTATTCGTGACGCTGACGGTCCCCGTTGTGGCACTGGCCGGCACGGTCACGATAATGGCGTAGGCCGTCGAGGATACGACCGTCGCGTTCGTGCCGTTGAAGATCACCATGTTGTTGCTCGGCGTCGGATCAAAGCCATAGCCCTGAATCTTGACTTGCGCACCGACCGCGCCTTTCCCTGGCAGCAAGGTATAGATGCCGATTCCACTTGCACCCGGCGTAAAGCGATCGCTGCCGAGCAGGTTGCCGACGGCGTCATAGTTGTAGATGGCAGTGTTGCCCGCTTCGTCGACGACAGTGGTGAGCCTGCCGAGGTCGTCGTAGGCGGATTGGGCTTCGCTGGCAACCGCCATGTTGGCCGTGGCAACCCAAAGCATGAAACAAGCGATAAAGAGGCGGAAAGCATTTGGAATCACATTATTTCTTTTCACAAGAATTCCTCAAGCAAATGTCCCACATCATTCCTTAGTTTTTATGTCGAGCAACTCACCCTGTAGTAATAAGAAATGAAATATGCTTCTGTGAGCGTACCTTGGCCAGTCATACAAGTCACTCTCTGACCCATCAATCACAAAAATGCTTTCTTCATTGGGCCGGACTACAATCTCTCTGAAATCAGATTCCGCACCTACCCTGATAAATTCCGGATTGAACTTAGAGTTGCAGATATCTGCGCGCCGCAATTGAAGTTCCCCTTCCACTGCTTCCACACTCTCAAATTGACCAAAGAAGTCTTTGAGCCCTTGAGGCAGACCTTCAAGGTGGGGGTCCTCTGTGGTTGCCCTTCTAATGCATACAAATTTTGAACCGTCTTCAAGCAGTGTTAGAGCACGACGCTTTGCCTCGGAAAGAGAAAGCGCACTGATTCTAGCTTTGACAGAATCGTAGCGCTGTTTGAATGGAGCCAACGAACGTTCCGTGCTCCTCACAACCACTTTTATCGCAAGGTCGAATATCAGCCCCACTAGAACAAAGGCCACCCCGAAGACCACTAGGTACTCTACGCTCACTCCCCCGACCAAAAGGATCGCAATGAAGTGAGCACATAAAGCAAGCACGAGCCCGAACGGAACTTGAGACCACCGAGTCGCTTTCATAACTTTACCTGCCACTTACACTGGGAACAGCAACCACAATTGCTTATTTGCATCCTCGCCCCTGAGAATAATCAAGAAGCGCCCGCACTGAGGTTGTAAAAGGGTTTACGACGGCAACGGCAAGTGTTTCCAGTTGCCTGAGATATCGATGCGCTTGAACATGCTCTGCGTGCGACAGAACTTGTAGGTTCCATGGCGCACTATGTATCCATGGCGGTAGTCCGCCAGTTGGGAACAAAGTTCCCCTTCCACCAGGATGACCAAATAATGGCTGAATGTGGTGCGCGACAGTACTCTTCGTAGCACCCATCGCTTTCTTGTACGCTGCTTTTAAGGGGGCTGCTGCTGCATACACAAACTCTCGGTCCATATGGGTTGCTGCTGCTTTTAGTCCGAAGGATAGACCCATTAAACTTACTTCCGTACCTACCTCAGTCCATTCACCAGTTGAGTATGCGAAGCCACATTTATCAACTACACCGTTAGCGCCTGTTAGATCGCGAATGTGGCTAGTTAGGCCAAAGGTCAAGGAGTCTCCGAAACCAGCCGCAAAGTCAGATGCATCCTCCAATCCAAGTAATCCAGAGGGATCTCTTAAGAGTAGAGGGCTGTTGAACACATAGGCATATAAATTAGGATCACCAGCTGCAAGGCCCAGGAGATCTTCCTGGAGAAACCGCTGTAATTTCGGATGGTAAGACCGCGCTCGATAGTACATGACGCCTGCACCATCCTCTTCTCGGCCCGTGAATTGGAACACATTGGAAGACGAACCTGTCTTGGTCGTCTTACCGAACGGTTCTTGTGTATATGTCGTGTTTGACGACCCTGCGCCATCCGTCAACGCTAACGTCGTTCCTAGTGCGTCCACCTGATAGAATTCATCGCCACCAGATTGCTTCCGGATAAACGGCTCATCGATGCTCAAGCTTCTGATGTAAGTGGCGGATGGCGTGGTACCAGCGAGCTCTGCTAACACGTCGGCTCCGTCGTACCAGAATCCAGTCGTCGCACTATTGATTGTCTTGCTGGTTCTGCGTCCCAATCCGTCATACACGAAGCTGGCGGAGAGACTGGGCCCGCTGATCGCGGTGAGCTGGTTCCGCGCATTCCAGGTGTAGGTCGTCGTGCCGGAGGCATCCGTGAAGGAGGTGAGGTTCCCGTTGTTGTCATAGACAAGGTTCGTCGAGGCGCTGTTAAAGCGGGTCTGTTCGTTGGCCGCATCGAAGGCGGTATTCGTCACTGCTTGGGGGATGAGTGACGCTGCCGCATTCGCGCGAGTGAGCTTGATTCGGTTCCCGGCGGCATCGTTTTGATAGGTCAAGGCTTCAATGGTGGTCGGCGTTTTGATGTGGTTAATGCTGAGCAGTCGATTGGCGTTGTCGTAACCATATGTAGTCACCACCCCATTGGGATAGGTCAGGCCGGTTCGGCGTCCCGCATCGTCATAGGTCAAGGTCACGGTCTGCGTGCCTTGGGTCACGGTCTTGAGCCGGGAGTTCTTACTCATATCGATCCTTGTGCCGAGCGTTCGTTCGGATTACATCAATCTATTTCTTCATCCCTTACTGATTTCAGATTGAATGAGGGATTCGATGTTGTTTATTGCCTCACCAACGAGATTCCTTCCAATCTCGTCTAGATGGGTCTCGTCATGGTCCAGTAGCATGGCGTACACCTCTTCAAGGGTTGCCCATCTAGGATCAAACTGCTTTACGAACCACTCTGATTTCACAGCCAGACTCGATCGTAAAGCATCAAGATCTGCAATGACTTTCCGAAGGTCTTCAAGGTTGTTGTTTTGCATAACCTCTTTGTAACCGTTAATTGCTTGGAGCATCCGCTTGAACTGGCGTAGGTCATATTCCTTGTCATGCTCATTCACGGTGAACCTCCTGACGGTGGCCCCGGATGTACAGTGACTACGTTCCCTGTTTTGGAATTGGTTACCGCCGTGATGTTGTTTACGGAGTCATAGTGAGTATTTGTCCCAGGATATTTCCCAGGCGAGGTAGTACCAGTGTGGATTGCATTATCAACAACCGACGGTGGTATCCCACGGCCCTGCATTTGATCCAGGGCATGGCCAGAGTAAGTGCGCCCGCCAATGGCTGCAGGAACGTTAAGGGGCTTTCCACCTGGCCCAACAACATTGATCGGGTTACCACTCCGCCCTACTGGTATCGATGCAGGGAGATCTGGGAACTTCTTCGCCACTCGACTCGTAACACCCAATCCGGTAACAAATGGGGTAAATGCCCCGCCGATATCGAGTCCCAACGCCGCTAGGTTCGATCCGAGATGCTTTCTGCCATCGATAGCTAGCCTATAGATGTCGTAACCAATGAATCCCAAATCTGCTAGTGTATCCACGATGGCACCGGTGGAATCGGTAAGATTAGTGGGATTGTTTTTTACATAACCGTAGAGGTTTAGATCACCGCTAAAGAAATCAATAGGATCTTCACTCATGAACCGCTGCAACTTCGGATGGTAGTAGCGCGCCCTGTGATATTGGAGGCCCGTGCCATCATTTTCCCTGCCGGTAAACTGAAAGCTGTTGGTTGAGGCACCCGTTCTGGTAGTGTTCCCGAACGGTTCTTGTGTATACGTCGTGCTAGACGCCCCCGCGCCATCAGTCAATGCCAACGCTGTTCCGAGTCCATCGGTCTGATAGAACTCATCCCCGCCCGTTTGTCTCCGAATAAACGGCTCGTCGATGCTTAAGCTTCTGATGTAGGTTGCCGTCGGTGTGCCACCGGAGAGTTCCGCAAGCACATCAGCTCCGTCATACCAAAACCCTGTCGTCGTGCTGTTGATCGTCTTGCTGGTCCTGCGTCCCAACCCGTCATAGACGAAGCTTGCTGACAGACTCGGACCACTGATCGCGGTGAGCTGGTTCCGTGCATTCCACGTGTACGTCGTGGTCCCGGAGGTATCGGTGAAGGAGGTCAGATTGCCATTGCTATCGTAGACCAGGTTTGTGGAGGCACTGTTGAAGCGCGTCTGTTCGTTGGCGGCGTCGAACGCCGTGTTGCTGACCGCCTGCGGAATCAGCGAGGCCGCGGCATTGGCGCGGGTGAGTTTGATACGGTTCCCGGCCGCATCGTTCTGGTACGTCAGCGCTTCG
The DNA here is from genome assembly GCF_947241125.1 of Nitrospira tepida. Lineage (NCBI taxonomy): Bacteria > Pseudomonadati > Nitrospirota > Nitrospiria > Nitrospirales > Nitrospiraceae > Nitrospira > Nitrospira tepida. The sequence goes on along the minus strand of NZ_OX365700.1, from coordinate 659,645 downwards.
ATGGTCGTCGGTGTCTTGACGTGGTTAATGCTGAGCAGTCGATTGGCGTTGTCATACCCGTAGCTGGTCACCGCCCCATTCGGATAGGTCAGACCGGTTCGGCGTCCCGCATCGTCATACGCGAGTGTGACGGTCTGTGCGCCTTGCGTCACGGTCTTGAGCCGGGAGTTCTTGTCATAGGTGTACGTCACATCCGTCTGCCCAGTCGCGCTCAATTTCACCCGCCGCCCGATTTCATCGTATTCCACCGTCACCGTGCCGGGCGTCGTGGCTTCTTGCACCCGGGGATGATGCCCGTTGCTCACCGTGTCATACGTCCAGGTGATATTGCCGCCGACGGAATCGCTGACACTGGTGAGCCGTCCGATCGCATCGTAGCCAAAGGCCACGGAACTATCCGGATAGGTGGCCCCCGTCCGGCGGTTCAAGGCATCGTAGGTGAACGTCGCTTGCTGACTCTTGCGATCCGTGAACGTGGTCAGATTGCCGTTCTTGTCATAGACATAACTTTCCGTCCGGCTCAGCGCATCGGTCCGGGTCTTGAGCCGGTCCATCTCGTCATAGGTATAGGTCGTCGTCTGGTTCTTGGCATCGGTGAAAGATAAGAGCTTCGCGCCACTGCAGTTGATGAAAATGGTGACGATATCTGAGGTCTTGGTGTTAGGTCTTGACATGGAACGATTCGGCAGTCCTTAACCCTGACCTCTCGATTGCATCTTGCGTGTATCTCTACGAAGGGCAAAGTAGATGCCTATCACCGTAGCTGCGGGGATTCCGAAAGACAACAAGAGATACAAGGCATTTGACTGAAACTCTAAAGCATTAAGAATTACGAATTTCCAAACAACTCCGAGAGTAAGGCCATAGCCTGATAGAGCAAGAAGGCGACGCCTCTCTAAGCCCTTTGCTTGAAGAAGAAAAATCGCTAGCGCAATCTGATACGCAATAAACAGTCCCAACACTGTGTACACGATGGCTTCGCCATGAGCTGACGCTATTCCCGGATATGCGAGGGCCAAAACCAGGGCACTGGCCACAGCCGTTGCCTTCTCTTTGCTAAGACAAGTTATCATTCCATTCTTCCGTACGAGAGACTCCAACTTAATCTCCGTTCTAATTCGCACATTTGCATCCTAAGACCGAGTAATCACCGCTTAACAATGCATTCATGAGGCTAAGTGTCTCTGTCTCTAAAGCCGGAGTAATCTTGTCAGGCCCTTCTTCTATGAAGTGCTGTGTAATGGTAGCAGGGTTTATCTGCCATCGTTGGAATCCACGATGAAGTGGTGAAGTGTAGTCCATAACGGGATGCAAGGCCTGCCCCAAGTGATGATAAGCGAGAGCCAGCTGATTGGCATTCAAGTAGCCCCGGAATGCACTTATGTTTGTCCGGATAAACCTGCACATGGCGTTCCGGGCCTCCAATGACGAAGGGTATACATTTGAAGTCATTGCGTGCATGGGAGCAAAACGAGGAGCCTGGAATCCAAGAGAATCAACGTAATTGCTACCTCCTATAATCCATCCAACTACTTCTTGATCTATTGCGCCACCAAACCTTTGCTGCACAAAATATTGATGCGCCTCCGGAGACCAATTACCTGATGGGTCCGTAAAACGCATGGGATTGTTGAATCCATACACATAGAGATTTGGATCTCCTCCAGCCAAACCAACTTGATCTTCTCGAAGAAACCGCTGCATCTGCGGACTGTAATACCGTGCTCGATAGTAATAGAGCCCCATTCCGTCGTTCTCTCGTCCAGTGAACTGAAACACATTTGTTGACGAGCCGGTCTTCGTCATCTTGCCGAACGGCTCGTAGGTGTATGTCGTCTGCGCCATCCCAGTTCCATCGGTGAGGGCCAACGTGCTGCCCAGCGCATCGGATTGATAGAACTCATCGCCACCAGATTGCTTTCGGATAAATGGCTCGTCGATGCTCAAGCTTCTGATGTAGGTTGCCGTCGGTGTGCTACCGGAGAGTTCCGCAAGCACATCCGCACCGTCGTACCAGAATCCAGTCGTTGCACTATTGATCGTCTTGCTGGTTCTCCGGCCCAGGCCGTCGTACACAAAGCTGGCCGAGAGGCCGGGGCCGCTGATCGCGGTGAGATGGTTCCGCGCATTCCAGGTGTAGGTCGTGGTGCCGGACGCATCGGTGAAAGAGGTCAGATTGCCATTGTTGTCGTAGACCAGGTTCGTCGAGGCACTATTGAAACGCGTCTGTTCGTTCGCGGCGTCGAAGGCGGTGTTGCTGACCGCTTGCGGAATCAAGGACGCCGCCCCGTTGGCGCGCGTGAGCTTGATGCGATTCCCCGCCGCATCGTTCTGGTACGTCAGCGCTTCGATGGTCGTCGGTGTCTTGACGTGGTTAATGCTGAGCAGTCGATTGGCGTTGTCATACCCGTAGCTGGTCACCACCCCATTCGGATAGGTCAGACCGGTTCGGCGTCCCGCATCGTCATACGCAGGCGTGACCGTCTGCGAGCCCTGCGTCACCGTCTTGAGCCGGGAGTTCTTATCATAGGTGTAGGTCACATCGGTCTGGCCGGTGGCGCTGAGCTTCACCCGCCGCCCGATCTCGTCGTATTCCACCGTCACCGTGCCGGGCGTGGTGGTCTCTTGCACGCGTGGATGATGGCCGCTGCTCACCGTATCGTAGGTCCAGGTGATGGTCCCGCCGACCGAATCGCTCACACTGGTCAGCCGGCCGATCGCATCATAACCAAACGTCACCGAGGAATCCGGGTACGTTGCTCCGGTGCGTCGGTTCAAGGCATCGTAGGTGAACGTCGCTTGCTGGCTCTTCCGGTCTGTGAACTTCGCGAGATTCCCATTCAGATCGTACTGATAGCTTTCCGTCCGCCCTAGCGCATCGGTCCGGGTTTTCAACCGGTCCATCTCGTCATAGGTATAGGTCGTGGTCTGGTTCTTGGCATCCGTGACGGTGAGCAGATTGCCATTGTAGTCGTAGGTCAAGCGGGTGAGGCCGCCGATGGCATCCTGAATGGCGGTGACTCGGTTCACGTCATCGTAGCTGAAGCGGGTGAGGGCTCCGCGGGGATCGACGAGATGGGTCAGCCGCGACACCGTGTCATAGTACCGCGTGGTGACATTCCCCAGCGCATCGGTGGTCGTCGCGAGGTTGCCCACCGCGTCATAGCCGAAGCTCGTGACGTGCGTCAGCGGATCGGTGATGCTGGTCGGCTGCCCGGCCGTGTTGTATTGGATGACCGTCTGCTTGTTCTCCGGATCCGTGATCGTGGTCGTCCTAGCCGTATCGTTATAGCTAAACGTCGTCACATTGGCCGGCGAGAGGGCATCCGTGATCGTCGCGAGCCGGTTGTAGGTCGATTCATACGTGAACGTCGTGGTGTTGTTCTCGGGATCTTGAATGGTCAACACGTTCCCCATGCTGTCGTACGTAAACTCGGTCCGCCGGGAGAGCGGATCCACCACGGCGGTGAGCTTGTTCGTCCCCGTTTCCCGCTCATAGGTGGTCACGTTTGATCCCGGCCGCTCGACTTCAGTCACGTATTGGGAGCCGTTCATCCGATAGATCGTGGCGTTGCCGCGCGGGTCCGTCACGGTGGTCTGGGTCACCGTCTGGCCGGCCAGGGTATAGGCGAAGCTATAGGTGCCGCCATCAGCCAGAATCTGTTTGGCCACGCGGCCGTTGGCATCGTACTGATTCTGGAGATAGGTGATCCCCCGCGCATCGGTGATCGAGAGCATCCCCTCGTTCCAGTAATAGGTCTGTGCCTGCTCGCCGTAGGTGTAGCGGGTCACCCCGCCGGCCGGGTCCATCACGGACGCCAAGCGGCCATTGTGGAACTCGTGGTAGGCATACCGCACGGTCCGACCCACCGGGTCGGTGATCGACGCAATCACGGGAAAATAGTTATGCCCGCGCCGCACCGTGGTGTAGGTGAAGGTCAGGGCTTGGCCGGCCGGGTTCTTAATTTCCGTAATGAGGTTGGACCCATCGCGAAGGATTTGTATCTTATTGTTGTACCGATCGCGCTGTTCGATGAGCCAGCCCGCGGAGTTGAAGACGTAGACCATCCCGTCACGCCACCGCAGCTCATCCGTGGTCCCCAACCGCGTAATCGCGGCCCCTTTTAAGAACGGATAGCTCGTATTGCGATACTTGCCGTCGGGGTCCTGGGAAAACAAATACCGGCTTTGATCCGCCAGTTGCAGGCGCAGCGCCGTGCCCACGACGGACAGGGACAGGTGATAGGTGAAGCTGCCGCCTTGGCCGAATGGCCCGATGCCTTCCGACTTGCTGCGGTAGGTCCGCGTAATGTGGACCGGCAGGACCCCTGGGAGCACCAGGTCCGTTTTTTCCATCGAGAAGACGCCCGACGTGACATCCACCGGATCGCCAGCATGACGGACCGTATCCGGCGGACCGGTCTGCGTATTCGTGGCATTCACATCGGTCGCATAGGCATAGCAGAAGCGCGGCATGCCGACGTTGGGATCCGGGACGAGCGACCGCCCATCTTGGCTCACCTTGCCATACCCGGCGAGTTTCCATTGATGCGAGGTCGGATCCGGCGTCGGCACCTTATCGTAATACCAAAAGGCAATCGGGCGGCCCGGATCGGCATTCAGGTCGTTCGGCATGATGATCGGCACGGGTTTGTTGGAGACGCCGCCGCCGTGTTTCTCAAAACTGATGAGATAGACCGTCCGCGGCGCGGCCGACTCGGGCAAGCGGGGGACCCGATCCGGTGGCACGGCCGTGATGCTGATGCGTGTGTGGGGTTGTCCATCTGCTCCCGTGATCGTCGTGCCGCTCGGAATGGCGACCGTGAAGCCGGGGAGATGGGTGGGCCGCACATCCGTCTGCTGGCCGGGAGTGATGGCGTACGCGGCCGGCAGTGTTTGGACCACCCAGATCGGATCCAACAACTCGATGGCCGTTTCGCTGGAGACGTTCACCAAGACGGGATCCGCATGCATCAGGCCGCCGGGCGAGCCGTCCTTGAGCGGCCGTCGGAAGCCATCGAGCCACGCATGGTCGATCTGAATGAGCTGATACCCGCTGGGCGGCTGCGCGAAGGTAAAGCGTCCGCCGGCATCGGTCAGTGCAGACTGTCCCGCCAAGGTGACGAGTACGCCCGCGAGGGGCTTGCCATCCCGGACCGACAAGACCCTCCCGCTTACCGGCCGACCTGGGGTCCCGACCGTCTCGGCCCAGGTCTGGGGCACGAGACTGGTGATCCCTGCAAGGACCACCGAGACCACCAGCAAAAAGACCCGACATCGCGAGACGTGCGGGGAATCCGAAACAGCATTCTGAAGTGTGGTCATGATGTCCTTCAATGAACTCAGATCATGTGGTGAAGCGGACTGGAATAGGACAACTGTAGCAGAGGGTTTCCCACGCGCAAGTGTGACGCATGAATCGTGACACCGTACCGTCATATAGGACCTATAGCTAGGTATTTTGTACCATTCCATGGAGACAGGCCAGTGTGACCTATCGCAGGGAGAGACAAGGGCTCACGGTCCCAGGGGGCGGATCCGTCCCCATTCTCTTGGGATCACGTGGTGTCATGACTCATTCCAACGTTAGGGAAGGTCTGAATAATTCTCGTTTTCAATCTGCCAACACGCCAAACACAGGAAATCTTGCTTGCTTCTGCTCAGAAGTCTGAATTAATCAGACCTTCCTTAGATTCCCGTGTACGGGCTTCCTTGCACCAATCTTGCACCCTCTCCCGCCGCTGCCCATGCGGTCAGTGCGTCAAACTGCCTCGAACTGCCGCAACCTGCCTCATTCCATTTACCCGCTCGTGCCGGTAAGGTCAGCACCGTCATCAGCATCGTGAGAAGGAGACATCGCATGAAGCCAACATTCTTGTCCGTGAAGGAACTGGCTACTGTGCTCGGCATGAGTGTGGATTCTATCTATAGGGCCTATCGCAAGGGAGATATTCCCGCTGCCCAAATTTGCCGGACGTTGCGATTCGATTTGGGGAAAGTTCAGCGAGCCATGGAGATGAAGGCGAAGGCGATGCCGAACAGTCGGTGTTCGCGCAGCGCGACCGGCGGCGAGAGCCGGCGGCGCGCGGCCACCAGCCCCCGATCGGTAAGACGGGGGCGTTCATAGCTGATGCGATGAACGACCACACGATGGAGCCATCGCCCTTCACGCAGACGATCGATTGGCTGGCCTTCACGCTCCCGGAGGCCGCCGTCGAGGAGATCACCGACATGATCGGCGGAGACTGGTTCAAGACCGACACCGGCTTCCGGGGCTATCCCATCTCCTGGCTGACCTCGAACGGCCGGCAGGGGGTCGGGAAACTGGGGACGGGTGCTCATCGCAAGACCAAGGAAGTGCATGTGGACCTCTCGGCCGGGATCGTCTCGACCTGGCCGGAAGCCAAGGTTCGGACAGTCTTGGCCTGGATCTTCGAGCAACGAGGGCACGTGACGCGCTTGGATGTCGCCCTCGACGACCGACAGGCGCTCGTCGCAGTGAGCACGGTGAAACAGGCAGTTGATGCCGGACAGGCCGTGACCCGATCACAGAAGTTTCAGACCGTGGCGGCCTCCAACATGAGGGATGGGACCGCCAAGGGCGAGACGCTCTATTTCGGGAGCCGGGAGAGTCAGACGATGCTCCGGGTCTACGACAAGCGGCTCGAAATGGAACAAAAGGGACGGGAGGAGGCCAAAGAATTTGGCGTCCGCTGGGAATTGGAACTCAAGCAGGAGCGGGCGCAGGCCTGCGCCAAGGCCTTGATCAATCTTCAACCGGAGGATTGGCGGGAATTCCTGGTCGGGATACTGCGGTCCTATGTGGATTTCCGCGAGACATCCCGGGAGGCCGAGCCCTGGGAGAAGTACCGGGCGCCGCTGCTGCCCTGGTGGCAAGTCCTCACCGAAGGCTTCAAACGCTGCCGATTGGTGATCCAGAAGGTCCAACAGACGATCGAAACGGTCTGCCAATGGCTCGGCCAATCCGTGAGCGCCATGTTGGCCCTGGCCTATCGCCGCCGGGGCGAGGAGTTTTTGAAGGACTTGATCGTGATCGGGACCCAGAAATGGAAGGCCAAGCACTGGGCCCTGTTGAACGAAGGGCCGGAGAAAACGCCGTATGTATTGCATCCCGCCTAAACGGTACCGGGCGATGTGTCCCGGCTGTGGCGCTCGGGGCTGTTGCTGTCGGTGGCAGCAGGGCGCGCTCGTCCTGACCTGCCGGGAATGTGATTCGGAATTCATGTTTCGTCCAAAAGCTCGGTCAGAGGGCCGGGGCGAATGGATCAGAACTGTCTCTGATCCACCATCTCAACCAGGAGGGTCGTCACATGATGGTGAAAGTCGAAGGGAGCGTGCAGGCCTATGTGGAACGGAAGAGCAAGGACAACAAGCTCTTCCGCTCGGTGGATGTCTACGTGAAGGGGAAGGACCCGGGGACCCTCCGGTTGAACATTCCGGAAGAGAGTCTCGCCCTCGTCGAGCTCTGTAAGCAGATGGAAGGGAAGCCGGGCCGCGCGAGCGTCGAACTCCGCAAATTCGAGCAGACCGGCCGGATCTTCTTCGATCTCGTCGCGCTGGAGGCGATGAAGTAAGGGGTTGGATGGGAACGGAAGGCCAATGGACCCCACGGTGGTCGTCGTGATGGTGCTCCTGTTGGCCTTCCTCACCGGCCTCTTGGCAGGACGGCTATGAAGATCCTGGCGCTCGGCACTTATCTCACCGGTATCTGGCTGCTCCTCGGGGCCTTCTGTCTTGCGCCCATGGAAGCGTTGGCGCTCCAAACCACCCAATACGCCCGGGTCGTCGCCCAAGCCGAACGGATCGCCTATCTCGCGGCCAAGAAGAGCGACCTCGCAGCTAAGGTCGCGACGGCCGCGGTCGCGGCCACTCCCACTTCGACGGCGATTCGCTTGGTCGCCGGCCCGCTGGGCTGGGCGGCATTAGGCGTCTCCGCCGGCCTCGTGATTGCCCAGATCTACTACAGCCCATCGGATCTCCAAACCATCAAACAGGCCGCCACACCCGCCGGCTCCTGGACCATCACGCTGCCGACCACCGGTCCCTTCGTCGTACCAGGTCCCGCCTACAACAGCCAACAGGCGACGGTCTCCCAGACGATCGTGTTTCCCTGTCTCGGGGACGGCAATATCTATGATTGGATGGTCGGCCCCTATCCGGACCTCTCGCAGTCCTTCTATCAAGGTCCCCCGGTGGGGGCCGTGCGCGTCGGCAGCAACGGCTACTACGCCTGCCACTTTGCCGGTCAGGCCGGCACGGTCGAAGCGAACCCCGGAACACCGACCGAAGCGGGCATTCAGCAATATGTCGCGAGCTTGCCGGCGTCCGATCCGCAGTCGGTGGAATCCCATAGCACAGGGGTGGGCGTCGGGCAGACCCCGCAATCGGCTGACACGGTGGAGTCCCAGCCGGTCTCGCCGACCGAGATGCCGACGCAGGTGAAGCAGAAGCCGGTCCCGGCGGGCGACAGTGTCGTGGCCGACAATGTCCCCCCGCCCTCCGGCACCCAGCAGCAAACCACCGGCCAACAGCAGACGACGACCACGACCACCACGACGGAAAATCCGGACGGCTCGACCACGACACAGGAAGACACCGAGACGACCGTCTCCTGTCTCGGCGGAGCCCATGACAGCCGGACCTTTGGGACCGTGCTGGTGGAACATCAGGCGATCTGGAACAGCAGCGGCCTCTTGGCTGCGGTGAATCTCCTCAAGACGCTGACCTGGCCCTCGACCCTTCCGGTGATCAATCTCCCATCTTCCTTCTTCGGGAGCCAGGCGGTGGACTTCAATCACTGGGCCTGGTTCTTCACGGCCCTGCGGACCCTGGTCATCGCCGGCGCCTCGCTCATGGCCTACCGGATCATCTTCGTGGGAGGCCGGTAAATGACTGCGATCCTCTCGCTCATCTATTGCTGGCTCCAAGAGTTCTTCTTCTCGCTGTCCGACTGGGCGCTCGGGATCTGGGATTCGCTGCTCGGGGTCGTGGATCACGCCCTGGCCGGCCTGGGGAGTGCCAGCCTGGCCCTCCCGATCATTCCGAATGAATACGCCTGGGTGCTCGGCGCCACCGGCATGAGTCAGGCCCTCGCGATCGTGGCTGGCGCCATGGGCACCCGGTTCCTTCTCCAATCCATTCCGTTCGTGCGGTGGGGATCATGAAGACGATGGTCATGTTGTGGGCCTATTGGTGGACGGCCGTGCTCGCCTGGTCGATCTGGGTCCGGTTGCGGAGTCAACGATGATCGAACTCTACGAAGGGGTGCCCGGCTCGGGCAAGTCCTACCATGGGATTGCCGAAAAGTTCCTCCCCTGGGTCCGGCAAGGCCGACGGCTCTACATCTACGTGGACGGGATCTATTTGGACCGGCTGGCGCTGTTTACCGGCATCGATCTCGCCCATCTTCAACAACAGATCACGGTCTGGAAGGACTCCACCGAGGTCCTCTCCTCGTTCCCCCAGATTGAACCCGGCTCGGCCGTCATCATCGACGAAGCCCAAACGGTCTTCCGGTCCATGCAGAAGGTCGAGGCGGGTCTGCTCCGCTGGCTCGAAACCCATCGCCATTACGGCGTGGACATTCTGCTCATGTGTCAGGACTACCGGCAGATGTCCCAAGGCGTGACGCGCCTGATTGAGGCGACCATCCGGTTTCGCAAACTGAGTTTCGTCGGGCTCAATAAAAAGTATCAGGGCAAGGTCCGGGGGAATCCCGAAGACACGGAACTGATCCGCGCCTTCGTGGGCACCTATTCGCCGGCAGTCTATGCCTACTACTCCAGCTACGCGAACGCGGCCATTCACGAGGAACCACGCCGGCACAGTGTCCTGAAATCGGCTCGCGTGGTCGTGGGGATCGTGGCGGGTCTTTTCGCGCTGTCGCTCCTGCTCTGGCGGCCCTGGACGTCGCTGGAATCGGGCGTCGTGAAGGCCGGTACGGCTGGTGCGCCGCATGCGGGCGTGATGACGTCGGCTTCGGGGCCGGGGGCCGCTTCGTTTGGATCAGCACCGCTTGCCCCGGCAGGCACCGGCGCCGGTCTCACGATTCGCATCATCGGCGGGGGCGGCATGACCGACCCGCAGACCGATGAGGAGGTCTGGCGCTATCTCCTGGAGTCCGGCGAGCTGCTGACCGCAACCGAGATCGCGGGGCGGTACGGGCTCACGGTCCAGGAAGTCCACGAGAAGGGGTTCACGCGAGTGATCGGGGAGGGGATCGTCTATGGACGAAGCCGCGATTGAAACGCTGGCCTATTACACGGCGATCTTCTGGCTCGGCGGCTTTGCCGTGGGCCTGATCACGAAACTGATCCAGCCTCAGGGGCACTGAGGCGCCTTCCGCCGGAGGCGCACCCGGCGGCGCAGGATGGGCGTGGCCATCCAAGTCTGCTCACCAAGGAGGTGCGGTATGCGGTGGATGACGGGGCTCTTTTCGGTGTTGGCGACGCTGTGTCTGGCGGTGGGAGTGCCGGCGCTGTCCTACGCGCAGTTGTTCCCGGTGTCGGCGGATGTCGCCACGGTACGGGCTGACCTGTTGCTCTGGGCCACGGCGTTGATCGGCGTGGTGCTAGCCATCTACGCCTTCAAACGGGTGCGGGGCCTGGTCGGGTAAGGGATCCAACGACGGGCAGGCTGGCTCCAGCCTGTCCGTCTTTCAACCGCGACCGAACGAGGATGACATGACCGCCCAACAGATCACCAGTATCGGCAACACCCTCGCAACGGATCTGGCCGCCTGGGGCACGGCCGCGATCGGCATCGCGCTGATTGCCGCGGGCGCGGCTTGGATCTTGCGGCTCTTGCGCTAGGCTCAGGGCCACTCATGATCGGCGAAGCTGTACATCCGCTCCTCGGTCAGGATCAGATGGTCGAGGAGCGTGATCCCGAGCAACTCCCCGGCACTGCGCAGCCGGCTCGTCAGGGCGCGATCCTCGGGGCTCGGCGTGATATCGCCGGAGGGATGGTTGTGGGCGCAGAGACAGGCGCAGGCGTTCATCAGAATCAGCGGCTTAAACACCTCCCGGGGATGGACCAGGCTCATCGTGAGCGAACCGATCGAGACGACATTCACGCCGATGATCCCGTGCTTGGCATCCAAGCCACAGACGACAAACTGCTCCCGGTCCAGGCCCTCGAAACAGGGCCGGAGCAACGACGCCGCGCCGACGGAGGTCTGCACGGGCAGGTCCGGCTCGGTGCGTTGGACTCGTTCACGCACGAGCGTGACGCGATACAAGGGCACGGCATAGGGTTTCTTCCGACCGACTGGCTGAACGACCAGGGAACCGTTGTGCGGACTGTCACTGGCCACGTGAGCCTCCTTCTTCAAAGATGTTTTAGCCCCACCCTTCACCAAGCCAAGGGTGGGGCGTCGAAGGAGACGCGGGCCGGCGCTCTCGCAGGGGCAAGGCCTGGAGCGCACAATTCATTGAAGACCCACGTGGAAGGCCGGGCCCCTGCTCCGTGGCGCCGACTCGCCCCCGCTGGGGGTTCCTCCTCAACCAGCGCCGGCGGCCACGCGGGCGCCTCGATCCCAGACCGCTGGGGGTCCGGGGGTGTCGCGAGACTCCCCCGATTCGTTCCCAATGCACAACTCCCATGCTGCTGACCATCCGAGACCTTTCGCGGCAGCTCCAGATCAAACCCGCCACGCTCTATGCCTGGGCGGCAGCCGGCAAGATTCCCTGCCTGAAGATTCACGGGGTGCTCCGATTCGATCCCAAGGCTGTGCAGGAGTGGCTCACCAGCTTTGCCGTTCGTTGCGAACCGTTCCCCCTGCAGCTCGAGCTCCAAGAGCAAGGAGATTCGGTCGATGAGCTGATTGCGAGGGCGAAACGCGCCGTCTATACTTCCCGGCGCGGAAGACCAGACCAAGACAGGGCCAATGGAAAGGAGATTAGGAATGGCTCTGTATAAACGAGGCGAGGTCTGGTGGATGCGTTTTAGTTATCAGGGCAAACAGGTCCGCCGGTCTACAGAAGTGACAGATAAGAAACTGGCGAAGCGGATCTATGACAAGGTGCTCGGACAAATCGCCGAAGGCAAATGGTTTGAGCGGACCGTTGGAGAGGACAAAACCGTGAAACAACTCCTCGAACGGTATCTGACGGACCATTCCGCAAGAAACAAGGCGTCCATGACCTACAGGCGCGACAAGAGCCTTGCAAACCATCTGCTCGCGTCGTTCGGCGATTTAACTCTCGTCCAGGTTCGTCCCGCATTCTTGGCCGAGTACAAGGCGCGTCGACGAAAGGAGGAGGCATCGCCCAAGACCATCAACAGCGAACTCACGTTACTGAGTCACGCGTTTGAGCTCGCGATGAAAGAATGGGAATGGGCGAACCACAATCCAGTGAAGAAGGTGTCTCGTGAGAAAGTACATAATCTGATCGAGCGGTGGTTGACGCCTGAGGAAGAGAAACGGCTCCTGGAGGCTTCTCCGACTTGGCTCCGAGAGATCATCCTCTTCGCGATCCACACCGGGCTTCGGCAGAGCGAGATTCTGAACCTGCAATGGGACCGAGTCGACCTCTTTCGGAGAACGATCACCCTGCTCGAACAAAAAAATCGCTGCAAGGATACCCTGCCGGTGAATGCGACCGCGTTGGAGATCCTCAAAGCGCGAGCACGGGTGCGATCGGCCTCAACGGAGTATGTTTTTCATAACGAGGCGCATCACCGGCGAGATGCACGAGACCTGCTTCGAGCGTTTTATCCGGCCATGAAGAAAGCCAAGATCGAGCGGTTCCGATTCCACGACTTGCGGCACACCTTCGCCACTCGGCTGGTGCAAGCCGGGGTCGATCTGTACACCGTTCAGAAACTCGGACGGTGGAAGACCATCTCGATGGTGATGCGGTACGCCCATCACCATCCGGAGAGTTTGCGGGCTGGAATCGAAGTGCTAGATCAGGACCGGATGGGGCCTAGCACAAAATTAGCACAAACTGCGGGATCACCAGGGGTCGAAGGTTCTGCAACCTTCTGATTTATTTGGTGCGCCCGGCAGGAATTGAACCTGCGACCTGCGGGTTCGAAGCCCGACGCTCTATCCAACTGAGCTACGGGCGCACTGGCCGCTATTTGAACCACTGGGTGAGCACGCTGTCAAGAAGCGCCTGCCGATTGAAGCGGCTCACTGAACCGGTGCCCTGTCCGCTGCGCTTTGCACGGCCGCGATCACGCGATCGGCGATCTCGTCCGGCGTCAACTCATCCGTGCGGATCACCTGATCGGCCGCCGCCTGATACTTGGGAAGGCGTTGCTGCAAGACCTCCTCGATTTCATCCACGAACGATTTGGTGCCGGTCAGCGAAGGCCGTTGATCATCGCCCCCGATGCGCCGCGCGATGGTCTTGACCTCCGCCGTGAGCCACACGAGTACCCCGCTCGCTTTCAAGGCCCGCACATTCTCTTCGCGTAGAATGGCCCCGCCGCCCGTGTCGATCACGAGCCGGTCCCTGGCTCCCAAATCGCGGCAGACTTCAGATTCCCGATCGCGAAAGGGTTCCCACCCATACCGTTGGACGATCTCGGGTATCGTGGCGCCTTCTCGCCTGACGATCTCCGCGTCGGTCGAGACCGCCTCATAGCCCAATCGCTGCGCCAGCAGTTTGGCGACGGTGCTTTTGCCCGTTCCTCGATAGCCGATCAGGACGATGTTCATCGTCAATTGTGAAGAATGAGGAGTAAGGAGTGAAAGGGCGCCGCAGTCATGTCGGGATTTTCTCACGCGAACTTCGATTCGAGCACTTGCCGCATGACCGTCGCGGGCGCCTTCTGCCCCGTCCAGAGCTCGAATTGCTCGACCGCTTGATTGAGAAACATCTCCAGCCCTGGAATCACCCGGCAACCCGCTGCCTTGGCTTCGCGCAACAGTCTGGTCTCGCGCGGATTGTACACGATGTCCATCACGGCCAGCGCCGGATGCAACAGGGCCGCCGGCACACAGGTGGCCTCCACCTTCGGCGACATCCCGACGGGCGTGCACTGGATCAGGATCTGCGTGTCGGGCAAGGCCCCGCGTAGATGCCGTTCATCCAGGTACCCATCTTCGAGCTTCACATCGGTGGCCGCCGCCAGGTCCCGAACCAATTTCCTCCTCTCTTCCTCATCAATACCCAAAACGGTGAGCCGTTGCAATTCGGCGCGGGCCGCCAACCCGAAGGCAATCGCGCGGGCCGCCCCCCCGGAGCCGAGCAGGAGCACATGCCGGCCTTTAAGCGCAACATCCGCTTCACGCAGCGCTCGCAGCGCCCCACCGGCGTCGGTATTGTAGCCGCCGAGCTTGCCGTCGCGCAGAACGATCGTGTTCACGGCCCCAATCCGGCGCGCCGTCTCGTCTATCTCGTCCAGGTGCGCCATCACGGAGACCTTGTGGGGAATGGTGACGCTGAAGCCGCCCGCGTTGCCAAGCGATCTGATGCCGCGGATCGCGTCGTCGATCCGTTCAACCCTAAAGGCCAGGTAGACGTAATTCAAGCCGCAGGCTTGAAACGCGGCGTTGTGGATGCTGGGCGAGAGCGAATGTTCGACGGGGTTGCCGATGACGCCGCACCACTTCGTGTGAGCGTTGATCTCCATCACTCATTAGCCTCCGTCGTCTCTCCGCGCCTGACGCGACAGCCTGCTCTCATTTCAGTCATTTGGCCTTCTTCGCCACCACTTGGGCTTGGTACTGGCTTCCGACCACCTTATAGGTCACGGTCACCGCATCGCCCTTCTTGAGATCGCCCACGCTCTTCAGCGCTTCCCCTTTGAACTGGGTTTGGTCGTTGGCGACGAAGGTGAAGCGGGTGCCGCCTCCTTCTTTCAGGACGGCAAATTTCTTTGCCCCCACATCGACGGAGAGGACCGTGCCGGCAAACTCGACAACCTGTTGGGCCATGGCTTGGATCGGCATCCCAAGCCAGAGGGTCACGGTCAGGACGATACCGATCAGCAGCCGCCCGGTCGGCCACATAGCCAATTGATCGGATCGTTGATTGGAGTGTTTGGCGCGCGGCTCCATAAGACACCTCGCCTGTGATGTAATCGGCACTCTCATCTGATCGTCCGCCCCCCGTCGATCGCGAAGGTGGCTCCGGTCACCCAGGTGGCTTCGTCGGAAGCCAAATAGACCAACATATGTGCAATCTCTTCCGGCCGGCCTGGCCGCCGCAGCAGGTATTCGCCCAGGACCTGCGCCGCCCGCTCCCTGTCCTGAAGGAGACTCGTGGCCATCGGTGTATCGACCAGCCCCGGGTTCACCACATTGCACCGGATATTCTGCTCCGCATATTCCGCGGCGAGTGCCCGCGTGAGCGCATCGAGCGCTCCCTTCGTGGCCGCGTAGGCCGCTCCATAGGGGATGCCGACCAGGCTTGCAATGGACGACACATTGATGATGCTTCCGCCGCCGCCGGCGATCATGTCGGAAATCGCCGCCCTCGTGAAACGAAACACTCCGGTGAGATTGACGTCGATCAACTGATCCCAGGTGGCGTCGTCGGTTTCATGCAGCTTCTTGCCGAAGGCGCCGATTCCCGCATTGTTCACCAGACAATCAAGCCGTCCGAATCGCCGCAGGGTATGGCTGACCGTTTCGCGGGCATGGGTCTCGTCGGTCACGGAGCCGGCCACCGCCAATACGCGCCCGCCCGCCTGTTCCAAGTCGCGCGCCACTCGGTCCAATTCCTCCTTGCGCCGTCCGGTAAGCGTCACCGCCGCCCCTTCCCGAACGAAGGCTCTGGCGACGGCTTCGCCGATGCCTGCGTTGCCGCCGGTGATGATCGCGACCTTGCCGTCAAGCCGCTTCACGGCTCATCCTCCCCCTCTTGGTCGCCCTCGTCATCCTGGTTCATCGTCGCCGCCTCGTCGGCCTCGAGTTGATCCGGATCGGACGACCCTGCCGCTCCGGTTCGAGCTTCTAACAGGGCTTCGACCTTGCGCGCCACCGTGATAAAGCCGGAATGCGCCACCATACGATGATCGGGCCGGACGCTCCGGCCCTGAATGTTCCAGGTGCGCAACAGGGTCTCGAAGGTTTGAATCATGCCGAACACGGCGGCCCGTTCCAGTGCCTCGACCGTCTGCATGACCTGGGGCACTGTCGGCACATAACTCAAATACACGCCGCCCGATCGCAGCGCCGATACGGCATGGGGCACGACCCTCCAGGGCTCCGGCAGGTCCAATACCAGCCGGTCGAATTGGTCCTCTTCGGGATGAAGCACGATACCTTCATAGACATCGCGCCGCTCCTGACGCAGGTTGGGAACCTCCCCCATGTACCGCTGGATGTTGGCGGCCGCGGTTCGCGCGAAGTCCTCGCGGGCTTCATAGGTCACCACGCTGCCTCGGTGCCCGACCGCGCGCAGGAGGGCCATCGTCAGGGCGCCCGATCCGGTGCCGGCTTCCAAGACCTTGGCGCCGGGGTAAATGTCGGCCCAGATCGTAATCATGGCCAGGTCTTTGGGGTAGATCACCTGGGCACCCCGGGGCATTTTCAACACATATTCCCCGAGGGTCGGACGCACGGCCAGCATGCGGCGGCCTCGCGCGAGAGTCACGAGGCTCCCGTCCGGCCGGCCGATGATCGCGTCGTGCGTTATGGTTTCGCCGCTCAATTGAAAGGTCTCGCCTGCCTTGAGGGTCAAGGCGTAGTGGCGGGCTTTCCGGTCCACCAGATGGATCCGGTCGCCGCTCTGTAAGGTCAGCATGTCGTCTCCGAGATGATCACGATCACCATGAATACTCTTGTGCGGCATTCTAGGAGACGGCTCTTCGCCATTGCAACCGGCGGGACCCCGTGGGCCGCTTCCTTGACAGGCCTGCGATGGGCTCGTAAGATTTTCTCCCGAGTTCAGCCGAGCGTGTCGTTCCGCGAACCGGCGCTCCCACGGAGGATGGTCCGAGCATGCCGTACCGACGGCCTCCATGTCGTCCCCAGACACCAGCCGGCCTCGTGCCAGGAGCGGGCCTGTGTTTGCTGCTTTTGACCTGGGTGCTCTGGTTCTGGCTGCTCACCCCGGGCTCGGCCATCGCCGGCTCGCAGGTAGTGGTGGCCTCGTATGAAGGAGTGATCAACCCGGTGGCGGCGGAATATGTGCGCGATGCGCTCGACTATGCGTCGGCCGTCCAGGCGCAGGCGCTGATTCTCCAGCTCGATACCCCGGGGGGCCTCGACACCTCCATGCGCTCCATCATCAAGGACTTCACGGCTTCGCCGATTCCGGTCATCCTGTATGTCGCTCCGTCCGGAGGCCGGGCCGCGTCGGCCGGCGTGTTTCTCACGCTTGCCGCCCATCTCGCCGCCATGGCACCCGGCACGAATATCGGCGCCGCCCATCCGGTCGCGATGGGGGGCGGTGAAATGGACAAGACGATGAAGGAAAAGGTGGAGAACGATTCGGCCGCCTACATCAAATCCTTGGCCGAGCAGCATGGCCGCAACGTGAAATGGGCCGAGGACGCAGTGCGAAAGAGCGTCTCCGCGACTGAAAAGGAAGCGCTTTCCCTGAAGATCATCGATCTGGTGGCCGAGGACCTTCCTGCCCTGCTCAAGGCGATCGACGGACGGGCGGTGATGGTGGGCAACCGAAAGGTCACGCTCCACACGGCGCAGTCGTCCATGGAGCCCTTCTCCATGAGCCTGCGACTGCACATTCTCAAGACACTCAGCGATCCGAACATCGCCTATATCCTGATGACCTTGGGGACGGTCGGACTCCTCGCGGAACTCTACAACCCCGGCGCCATTCTGCCCGGTGTCGTGGGGGCGATCAGCTTGATTCTGGCCTTTTATTCCTTTCAGTCCCTACCGGTGAACTATGCCGGCGTCCTGCTGATTCTCCTGGGGATCGTGTTTTTCATCCTGGAAGCGTTGGTCGTGAGCTTCGGGATCTTGGCCATCGGGGGCGTGACCGCGATGGTGCTGGGCTCGCTGATGCTCATGAAGACCGACGCGGAGTTTCTTCAAATCTCCTGGTCGGTCATCATTCCGGTCGTGGCGGCCGCCGCGGGCCTCTCGCTGTTGATCGTCGGGGTCGGCCTGCGCGCCCTGCGGCGCAAGCCCATGACCGGTCTGGAAGAAATGATCGGCCTGGTGGGCGAGGCCAGGACGACGGTGGCTCCCCGCGGCCAGATCGTGATTCACGGCGAACTCTGGGACGCGGTCAGCGAAGTTCCGCTTCAACCGGGCGACGCCGCCGAAGTGACGCGCGTGGAGGGATTGCGCCTCCACGTGAAACCGGTTCTCCGGAGAAAAGAGGCATAAGATGGGGCTTACAGGACTGGTGCTGGTCCTTCTATTCTTTCTGCTCATCGCCAAGCTGACGTTCAATGTCCTGCCGGAGTACGAACGCGCGGTGATTTTCAGGCTCGGGCGTCTCTCCCAGGGTTTGGTCGGCGCCAACGGGCCTGGACTGGTCGTGATCCTGCCCTTTATCGACCGGCTAGTGCGTGTCAGCCTCAGGACCGTGGTCATGGACGTCCCTCCGCAAGACGTCATCACCAAGGACAACGTGACGGTCAAAGTCAACGCCGTCATTTATTTCCGGGTCGTCGATCCGGAACGCGCCGTGATCCAGGTGGAAGATTACTTCACGGCCACGTCCATGATGTCTCAAACCACCCTGCGCAGCGTGTTGGGCCAGGCCCAGCTTGACGAATTGCTGTCCAAGCGCGAGGAGATCAACGCGAGCCTGCAACAAATCATCGACCAACAGACGGAACCCTGGGGCATCAAAGTCACCGCCGTGGAGGTTAAGAACGTCGACCTTCCGCAAGAGATGCAACGGGCGATTGCGCGCCAGGCGGAGGCCGAACGGGAGCGGCGGGCGAAGGTCATTCACGCCGAAGGGGAATTTCAGGCGGCGCAGCGCTTGGCCGATGCGGCCAGAGTCATGAGCCAGGAAACCGCGGCCTTGCAACTGCGGTATCTCCAGACGCTCGTGGAAATCGCGACCGAAAAGAACTCCACCATCATCTTTCCGATCCCCGTCGATACCCTCGCGCCTTTTCTCAAGCACCTGCCGGATCGCAACGCTTAACCAGTACGTGCCTCGTTACATTAGAGCTTTCTAATCAATTTCTAATCCCGGCCTTACCGTGCTGTGGCAAGGTTGCGACAACAACTGTGGCACCTATGCATCTCAGCGGGCGGGACATCCGGCGCAGCTCCTGTGTTCGTAGGGAAGACGGAGACATCTGATGACCAAGGGACGCGAGAGGAGTCGAGATGAATCGTTTGGCGAACTTCTGGCTCTTACATTAATGCGAGAAAAAGCAGGAGTGTAGCAGTTCGAGAAGCGGGCTTGAGCAAATGGCTCCTGCTAAAGGAGGGCACAGTGATTGCAGATCGACTGGGCACCATGGCACTTCGCAAACGACAAGACAATACGACCGTTCTGGTCGATATCGAACAGGACGACCCTGCCGCGAGCGAAATGCTCGAGGCGATCGCACAAGATAATCGACAGTCCGATCTTGCTCCTTCGGTCGAACCAAAACCAGCCGCGAAATCGTCCGTGCTTGGCGATCGATCGATGGAGCTCGAATCGGTCTATTTCCGTTCGTTCGACGCACGACCGCTTTTGACGAAAGCCGAAGAGGTGGCCTTGGCGCGCCGGACCGACGAAGGCACGCGCCTGATTCGATCCGCTCTCCGAGAGGCCGTGCAGGCCGCGTCCCGGACCAAGAAGTCTCCTGATACGGCACGTCTCATCGCGACCCTCGGCGAGACCAGAAAACTGAGCGGGTTCTCGGCTCCTGTTTTGGATCGAACCGAAAGCATCTTGCAGGCTCTTCAGGAGCTGGTGGAAAAGCAGGGCAAGGCTGGCGCGGCGGCGGCGAAACAGCTTCGCGAATGCCTCGCTCAAGTCCGGCGGGCCCGCATCACCCTGGAGCAGGCGAAAGACGAACTGGTCCGTTACAATCTGCGATTGGTCGTGGACGTGGCGAAACATTACACCAACCGCGGCCTCGGCCTGCTCGACCTCGTCCAGGAGGGCAATATCGGCTTGATGAAAGCGGCCGAGCGGTTCGAATTCCGAAAGGGTTTCAAGTTCAGCACCTATGCGACCTGGTGGATTAGGCAAGGCATCACGCGGGCGCTGGCGGATCAATCCAGGACGATCCGGGTGCCGGTCCATCAAACGGAGGCGTCCAACCGTATCCTCCGCACCTCGCGCCGCTTGGGCCAACAACTCGGACGTCCGGCCCGATTGGACGAGGTCGCCCATAGCCTGCGGATGCGGACCGACAAGCTGCAGGAAACGATGCTCGTGTTCCAGGAACCGATCGCGCTGGAGCACCCGGTGGGCGATGGAGAAACGCAGTTCGGCGAATTGCTGGCGGACCCGAACATCGTCCCGCCGGACTCGCACGTCAACCGAGCTGAACGCACCCGCGAGTTGGACCGCATCCTCGGCACACTCACGCCGCGCGAGCAACTCGTGATACGGATGCGGTTCGGCATCGGCCAGGACCAGCCTCGAACGCTGGAACAGGTCGGGCATCAGCTCTCGGTGACGCGCGAACGGATCCGGCAGATCGAGGCGAAGGCGCTCAAGAAACTCAAGAGCCCGGAAGTCCGCGAGATGCTGACGGCGATTCGTTGATCACGGCGCAGTATCCCTCGCGGGGCACGAAGAAAAGATGCGCCAAGGGGAGCTATCGCGGATACGAAAGAGAACGGTAAGGATACGATCAGGCGGGCGGGTGAGGCAGACGCTTCACCCGCCCGTCTTTTTTGGGCCTCCACTTGGGTCATTTCCCAAAAATATGAGAGAATATCGGCATCCATACGAGAGGCTGCCGTATGTTCCTTCGCCTGGCCCGGTGCTGTGTCCTGATCGGTATGATCCTCCAGAGCCCCCTGTGCCTGAACCTCAGTGCCTGGGCCTCTCCGCCGACCCCCGTTCCTGAGAAAACCCTGTCGGTCCCCGCCGTGGTGTCCAGCGTCCGGCCCTCCGTGGTGACCATCATGTCGCGCGGGGTCGCGCCGAGCCCGGCCCCTCATACGGCCTCTGCCGGGTCCGGCTCCGGCATCATCATCGATGCGGCCGGCTATATCCTCACAAACAATCACCTGGTTGAAGGGGTCAAGAGCGTGGTGGTCGGTCTCTCCACGGGACGGCTCACGCCGGGGCGCGTCGTCGCCCGCGACTTCCTGCTGGATCTCGCCCTGATCCGGATCAACGCCACCGATCTGGTCCCAGCCCGGTTGAGCGAAAGCCCGGCGCTGGAGATCGGTGAAACCGTGGTCGCGATCGGCAATCCGCTGGCGCTCAAGGGGGGATCGAGCGTCACCGTCGGAGTAGTCAGCGCGCTGGATCGCGCCGTCCTGGCTCCAAACGGCGAAACCCTGTACGACTTGATCCAGACCGACGCCGCCATCAATCCCGGAAGCAGCGGAGGTCCCTTGGTGGACCTGTCCGGACAGGTGGTCGGCATCAGCGTGGCGGTGGCCCCTTCCGCCCAGGCCATCAGTTACGCGATTTCGATGGGCGCCGTGTATCCCCATCTCCAATCCATGTTGGTGCGCGGTTCGATCATGAGACCGGACCTCGGCTTCATTCCGGTGACCGTGACTCCCAGCATCGCCGCCAGCTTCGGCCTCGAAGCCGATCGCGGCATTCTCGTTGCGCACGTGGACCCGGACAAGGCCGCGGCCCTGGCGGGGCTCAAGATGGGGGATGTGATCACCGGTGTCGATAACCATGCGATCTATAATATGGGTGATTTCTGGCACGCCTATCTGTCGCCGCGCGACCACAACCCCGCCCAACTCACCCTTCAAGGCAGGACGGGACAGGATACGGTCCCCTTGCCGCGCATGAACGGCGGCGCTCGTCCCAGTCCGTGATGCCCTGAGCCATGCCGCGAGCGATGCGACCTGAACCGACCATGGCCAATCCCGTGAGTGCCCGCCCTGCTTCCCGGGAAACCACCGACCAGGGCACGGCGCTGTTGGTCACTCCGGGGCGGCTGCCCTATGAACTGGTCTGGGAGACCCAACAGGCATGGGTGGAGCAGCGCCAGGTCGATCGTCTTCCCGATACGTTGTTGCTGCTGGAGCATGACCCCGTCTTTACGATGGGGCGCCGCACTGCCCAACCACATCGGGAACAGGCCGCACAGGTGACCGCCGCCCACGGCGTTCCGCTCCTGGAAGTCGATCGCGGCGGGTCCATCACCTATCATGGGCCGGGACAACTCGTCGCCTACCCGATCGTCCGTCTCATGCCCCCCTGCCATGGTCCAAAGGCCTACGTCGCGCGGCTGGAAACGATCATAATCAGGACGCTCGCCGAATGGGGCATCGAGGGGTTTCTGCGCCCCGGCCTGCACGGGGTCTGGGTCGATCTTTCCCACCCACGCAAGATCGCCTCCGTCGGCGTCCGCATCGTCAAGGGCGTGACCATGCACGGCCTCGCGCTCAATGTCTCGATGGATCTCACACCCTTCCGCTGGATCACCCCTTGCGGGATCGACGGCTGCGAGGTGACGTCTATGACGGACCTGTTGGGACGCGCCGTGGCGATCGACCACGTGCTTTCCCGGCTGGTCCATTGGTTTGCCGTCCTGTTTCAGTGGACCTGGACGGAACATCGGCAGACTTTGCATTCATCCCCGGAGAGGTTCTGTCATGCAGAATGAACTCGATACGCCCGCCTTTCGGCTGGCCGTCGCGCAATTCGACGAGGCGGCGAAGCGCATGAACCTGGATCGCAATCTGCACCAACGGCTGAAACTGCCTCAACGCTCGCTGATGGTCAGCATTCCGGTCCGCATGGACGACGGCCGCGTGGAGGTGTTCACGGGCTATCGCGTCCACCATGACATGTCTCGGGGCCCCTGCAAGGGCGGCATCCGCTACCACTTGGGTGTCACGCTTGGGGAGGTCGCGGCCCTGGCCATGTGGATGACCTGGAAATGCGCGCTGGCCGGCTTGCCGTACGGAGGCGCCAAGGGCGGCGTGAAGGTCAATCCCAAATCGCTGTCCCGCGACGAGCTGCAGCGCATGACCCGCCGCTATACGGCGGAGATTTTTCCGCTCATCGGGCCGGATCGCGACGTGCCGGCTCCGGATGTCGGCACGGATTCCCAGGTGATGGCCTGGATCATGGACACCTACAGCCAGCAGGTCGGCTATGCCTCCCCCGGCGTGGTGACCGGAAAACCCCTTTCGATCGGCGGAAGCCTCGGACGAGAAGATGCGACCGGACGCGGCGTCGTGGACGTGACGCTCGCCGCCATGAAACACCTGGAATTGGACCCGTCCCAGGCCACGGTCGCGATCCAGGGATTCGGCAACGTCGGATCGCACACAGCCCGCATCATGCAAGAAGCCGGCTTGAAGGTCGTGGCAGTCAGCGATGTCAACGGCGGCCTGTATAATCCCAAGGGCTTGGACATTCCGGACATCCTCAAACGTTACCGAGAGGAAGGCACGCCCCTGGGGAAAATCCGATCCGGTGATTGGATCACCAACGAAGACCTGCTGCAACTGCCCTGCACCGTCCTGGTGCCGGCGGCCCTGTCGGAACAGATCACGGGCAAGAACGCGGACAAACTCCGATGCCGCATCCTCGCTGAAGGCGCCAACGGTCCGACGACCATGGAGGCGGATGCCATCTTGGCCGAGAAAGGCATCTTCGTAATCCCCGACATCCTGGCGAACTCCGGCGGCGTCATCGTCTCGTATTTTGAATGGGTGCAGGACGCGCAACGGTTCGGCTGGAAGTCCAAAGACATTCAGGAGCGATTGCACGACATCATTACCGCCGCCTTCGCCAGGACCTTGGCCTTCGCGACGGAGCACAGGACCAGCATGCGAATGGCCGCCTTGATGGGCGGCATCGAGAAGGTCGCGCAAGCGCATCTCCATCGCGGGCTGTATCCATAGCTCGGCGCAGTCGAGCCTGGCGAGCGAGTGATCGCGCATGCGGCACGGAATCCTGGCCATGCTGGCGGTGATCTGGGCTATCGACGGCCTGGCGCTTGTGTGTACGCCCCGTCCCGTGATAGGCCTCTTGCGCCACTACCTCGATCAAGGCGACGGGTTCGCGCGGTGGTGGGGACTCACCGGTCTTATGGGGTTGGCCCTGCTGGGTCTCCCGGACACGTTTCGTTTCCAACCGCTCTGGTGGTTCGTGGGCGGCGCCATGGTCGTAAAGGGCGTTTTTATCGGATTGGCTCCGGAGACCTGGCGAAAGCCCGCGGTCGCGTGGAGCCTCTCCCGGGAGGATGTGGATTACCGGCTCTGGGGGCTGGCGCTCTGTACGCTGGCCCTGCTGCTGGGAAGCGGACTTGGCGCATTGGGACCGCAGCCGGCTCCGTAACCCGCAATCGAATGAAGTCCACCGCAAACCCAATGGATGAATTGGCCAAACTCTGGGAAGCCCACCGGGATAGCGAGTGGCCCAAGTTCGCCAGCCCCGATCAGGGTGAATTGATGACGCTTGATACCGTGATCAGCGGATGCGCCACCTGTTATCTGGAGAGTCCGGACGGCCTTGACGATCAGCGTCGCGCGATCCTCTTCCAATGTCTCGACGACCTCCAAACGCTGCTGCCCCATATCCCGGAGGAGGCGGCCGACTATTTCACCCGACTCCATCGGCTTGCCTGGCTCCTGCATCATGTCTCTGAGGAGTCCTAGCCCTCCTCCGCCTCGATGTGAACGAGTTGGAGGGGCGCTGCGGGTTCTGCGTGTTGCAACGACCGGACCCCTCCGTTAGAATGCGCCGATTGTGCCGGCCTTGAAGGCGGCCCTGTGACAAGGCAATCCGCTGTTGACCGTTCGAGCCTCGAGACGAGGGAGGTTGCTATGCGCGACTGGGTCCGGTTTCTGACATGTTCCGCGGTGGTGGCCACCGGCCTCTTCGGCGCAGCGGCCTGGGCGCTTGCCGAACCCTATGAATTGACCAAACAGGATCTGATGGACCCGGCGCAGATCAAGAGCACGGAGGTCTCTCTCTTCGGCGTCAAGCTTGGAGATTCAGAAGGCAAGGCCTTGGACCTGTTGGTGAACGAAAAGATCCAGGGAGTCAAGGCCGAGCAGGAAGGCACCTTCATCCTGCTGTATGACCAGCGGAAGCCGATCGGCGCCATGGCGGGCGTCCGCGTGATGGACGGCAAAGTCGACATGTTGTTCATCAATAACCGGTTTGCCTTCAAGACCCGCGGCATCTTCCGCAACGTGCTGAACAGCGAGAGTTCAGAAGACGTGCGGCGCCACCTCGGGAAAGAGACCTCCGGCGACGAGAATGTGATGGGAGCCAGGCTGGCCTACGATCAGCAGGGGTTCGAAGTGAATTATCTCGGGAAGGACGTCAACGTCGAATTCATGATGCCGCGGTGATCCCGTCAGGCGGTCCGATGCGAAACCGGCTGAACGAGCCTATTCATAGGGCTGTTCCCGGTCCGAGACCTGGAACTCCGGGGTCGCCAACTGAAGCACCGTCAGGCCGTACTTGATCAGGTCCGACGCGGTCGTCCATCGTCGCTTCGCGCCCAACAACACCAGCAGCAACTCTCGCCCATCCTGCGACACCTTCGCAATCAGACAACGGCCGGCCTTGGACGTGAACCCGGTCTTCACGCCCTCCACGCCCGGCACCCGTCCCAGCAGGCGATTGGTATTGTGCAGCAGATAGACCCGGTTCCCGTTGATCGGTGAGATCAGGTCGCGTTCCTGCCGGACCAGCTCGCGGAAGATCGGATTTTCCAGCGCAATTTCACTCAGCTTCGCCAGATCCTCCGCGGTCGTGTAATGACCGGGCACGTCGAATCCGCAGGGATTTCCGAAATGGGTGTCCTTGAGCCCCAGCGCGGCGGCCTTGCGGTTCATCAACTCGACGAAGGTTGCTTCGTCCGAGGCCACGTGCTCCACCGCCGCCACGCAGGCGTCGTTGGCCGAGACGATCAACATGGCCTTCAACAGATCTTCCAGTCTGAACACCTGACCGGCCCGCAACCGGAGGCGGACTTTATGGGCCCTGGCGGCGCGCTCGCTCACCACCACTTCGTCGTTCAAATTCCCCTGTTCGAGGATGATAAGCGCCGACATGATCTTGGTCAGGCTTGCAGGGGACAGCCGCTCGCCGGCACGGAACTGATAGAGCGTTTGTCCGCTCTTCATGTCCTTGAGCAAAATGCCGTGGGCGGGAATCTGCCGCCACTTGAGCAGGCGGAGGCTCTTCGTGGCCTTGTGCGTCCTGCCGGACGGCTGGCCCTCTTCAGCCTGGGCCTGGGCGCCGCCGAAGGCCATTCCCCCGATCATCCAGAACAGGAGCAGCCCGAGGACCACTCGTCTGAGTCGGGATCGCGCGGGCGTCACCGTGACCGCCGCGAGAGGGTGCGATGCTGAGAGAATAGGCAGAGCATCATCAGAGCGTGAATTCCTCGCGGACCTTCCGGCCCCGCACTCCGCTCTCGATGACGCGATGGAAGAAGCGCAACAGGTCCGCCAGATCCAGCCAAAACCCGCAATTGATGCAGCGCGCATACAGGCGGCGGCTCAGCACTGTGTAATGCCGCTCGATCAGCATGCAGCCCTTGCATTTGAGACAATGCATAGTGAATCCGCGCAAACCAAGGACGACAAGCCGGTGGAGTCCGACTGGTCTCGTTCATTCCGCTCACAAGCCCGGCCGGCTCGACGGCTGCCTGTTCGTCTAGCGGAGGCGATTGAGAATCAGCGCCAGACAGCCCGCCAGCATGCCCCCGCCAAAAATCGTCACGAGAAAGGACACATAGGCCGGCGTACTGCCGCTGGGGTGATGGCCGTAGACCAGATCCCGCACCCCTCCTTGCACCATGAGGAACGCCAACGTGGTCAGGGACCCCATGGCGAACCACCAAGCAAAGGTCCTCACCGGACTCCGAAAGGATGAGAAGCTGGCGAGCGGCGTTGCGATTCAGACATCGGCACGTGCGCAAATGGTACGTGCGAGGTGCCACCCTGTCAAGGGAAATACCGGCCCAAACCCTCGCCTCCTATCGGCGCGGCTACCCGTTGTCTTGCGCCTGCGCAGGGGGCGCCTGCTTGTGCCCGCGGTGCAGGAACACCGAGACGCTTCCGGCTCCGTTGTTGGCAATGACCAACCCGGGAACCGCCGTCTGCTCGGTCATGACGGAAAAGTCCGCGAGCGCGAACGGCCCTCCTTTAGTCCGGTAGTTTCTGGGCGGGTACCGGAACGTGCCGTCACCGCGTCCGTAGAGAATCGAGAGATCGTTCGATTGAATATTGACGATCGCCACGTCCAAAATGTGGTCCCCGTCGAAATCCCGCGCCACTCCGTAATTGGGGCCGGCATCGGCTCCCGACTCTTTCCCCGGCTGAAAGCTGCCGTCACCCTTGCCGAGGAAAATCGTGAATGTGTCCATCTCTCCGTTGATCACGAAGAGGTCGTCAAGCTTGTCGTTGTTGAAGTCAGCCACGCTGACGCCCAGCGGACGTTTGCCCGTGCGATAATCGGTCGGGCCGGCGAACGAGCCGTCGCCTCTGCCCATCCACACGGACACGGCGTTCGACATGCGCCCTCCGTTCGTCACCAGGAGATCCGGCTTGCCGTCCGCGTTGAGATCCTTGAGCACCAGGGAGGTGGGGGTGTCCCCATACTCATAGAGAGGCCCGTCCGAGAACTCCCCATTGCCCCGTCCGAGCAGGATCTTGATCTTGTCGTTGCGAAGCGCCACGGCTAGGTCGATGGTCCCGTTGCCGTCCAGATCCGCCCCGTCGATGGATACAGGGATTTTGTGCAGGGTATAGAGATGCGCCTGTTGGAACCCGCCTTCCGGTTGGGCCAGATAGATCCCGACCTGGTCGCTGCCCGCGCACACGATCGCCATGTCGCTGAGCCCGTCGCCGTTGAGGTCCTTGACGGCCAAGGCCCGAGGCTCGACGCAGACCTTCATCTGGACTTGGTCTTTAAAACTGCCGTCGCCGTTGCCGATCAGAAACGACAAGGTGTTGTTCCCGATATTGGTCGTGACCACGTCGGTCACCCCGTCATGGTTGAAATCGGCTGTGGTGACGGTCGTGGGATTTCGTCCAACCGCATAATGGGCGTACAGATAGAACAGATCCGGCGGATCGTAGGCGTCGGTCTTGGTGCAGCTCCACAGCCCCGCGAGCAGAATGGCGGCGGCCGGGATTCCAAGAATCACCGCAAGCGCTCGACGGAGAGACCCTGATGTCGTCTGGAAAGCGTACATGGGATTCGTGGCTCTGGCAGTGGATGAAAACCGAGTATACTTGGTCATCGCGGAGCAGGACAACCGCCGTCCAGGCAGGTGAGCATCCGCTCGGTCGGGGAGCCGTTCGACGTAGGGATCATGGCCGCTCGCGGCGCCCGCGGGGAGGCGCCGCACCAGGCCTTCAGGAAAATTGAATTATGCCTCCTGTCTGGGCTAAGATGCGGAGCTTCCGCGGATAAATGGACGTATATGAAGCCTGTTGTCCGGCCGCCACGAGCCATAACAGGAAAAACACGAAATTGGGCTTCTCCGCCCGCATTATATTCGATACATCGATCACAAGACACGAATCACTGGAGGGTTTCTCCGCTGGCCGCAATTGCGATAAGACACTAAAGAGTCCAGCGGTTCTAGCAAAGCTTGGTATGGCGGGCGGTTCAACCAAGGTTCGTATGGCCGCCGGTTCTAGCGAAGCTTGGTATCGGGGAAAAGCGAGAGAGGATTCCTGGAGGTATTTCTCCGGCGGCGACAAGGAAGAGGGGCTTCGCCCGATGAGCCGCCGGTTCTAGCGAAGCTTGGTATCGGGGAAAAGCGAGAGAGGATTCCTGGAGGTATTTCTCCGGCGGCGACAAGGAAGAGGGGCTTCGCCCGATGAGCCGCCGGTTCTAGCGAAGCTTGGTATGGAGGGGGGTATGGCGGAAAAAGTGAAGATCGATTTGACCATGTACGGCATTGCCGAAGTGTTAAAGTGGTGCCACGACCGCAACAACGGACGGGTACCCGGAGTGGATACGGAAGGGTTCAAGAAAATGCAGGCGCTGCTTGCGGAGAAGCCCCAGGCCGGCGACTACTTTACGCTCGACCAGTTCTGGAAAAAGAACGTGACCCTGGAGTTTACCCCCGAGGAGATCCAGGTGATCGACCGATGCCTCTACGACATTCCCAACTTCGACAACGTACCCCTGCCGCAAATCCGGCACAAGTTCTGGCCCCAACATTCGGGCGCGCACTGACCCGCCGGTATCGAACAGCCCAGCCGCAACAGGCCTTTCGCCCTTGTACGGCCAAACTGATCGCCGCTCGTTCGGGGTCGGAATCCGAGCCCGGACGAGCCTACAGGGTCCCCTCTCCTTTGAGATATTTCCTGAACCGGTCCATCAGCTCGGCGCCCAACGTCCCACCTTCCGGCTTCTTGGTGTTCGGATCGGCAAAGTGCTGGCGAATGTCTTGAAGGCGTTTTTCGGCTTGATCGTTCCCCTGGAGCCGCTTCGTTTTCTGGAGCGCGGTCTCGAAGGCATCGAAGGTGAGCTCCCGGAAGCCGTACGCGCGGATGCGCTTGACCGCCTTCATCATCGCTTGGTTTCGGAACTGCGTGAGATGGTCCGAATCGATCTCTTTCAGCCCAAGCTTGCGCGCCCGCCGCTCGGCGGCCTTCCGGATGCCGCTTCGGACAAAGTCCGGCGAGGTCTGCAACCGCTTCCAGGCTTCGTCGGACCAGGCCACGCGTTCTTGCGGCCGGTCCCAGACCTGGACCAGCGCCGCCTCGTCGATCCGCGAGAGCCCCTGCTCGCGGGCCATCTCCTCGGTGTCGCGCTTGAGCATGTCGGCCACGAACTCCTGCGCAATCGCCGGCGCTTCTTTGATCTTCTCCTGGAGCCGGGCCAAGGCCGCTTCGCTCCAGTCCATCGGAGGCGTCGCCGCCTCCTGCAGATCGCCCAAGGCTTCCACCTTCTCGAAGAGGTCGACGTTGACCTCCATATGCCCGTGCTCGCGGGCCAGTTCTTCGGCGATCTGCTTGATCATGCCGCGCATGAATTCCGGGACGCTGTCTAATCGGGCCTGTGCCGCCGCGGTCCAGGGCAACCGCCCGGCCTGCATCTGGGAGGCCGCCTGGGCCATCCCGGCGCTCCCGCCCATGCTGCCCATCATCTGCCCTTTAAACTGATCGAGAATTTCCCCCGTAATGGTGCCGTACCCCAATTCACGGGCTTTCTTTTCCGCCAACCGCTTGACCATGCCCCGCAAGAAGGCCGGCGCGCGCTCCATCCGCTGAAGGGCTTCCGGGGTCCAGATGATATCGTCGGACGCGATCGGTTGGGTTGACTCGGCCATGATGATGCCTCGTACTGGTGTGACGTTTATTGGTTCAAAAGCTCTTTCAGTTCCTTGCCCGCTTTGAAGAACGGGACTTTCTTGGCCGGCACGGCGACCGTCGCGCCGGTTTTCGGATTCCGCCCTTCCTTCATGCGACGCGAACGGAGCCGGAAACTGCCGAATCCGCGGATCTCGGTCTTATCGCCCGCCCGCAGGGAATCGCGGATGCTGTCGAAGACCGTGTTGACGACGATCTCGGCCTGGCGTTTCGTCAACGTCGGCACCTGTTCGGACAATCGTTCGATGATCTGCGCTTTCGTCATTCAACTTCCTCCCTCTGCGGCGGAAAACCCGCGCGGCCGTCAATAGGCCATCAAGTACTTGAGACTGACCCCCGGGTGCCAATCAAACTGCGGCAACGCCCCCGACAATTTCGACTCGATCAGTTCACGGATCGAAAACCGCTTCCGCGGCTCCACCACCTGGGGTTCGCCTTCGATGCCGGCCAAATCCGCCGCCAGTTGAATGGCGTCGTCCAAGTCGCCGAGTTCATCGACCAGTTTCATGTCCTTGGCCTGCCGGCCGGTGAACACCCGCCCGTCGGCGAGTTCATGCACGTCGGCCAGATCGAGCGAACGGCCCTCCGACACCGCCTCGATGAATTGCTGATGGACGTCGTCCATCACGGTTTGAAGGACGGTGCGTTCCTCATCCGTCATCTTTCGAAGCGGCGAGCCGACGTCCTTGAACCGCCCGGATTTGATCACGACCCCTTCCACGCCGATTTTCTTGAGCAACCCTTCCAGGTTGGCGGTCTCCATGATCACGCCGATGCTGCCGGTCAAGGTGCCGGGATTGGCCATGATCCGGTCGCTGGCCACCGCGATATAATAACCCCCCGAGGCCGCGACCGTCCCCATCGAGGCCACCACGGCCTTGTTCGTCCTCGTGCGCAGGCGCCGGACGGCCTCGTAAATTTCCTGGGCCGGCACCACGCCGCCTCCTGGGCTGTCGATCCGCAGCACGATCGCCTTGACGGCCGGGCTGTCGCCGAACCGCTTCAGTTCCCCCACCGTCTCCTTGGAATCCACGATGACGCCTTCGATCCGAACGAGCGCCACCCGGTCCTCCCCAAGCATTTCCAGCCAAGGGAGGACCCAACTGCCGAGCAGCGTCAACAGGGTGCCCACTCCGAGAATCCAGAGCGTCAGCCGCCACCCCTTCTTGTGGGGCTTCGGTTCCGCCACCGGTGTGTCGGTCATGCTCGCAGCACTCCCCTTTTCCTAGTCCGGCCGTCAAGCGGCCGGAAGGGCGCCCTATTCGTCGTCGCTCTTGGTCCGCTTCCGCTGCTTGGCCGCGCGGCCCAGGCTCTGGTCCACCGATCCTTGCGAGGCGTGAAATTCGTCCACCTGCCGCGATTCCATGTCTGCATGGTGATCCCGCTGGCTCAGCGCGATCTTCCGTTCCTCCCGATCGACCTTGATCACCTTGGCGGTGACCTCGTCTTGCAACTTGAAGGTCTCTTCGAGCCGGCCGGACGGCTCCATCCTGGTTTCGCTCACGTGGATCAACCCTTCGACGCCGCCCTCCAACTCGACGAACACGCCGAAGTCCGCCACCTTGCTGACCCGGCCAGAAACCGTATCGCCCACATGGAACCGAGCGGGGATTTCATCCTCCCAGGGATCGCGGGTCAACTGCTTGTATCCCAAGGAGAGCCGCTCCTTTTCCTTGTCGATCCGGAGCACCACGGCCTCGACCTTCTGCCCTTTTTTGAACAGCTCAGACGGGTGCTTGATGTGTTTGACCCAGGACATGTCGGAAATGTGGATGAGCCCGTCGATGCCTTCGTCCAATCCGACAAAGGCACCGAAATCGGTCAGGCTCTTGATCTTGCCTTCGATCCTCGTTCCGGCCGGGTACTTGGTCTCGACCACGTCCCAGGGATTCGGCGCGGTTTGCTTCATGCCTAGGGAAATCTTCCGGTTCCCCGGGTCCACGTTCAAGACGGCCGCCTCCACCTGATCGCCGATGGAGACAACTTTGGATGGGTGGCGGACTTCATGCGTCCAGGACATTTCCGACACATGGACCAGCCCTTCCACGCCCGGCTCCAACTCGATGAAGGCGCCGTAGTCGGTGAGGCTGACCACCTTGCCCTTGACCCTCGTCCCAATGGGATACTTGGTCGCCACGTTGGTCCAGGGGTCGGCGGTCTTCTGCTTGAGGCCCAGCGAGATCCGTCCGGTCTCCCGGTCGTATTTAAGCACGGTCACTTCCACACGATCGCTGATCTGGAACATTTCGGACGGATGCCCGACGCGGCCCCACGACATGTCGGTGATGTGCAGCAACCCGTCGATGCCGCCCAGGTCGATGAAGGCGCCGTAGTCGGTGATGTTTTTCACCGTGCCCTGAATCAACTGGCCTTCCTTCAGATTGGCCAAGGTCGTCTGGCGGTTCCGGTCGCGCGTCTCTTCGAGCAGCACCCGCCGGGAGACCACCACGTTGCCGCGCCGGTGGTTGATCTTGATGATCTTCATCGGGAAGACCTTGCCGATCAACCCGTCGAGGTCGCGCACCGGATGGAGGTCGATCTGCGATCCCGGCAAGAAGGCCTTCACGCCGATGTCCACCATCATGCCGCCCTTGATCTTGGAGAGGATCTTCCCCTCCACATTCTTCTCTTCCTTGAAGATCTTTTCCAGATCCTCCCAAATCTTCATCTTGTCGGCCTTTTCCTTCGACAAGACGAGATTGCCCTCCGAATCCTCCGTGTCCTCGATATAGACCTGAACCCGGTCGCCGACCTTGAGGTGGCTCAATTCCTCCTGCGAGAACTGCTCAAGCGGGATCAGCCCTTCCGACTTGTATCCGATATCGACGACGATCTTGTCTTTGCCGATGGCGACGATGCGTCCCTCGACGATCGTGCCCTCTTCGAAATTCCGAAACGTCTCTTCATAGAGGGACTCCATGGCCCCCCGATCCAACCGTTGGCCTGTCGGCTGCGTGGCAATAGTCATGACGATACGACCCAATCCTCCGAACTCTGTCGGGTGCTGATATGGTTATGACCCACGGCCGCTCTCAGCGCTGAGCGGCCCTGGGGCCGGTGGTTCGTGCGTGGCGTCAGCGGAGGAAGTCCCTCTCGGCTTCGTCTCCCTCGGCGGCTCGACGCCGCCCAGCTCCGCAATCTTCAGCATCACACGCCGGCTCACTTCGCGATAGAACGCCTTCTCTGACAACGCTCCCAGTTTCCCGTCAAAGGAGAGCGCCTGCCCAAACCGGACGGAGAGAGGCCGCAGGCGGGGCCAGGATGCGCCCGGCGGCAACACGTCATAGGTCCCTCCGATGTGGACGGGAATCACGGGGCATCCGGTTTGCGCGACCACGATGCCGATCCCGGGCTTCCCCGCTCTCAATTTCCCGGTGAGGCTGCGCCCCCCCTCCGGGTAGATGACCACCGCCTTTCCCTGGCGAATAAGCTCGATCGCCAGCTCGAATCCTTTTCGATCCAGCCGGTCTGCGCGGATCGGAATCCAGCCCAAGGCTTGCAGCAGGGGCCTGAGCCTTGGGAAAAACAAGTCTCGTCGTCCCAGGTACCAGAGCCGGCGCCGGACAGCGCAGCCCAGAATGGGAATATCCAGGTAGCTCGCGTGGTTCGCGGCCAGCAGCACCCCGCCCTGCTTCGGAACATGCTCCTGACCCTCGACGCGGAACCGAAAGAACAGATGCGCAAGGCCTCGGACCAGCATCCAGAGGATGCCGTACAGCAGCGAACTCACAGTTTGGCGGAGACGGCCGCCAGCATCCGCTGGAGGACCTGCTCGATATCGAGATTCGACGTATCGATGGTCAACGCGTCCGGCGCGGGCACCAGCGGCGCGAGCGCCCTGGTCCGATCCCTGGTATCACGGGCAACCAAGTCTCGAGCCGTGTCTTCCAACGACACAGGTCCTCCCGATGCCGCAAGTTCACGAAAGCGCCGTTGCGCGCGGACCTCGGGGGTCGCTTCCAGAAAAAACTTCACGTCCGCAGCCGGAAACACGCGGGTACCCACATCACGACCTTCGGCCACCACAGCCCCCCGTTCCGCGATCTTTCGCTGCACCGGCAGCAGCCACTCGCGGACCGCCGGGAGCGATGAGATCACGGAGGCCAGCGCGCTCGTGTCGGGAGCCCGCAAATCGTCGGTGATGTCTTGCCCATCTACAGACACCCGCATCCTCTCGCCATCCTGATGGCGGACTTCCAACAACGTCGTCGCCAACAATCGCTCTACGGCCGCCTCGTCATCGGAGGCCACGCTGGCTCGTTTCGTTTTCCAGGCCAACGCCCGGTACAGGGCGCCGGTATCGAGATAGAGATAGCCGAGACGGGAGGCCAGCAGCTTCGCGACCGTGCTTTTCCCCGCTCCGGCTGGCCCATCGATGGCGATCACCAATGAAGACCGCTGGGCACGACCGTGGGGATCGGCGGCCCGTTGCGCGTGTATTATAGACATCAGCTCAAAGGTGTCAACAAATCCAATAACTTAGATTCGAAACCCGGGAAGGACGTCTCGATGCATCCAGAATCTGCGATCGTCGTGACTCCGTCAGCAACCAATCCAGCCACAGCCATGGACATGGCAATACGATGATCGCCATGGCTGTCGCAGGAGGCCGCAATCATCCGGGCCTTGCCTCCGCTTCCATGAATGACCATGCCGTCCGGCCGCTCGGTCATCGAGACATCCATCTTTCGCAGTTCGACGGCCATTGTGGCGATGCGATCGCTTTCCTTCACCCGCAATTCTTCCGCCCCGGAGACGATCGTGTCACCCTCGGCGACTGCCGCTGCCACGCAGAGAATGGGGAACTCATCGATCATGTGCGGGATCTCGTCCGCCGTGACCGTGACGCCCCGGAGCGATGCAGACCTGACCATAAGGTCCGCAACCGGCTCACCGGCTTCCTCCCGGACATTCAAGACCTGGATATCCGCGCCCATGCGGGCCAGAATCGTCAGCAGCCCGATCCTCGTCGGATTGACGCCGACCTGGCGGATCGTGATTTCGGAACCAGGCACGATCGTCCCCGCGACCAGAAAGAACGCGGCGGCGGAAAAATCTCCCGGCACCCACAGATCCTTGGCCTGCCAGCCTGCGGCGGGACGCCCCTCCACCGACACGGTCGTGCCGCGCTGCGAACAGGCAATGCCGTAATAGCGGAAGATCCGCTCCGTATGGTCGCGCGAGACCCGCGGCTCGGTCACGCTCGTGGTCCCCTCCGCAAAGAGACCGGCCAACAACAAGGCCGACTTTACCTGGGCGCTGGCGACGGGCGAAGCGTAGGTGATGCCCGTGAGCTTGCGGCCGGTGATGGCGAGCGGCGCCAGCTCCCCGCCCCTCCGGCCGGCGATGGAGGCGCCCATCTCGCGCAGGGGCCGGACGACGCGGCCCATGGGCCGGCGCCGGATGGAGGCGTCGCCGGTCAACACCGTGAAAAAATCCTGACCGGCCAGGAGGCCAGTGAGGAGCCTGATGCCCGTTCCTGAATTGCCACAGTCGATCGGGCCGTTCGACTCGCTGAGCCCCCATTGTCCCTTGCCCTGCACGTCGAGCCGCCCGGGAGACTCCTGGATCTCGATCCCCATGGCCCGACAGGCCCGCATCGTGTTCAGACAGTCCTCGCCGCGGCAGTAGCCGGTGATGGAGCTGCGTCCCTGCGCCAGGGAAGCCAGCATGATGGCTCGATGGGTGACGGACTTGTCTCCCGGCACCTCGATGGTGCCGCGGAGCGATCGAGCCGGCTTGATGGTCAGCGACGACATCGCGGCTTCATCCTTCACGCGGGCTGTCCGTTGAGCTGCTCCCGGACCATCTTGGCCTGTTCCAGTTCCTTTTCGAGGCCGGGGCCGTCGCCGGATCTGATCAGCTCTTTCAAGTGCCGGAGATGCCGTTCATAGACCTCGATCAGTTGAACCAGGTTGTCCCGGTTCCACAGGCAGATATCGCGCCACATCTCGGGCGAGCTGGCCGCGATGCGTGTCGTGTCGCGCAGTCCACCGCCTGAGTGCAGGCGGAGATCCAAATCCGGCGCCAGGCGGTCCCGCACCTCCGCGAGCGCGTTGACCAGGGAAAAGGCGGCCACATGCGGCAGATGGCTGACCGCGCCCAGAATCCTGTCGTGGAGGAAGGGATCCATCGAGAGCACGGTCGAACCGGTTCGTTCCCACAGTTCCGTGATCATCCGCAGAGCCTCCGGATCGGTGCGCGGCGTCGGGGTGACGATGCAACGGGCCCCCTGAAAGAGCGTCACGGACCCGGCCGCCACGCCGGTCTTTTCCTTGCCGGCGATCGGGTGCGCGCCGACGAACCGAATCAGCGCGGGGAGCCGGTTCTCGGCTTGAATCACGAGGTTGCCCTTGACGCTGCCCACGTCGCTCACAATCGCCTGCGGCTGCAACAGGTTTCCCCACTGTGTCAGGTGCTGCTCGTAGGTATCGACCGGCGTCGCAAGGATGACCAGATCTGCGTCCCGCACACCGTCGCGGGGATCGGAAACATACCGGTCAATCGCGCCGACCTCCACCGCGGTCTTGAGATTGTCGATCCTCCGCCCGACCCCGACGACGGTCTCGGCCAGTCTCTCCCGTCGCACGATCATTCCCAGAGAGCCGCCGATCAGGCCCACCCCGATGATCGTCATCTGCTTGAAGTGAATCGCCATCCTGTTTCCGATAGGCCGATGCGCCGCTGGCCGATGGCTGCGAGACCCTTTATAGTTCGCGGCCGACCGCCTGCGCGATCTTCTTGATCTCGACCATCAGCTCCTTGAATTTGGCCGGCTTGATCGACTCTTCGCCGTCGCAGAGCGCGCATTCCGGATTCGAATGGACTTCGATCAGCAATCCGTCCGCCCCCGCGGCGACGGCGGCCCGCGACATGGGGGCGACCAGGTTCCACTTGCCCGTCGCGTGGCTCGGGTCCACGATGACCGGCAGGTGCGACAATTCCTTGAGCGTGGGGACCGCCGAGAGGTCGAGCGTGTTGCGATATTGGGTTTCGAACGTCCGGATGCCCCGCTCGCACAACATCACGTTCCGGTTGCCGCGCGACATGATGTATTCCGCCGACAGCAGGAACTCCTTGAGCGTCGCCGAGAGTCCGCGCTTGAGCAGCACCGGCTTGTCGTAGGAGCCGACCTCCTTGAGCAATTCGAAGTTCTGCATGTTGCGCGCGCCGACTTGAATGATGTCCGCCTTTTCAAGAAACAAATCGATGTCGCGCGTGTCCAGGATCTCGCTCACGACCGGCAGCCCCGTCTGCTTCCTGGCCTCCAGCAGATAGTCGAGCCCTTCCCGGCCCACTCCCTGGAAAGAATAGGGCGAGGTCCGCGGCTTGTAGGCGCCGCCACGCAGGATGCTTGCCCCGCCGGCCTTCACCTCATGGGCGATGCCGACGGTCAATTCCAACCGCTCCACGGCGCAGGGACCGGCCATCATCGCCAGCTTCTTGTCCCCGATTTTCACCCCGCCGACATCGATGATCGTCCCCTCTTTCTTGAACTCCCGGCTGACCAGTTTCCACGGAGCCAGAATGGGCGTGACGCTCTCCACGCCCGGGAAGGCCGTCAACGGCTGATTGTGCAGGATGCGATCATCCCCGATCACGCCGATGATCGTGCGTTCCTGTCCCGTGGAAATATGCGACTTTAATCCGAGTTCCCGCAGCCTATCGAGCAGATGATCGATCTGCTTTTCCGTCGCGTCCGGTTTCAAGACAATGATCATGTTGTGGCCTCGACGCTCAAGACTGTATTGGTTCACGCTCCAGCACGTTCCGGAGCGCGGCAAGAAACATCTGATTCTCCTCGGGAAGGCCGATCGTCACCCGCACCATCGACCCTTCGATGTGCCGGACGATGACCCCTTCGCGGAGCAGGGCCTGGAACAGTTCCCGCCCGTCGCGTCCCGCATCGAAATACAA
This sequence comes from Nitrospira tepida, assembly GCF_947241125.1. Classification (NCBI taxonomy): domain Bacteria; kingdom Pseudomonadati; phylum Nitrospirota; class Nitrospiria; order Nitrospirales; family Nitrospiraceae; genus Nitrospira; species Nitrospira tepida. The sequence goes on along the minus strand of NZ_OX365700.1, from coordinate 621,364 downwards.
AAAATTCGCCTGGCTCGGGAGCGGAGTCAAGCCCAGGGCTTCGAGTCCCTGCCGCACCACGGCCATCTGCTCCCGATTGAGGCTCCGGCTTCGCGTCACATGGGTCTCGTCGCCTAAGGCCGCGATCGCCGCCTCCTGCGCGACGCTATTCGCATTGAAGGGGGGACGCAGCCGGTTGAGGTAACTCGCGATCTCCGGGGTGGTCAGCCCATAGCCGATGCGCAGGCCGGCCAAGCCGTAGATTTTCGAGAAAGTCCGGAGCACGATCGCGTGGCGCCCCTGTTTCACATAGGCCAGCGAATCGGCATAGTCGGCCGCATCGGCATATTCATAATAGGCCTCGTCGAATACCACGACGACCTGCTCCGGCACCCGCTGCATCAGGGCCCGGACTTCGGTCTCCGTCACCATGGTGCCCGTGGGGTTATTGGGATTGCAGATAAACAGCAGCCTGGTGCGAGGGGTGATGGCATCGGCCATGGCGGAGAGGTCATGGCGTCCGTTCTTCATCGGCACAGTCACCGACTTCCCGTGCGCGGCGGTCACTTCCATTTTATAGATCACGAACGTCTCGCTGGCCATGACCGCTTCGTCGGCGGGAGAAAGGAACGTCCGCGCCAACAGGCCCAGAATCTCGTCCGAGCCGTTACCCAAGAGCACTTGGTCGGGAGTCACCTTCCATCGTTCCGCCAGCGCGGTGCGCAGCCGGAATGCCCCGCCGTCCGGATAGCGATGCAGGGAACCGGTCACCGGCCCGATCGCCGCCACCGCCTTGGGGGAAGGACCCAGCGGGTTCTCGTTCGAGGCGAGCTTGACGATCCGCGACAGGCCCAATTCCCGCTGCAGCTCCTCGATCGGCTTGCCCGGGACGTAGGGAACGAGCGAATCAATGTCTGGATGAACAATCAGTGCCATGGTTACGCGTGCGCCGGGTACGATCCGAGAATTTTCATGAAGAGACAGCGGGACTTGACCTCGTCGAGCGCTTTCTTCATGCGCTCTTCTTCGACATGCCCTTCCACGTCGACGAAGAAAATGTATTCCCAGGCCTTCCGTCGCGAGGGACGGGATTCGATTTTGGTCATGTTAATGCCGGATGAGGCAAAGGGCCGCAACAGGTCATAGAGGGCGCCCGCGCGGTCCTTGACCGAAATCATCACGGAGGTCTTGTCCTTTCCGGTCCGCTGGGGAGCGGTCTTGGCCAAAACCAGAAACCGGGTGAAGTTATTGATGTTGTCTTCAATCCTCGACTGCACCACCTTCAGGCCGTACAGGTGCGCCGCCAGCTCCGAGGCGATGGCTCCGGCGGAGGCGTCTTCGGACGCCATTTCGGCGGCGCGTGCAGTGCTCGCGACTTCGGACAGGGGTACGTTCGGCACGTGGGTTTCCAGCCAGTTCCGGCATTGGGCCAACGCATGGGGGTGTGAATAGATCTTTGTGATCTCCTCCTTCGCCCCCGACTTGGACAGGAGGTGATGCGACACCTCAAGCAGGACCTCCCCATAAATGAGCAGGGGTGAATCGATGAACATATCGAGCGTGTGGCTCACCACCCCTTCCGTCGAATTCTCGATCGGCACGACCCCGAAATTCGCCCGGCCCCGCTCGACCTCCGTGAAGACATCTTTGATGCTTGTCACCGGGACATATTGCGCCGACTCGCCGAATTTCTGGCGGGAGGCCAGGTGCGTGAACGTGGCGCGCGGCCCCAGATAGGCAACCTTTTGCGGTCCCTCCAACGAGAGAGAGGCGGACATGATCTCCCGGTAGACCGACCGGATCGCATCGCTCGGAAAGGGGCCGGGATTCCGGCTGGTGAGCCGCTGGATGATCTCCGCCTCGCGCGCGGGGGTATGCAGATTCGCCCCGGCGTCGTTCTGCCGCTTGAGTTGGCCGATTTCAATGACATAGGTCGATCGCTCATTCAGCAACCGAAGGATTTCATCGTCCAGTTGGTCGATCCGCCGCCGCAGCTCTTGCAGGTCTCTGTTCATCACCGGAGGGTCCGTCTCATACGAGAATTCCTACTGGATGCGGCTCGACCAGAATTGGCGCTATAGCGCAGCCCTGGAATGCATGGCCGGAGAGAAGGAACTTCTCTTCACGTCCAAAGTGAAGATGTTACTAAAAACCCCTGAAGTCTTGCAAGGATAGGCCAGTCGAACAAATCGGGTACTCAGCCGGGAGTGATGCGAGGGGCCCGGTGGTGAACCCCGCGATCATTCTCATGCCATCACCCTGATGCTCGCCTATGCGAACAGATCTTTTTTCTTGCCGAAATGCTCATAGGCCAGCCTTGTGGCGCAACGGCCGCGCGCGGTCCGCTCGAGATAACCGGCTTGAATCAGATAGGGCTCGTACACTTCTTCGAGCGTGGCCCGGTCCTCGTTGATCGCGGCAGCGAGGGATTCGACCCCGACCGGCCCTCCTCCGAACTTCTCCAGGATGGTCGAAAGGATATTCCGATCCATTTCATCGAACCCAGCCCGATCCACCCCGATCCAGTCCAAGGCATCCTGCGCCACTTGGCGGCTAATGTGCCCTTGGGCCTTGATCTGGGCAAAATCCCGCACCCGTTTCATCAGCCGGTTGACGACTCGGGGCGTCCCCCGGGCCCGCCCGGCGATTTCCCTGGCGCCCTCCTCGTCGATGTCCACGCGAAGCAGGCGGGCGGTCCTGCGGACGATCGCTTCCAACTCTTCCGGCGAATAGAACCCCAGCCGATAGACCAGTCCGAACCGTTCCCGGAGGGGGCTGGTCAGGGCACCGGCTCTGGTCGTCGCGCCTACCAGGGTGAAGGGCGGCAGCTCGAGCTTGATGGTCTTGGCCTGCGGACCCTGCCCGACGACCAGGTCCAACTGATAGTCCTCCATCGCCGGATACAGGGCCTCCTCTACCGAGGCGGGCAGGCGATGGATCTCGTCGATAAACAGCACATCACCGGCTTGCAGGTTGGTCAGGATCGCCGCCAGGTCCCCGGCATGGGCCAAGACCAACCCCGAGGTCGAGCGGATCGCCGCCCCCATTTCCCGCGCGATGATATGTGCGATCGTCGTCTTGCCGAGCCCGGGAGGGCCGTAAAAGATCGCATGGTCCAGCGCCTCCCCCCGTTGCTTGGCTGCGTCGATGCAGACTTGCAGCGACTGCTTCATCGACACCTGGCCGATATAGTCCTGCAGGCTCTGAGGCCTGAGGGTCAACTCCAACCCCTGCTCTTCATCCGTCTGGCCGGGCGACACGATGCGCCGATCCATGGACATTACTGGCTCCCCTGACCAGTCGAAGGAGGCGGCGGCAACGTCTGGCCGGGAGGCGGCATCGCGCCCTGTCCCGGCGTCGGGAACTGACCGGCGCAGTCAGGCGGGCAAAAGCGGCCGCCCTGGGAGGGATTCGGCGTGCTGGAATCCATTTTTTGGAGCTGACATCGGCTCATGGCGCCTCCGTCCCTGGCGCACTGGGTCGGTACCATCGTTCCCCCGACCTTGACATAGCCTTCCGGGCATTCTCCGCAGACGGACAGGAGATTGCCTCCGAGCGGCACGCACTGCACCAACGTGGCATCGCCCTCCGGGCAGGTTTTCGGATCACTGGTCACCGCGGTCGTGGCAAACCCCTCCGGGCAGCTCCCGCAGCGCAACTGCCTGATCTTCGGCTCTTCCTTCTCTTCGGCTCCCGCGGGAGTTACGAGGAGGCCGGCGGCCAGGACGGCTCCAGTCAATCCTATAACGCCTATGACGGTGACCTGTCTCATCATTCACCCCTTGGCTAAGTGCTTGAGCGTCGCCCGTATGACGTCGGTGAGATCGGCCTGTTCAAGATGGAGCTTGCTCAAGACCTGTTTGACATCGGCCGGCTTGTACCCCAGATTCACCAGGGCGGAGGTCGCGTCCTCATAGACGGATGTGGCAGGACAGCCGGCGGCGGGTGACGACAGCCCGCCGATCACCGACAGTCGCTCGACCCTGTCCTTCAATTCGAGCACAAGCCGGCTGGCGGATTTCTTCCCGATACCGGGCACGGTTGCCAACCGATCGATATCGCCGGCCTGCACCGCCTCGGCCAGGTTCGGAATCGTAAAGGTCGAAAGCACACTCAGCGCCAACTTGGGTCCGATCCCGCTGACCGTGGTCAGCAGCCCGAACGCAGTCTTCTCCGGCTCAGTCAGAAATCCGAACAGTTGAATCGCATCCTCCCGGAGGCAGGTCTGCACATGCAGGCTGGTGACCTGAGCCACGTCCGGGAGTCCACAGTAGGTGCTGAGGGGAATAAAGAGTTCGTAACCGACGCCCTGCACATCGATGACGGCCTGGCTCGGGGATTTGCGGACCAGTCGGCCCGTCAGTGAGGCGATCATGCCGGCTCGGGCAGGGGCCCGATGACTCTACAGGCAACCAGCTTGATACTAACCGGCTGCCGCAGCCTTCTCCATGATTTCTTCCGAGATGTCGAAGTTGGCGTGAACCTTCTGGACATCGTCGTGATCGTCCAGCACCTCCAGAAGCTTGAGCATCTGCTCGGCCGCCTTTTCTTCAAGCTGGACGGAGTTCTGGGGCAGGAACGTGACTTCGGCCAGCGAGGGTTCGATCTGGGCATCCGCGATGGCTTTTCTCACCGGCTCGAAATCATGCGGCGCGGTGATCACTTCAAAGGTCTTGTCCGTGACCTTGACGTCCTCGGCCCCGGCGTCAAGGCTCAGAGACAGGAGCCTGTCTTCCTCGACCTTGTCCTTATCGACGATGATCAGGCCCTTCTTGTGAAATTGCCAGGCGACGGCGCCGGCCTCAGCCAGGTTGCCGCCGTTCTTGGTGAGGAGACTCCGGATTTCCGCGACGGTGCGGTTTCGATTATCGGATTGGATTTCGATCAGGAGCGCCGTCCCGCCCGGACCGTAGCCTTCCAGCGAGAACTCTTCGATCGTGACTCCGGGCAATTCGCCGGTCCCGCGCTGGATGGCCTTCTTGATCGTGTCATTGGGCATGTTGGCTTCGCGGGCCTTGATGATGGCCAACCGCAAGCGCGGATTGCCGTCCGGGTCCCCTCCCCCCCTGGCCGCGATCGTGATCTCGCGGATGACCTTGGTGAAGAGCTTGCCCCGTTTGGCATCAACCGCCGCTTTGTGCCGCTTGGTGGTGGCCCAATGACTATGGCCGCCCATAGGACCCTCCTGCCATCAACCGGTGGAACTTGGTACAGCTAGCACAGACTGAACGGGGGTGTCAACGCGACCGCGGTGCGGCTCGATCCGCACTATTCCCGATACAGCAGCAACTGCACCGCGATCACCAGCACAAGCAATGACCAGGTGAGGTCCCACCAGGAGATGTTGCGAGTGCCAACGCCCTCCAGGCCGACGCCGGCTCTTGGACTAAGTTGCCGGACGGTCTTCCAACCAGCGAGGGTCTTGGCAATCCCAGCCGCGACCGCGGTGGTTCCCATCAAGGCATGGTGCATCGCAATATGTTGCGCCGCGGGATGGGCGCCATGGTTGTGGGAGAACAGCATGAGCCCGCCCACAATCGCGAAGAGCGGCAGCGGGAACAGCCAACCCGGAGCCTGAAGAGCCTCTCGCCGCCTGGCCAATTCAATCGCGCCGACGCCCAAGGCGAGCAGGCCGTATTGCTTGTGTTGCGCGATCTCGCCCGTTGCCCTGACGAAAGTGTCGAGAAAACTCATGTGCCCGACCGGCCAGGCATCATGGTCGCTCCAGATCAGCAGCCAGACCCCGGCCGCCATCAGCGCTCCCGGCAGCAGATACGTGTCCCAATCTTTGCCACGAACACCAAAGCTGGACCGGAGTTCGCCCAAGCCGAGCAGCAGGACACAGAGGGCGCTGATCTGATGGCTGAATTCAGAATAGGCCTTGCCTTCCGCCGACCCTTCCCACTGCGGGACTTTCGACGCGGGCTCTGCATGCCCGGGGACTCCATAACCGGCATCGGATTCCCCGTGCTGGTCCTGATAATGTTGGGCCTGAAGAACGGAGGGAGAGATCCAGGGTGAAGCGACGAGAACAATCGCGAGCCACAGATGCCGAAACGAAACCCACCAACCTTTGATCTCAGACATTCCTTCCAACTACCCGACCGACGAGCGCCCGACAAACAAAGAGCCCATTCGGCCTGCCGAATGGGCTCTGTACCGCAGCCCGCTGCAACCCATTGCTTACATGAACTTCAGAAACTTGTCCTTTGCCTCATCCATGACCTGAGCGGTGACGGTCGCCGCGCCACGTTCTTTGGCGAGCCGTTCGATTTCACGCCGCGCCATTGGCCGGATGAAGTCGGGGATATTTTCAAGCCGTTGTTCCGCCTCCGCGGTCCAGGTGAGGCCGTTGGGTTCGCTCTTCGCATCATCCATGACCTGTAGGGTAATGCTCGCGTACCCATGCCGTCTGGCATAGGCCTCGACGCTGGCCTGCACCATAGGTTTGACGAAGGACGGCAAACGTTCCAACCGCTCGGTAGCATCCGGAGTCCAAGTCAATCCCGAGGGGGCGGTCTCCGCCGGCTTGCTCCCGCTGCCCATTCCCATCTGGGCGACGACCGCGGCGAAAGGACAGGAGCCTCCCGACTTCTCCCCCTCCTTCGGCGAGGCGGAGGCGGCTGGCTTGGGATGGGCCTCCTGATGCGCCGGTTGTCCCGCCTGGATCTTTTCGTTCAGATAGGCCGCCATTTGCCCCATGCCGGCCTTGGCTTCTTCCTTGAGCGTCCCCCGGGTCATTTCAAACGGCTCGGCCGGAGCCGGCCTTCCGCCGAGCTTGACGCCGAGTGAACTGACCATCTGCGTCTCGCCCGGATTGGTGACCATGGAAAACTTGGCCCCGCAGGCTGGGCAGCCGAAAAACACCCCCAGCGAGCCCTCCGCCGGTTGCTCGACCTTTTGGAAGGTCATGTAGGTTTCACAGTTGAGGCAGACGAACTTCATGCCAGCACCTCGTGATGTCGCACGTCCAGGTTACAGCGTCCTTAGAGCTTCTCAGCCAAGACCTTTCGGTATTCGGCCAACGTCACAACCCGTTCGGCGATCTGCCGATAACGTTGCAGGGTCGGATAGGTCTCGTCGAGCAACGGCACACCCTTGTCGAAAGTCTTCGCCAGGGTCCGGTCGAAGGGGATCCGTCCGAGCAACGGGACATCCAAGGCTCCGCACATGGCCTCGGTGTTGCCTTCGAACAGATCGTGTTCCGCCCCGCAGGAAGGACAGCGGTATTGGCTCATGTTCTCGACCACTCCGAGCACATTGATGCCCATGTCCCGCGCATAGGTGATCGACTTCTGGACGACATCGGAGGCTACTTCCGACGGGGTGGTCACCACGACGGCGCCGGCCAGGTCGGGAATAAAGCCGGCGATGACCGGCGGCTTGTCCGCCGCGGCTCCGGGGGGAAGGTCCGTGAGCAGGTAATCAAGCTCCCCCCAGATGACATCGCCGAGAAATTCGCGAATGACGTTCATTTCCATCAAACCCAGCCAGACAGGGCTGAGGTCCATCGGCCCCTTCCAACGCACAGGCGAGGTCGCGTCGAGGAAGAAATCCATCGATGCGACCTTGATGTTGAGCGGTCCGATCGGCGGCAGGGCCCCTTCCGGCGTGATGGTCAACCGCTGGCCATGCAGGCCCATCATGCGGGGCACGCAGGGCCCGTTGAGATCGACATCCAACAGCCCGACCTTATAGCCCATCCGCGCCAGGGCCAGCGCCAGGTTCACGGTCGTCATGCTTTTGCCGACGCCGCCCTTGCCGCTCATGACCACCAGCTTGTATTTGATGCCGGCCATGCGGTCTTGGACCTGCCGCATCTGGGCCGTAATCTGCTCCACGACCTTGGCGTCGTCCTGGTATTGGAGCTTCGTCAGAATGTCCTTGAGATTCTTGTCCGGCGCCATGGCCGTGGTATCACTCATCGCAGAGCACCGTTTGTAAACGGGCACCCTAGCACAGGCTTTTCGAGAGAGTCAAACCACCCGAGCCCCGCCGGCGGGACGGCGCCTATTCACGTCGACCGCCGCCGAACATCAAATGGAATACTGCGGAGAGGGCGTTCCTCCCCCCTGATGGGAGAGAATTCCTCGGTCCTTCAGCTCGGCGATGATCTGCTTGGCGATAGCCTCAAAATCCTTAGGACCGGCAAACGACACATCGGTGCCCGGCGGCGGCTCCTCCGGTTGATTGGACAGGTGCACGGTGATCACCGGCGTCGGCTGGACCAAGGTCCGGACATCCTGATGGTCGGCCCGGCTGAAGGTGTTGGTCGTCGAAATCACGATCAGGCCGGCATCCGTGAACAGCCGGGCCACTTCGCCGAACCGCCGGACCAATTCCTTTTCCTTCACATCTTCGTCCCGCACGTCGCTGTCGAGCCCGTGCCGGAGATTCTGCCCGTCCAGCAAATAGGCGTGCCGTCCCTCGGCGATCAGGCGGACTTCCAACCGGCGGGCCAGGAAGGATTTGCCGGCATGCGCCCCTCCGGTGATCAGGACCATCGCCGCCCGGTGCCCGAACAGCGAGGCCCGCTCGTCCGGGCTCACGTCCCCCTTGACCCAGGCGATATCACGCCGCCGAGCCTCCTCGCGGAGCTGGGTCTGGTCGTCCTGGAGCCCCTCGGTGATGATGCCGCCGCCGGACACGTCATACTGGTCCACGAGCACGAACCGTCCGGTGACATCGGAATCCGAGTAACGATCGAACGCGATCGGTGATTTGGTCCGGATGGTCAGCTCGGCGACTTCGTTCCGGCCGACCGAGGTGTGGATCTGTTTGGCATCCAGATCCTGCGTGTCGATGATACGGTGGATGGTCGCGACCTCGCAGTCCACCTCCCGCGTGGCCAGACGCAGGAGATACTTCCGCCCGATCTCCAGCGGCCTCCGTCCCATCCAGAACAGATTACATCGGATCAGCGTCGAGACCTGAGGCACGGTTTCCTGATGGGACGCCATCTCGCCCCGCTCGACGAAGATCTGCTCATCCAGTGTGATGCCGGTGGATTGGCCGGCGCGCGCTTCTGTCGGAACGGGATCGACATTGAAGGCCTCCACCGTCCGCACCACCGCGGACTTGTTGGAGGGAGAGAACAAGAGCCGGTCGCCGACCTTGAGCACGCCGCTGGCAATGCGGCCGGCCAGGATGCGCCGGGCGTCGAACTTGTAGACGTCCTGCACCGGAAACCGGAGCGGCTGCTGCTCGCGGGCGGTCTCTTTGGTGAACGACTCCAGCGTTTGAAGCACGGTCGGGCCGCTGTACCAGGGCATGTGCGCGCTCGGCTGCGCGATATTGTCGCCCAGCTTGGCGCTGACGGGGATGAACCGCTGCGGCTTCACTCTTAGTTGCGCCAGAAACTCGCTGTACTCCTGTTCGATGCGGGCGAAGGTATCCTGGCTGTAGTCAGCCAGGTCCATCTTGTTCACGACCACCGCCACCTGTTTCACGCCGAGCAGGGACAGGAGATAGCCGTGCTTCTTGGACTGCTCCTTGACGCCCTCATGGGCATCGATCAGCAGCAGAGCCGCTTCCGCCCGTGCGGCGCCCGACACCATGTTCTTGAGAAACTCCTTGTGGCCCGGGGCGTCGATGATGATGTACTGCCGGTTCTTCCACGAGAAGAACGTGCGGGCCGTGTCGATCGTGATTCCCTGTTCCTGTTCCTCCAGAAAGGCATCGAAAAGAAAGGCATACTCGAATTCCTTGCCCTGCTGGCGGCAGATCGCCTGCACCTTTTCCAACTTGCCGTCCGGCAGCGAGCCGGTATCGGCGTAGAGGCGGCCGACCAAGGTCGATTTGCCATGGTCCACGTGGCCGACGATGACGATATTCAAATGGGCCTGAGAAACGTGAGTATCGGTCGCGGTAGTCATAATCGGCTCACATGTATCCGTCTTTGCGCAACATCTCCATCCCCCGCCCTTCGTCCTGTGCACGGCCCGCCCGCTCCGCTGTCTTGGTGCATCGCAACTCGTCGATGATGTCATCGACGGTCTTGGCGGTAGATTTGATCGGGAACGTGCAGGGGGCGCAGCCCAGGCTGCGATAGCGGATGCCCTCCCCCTTATCCAGATAGAGGTCGATGAAGGGGATGTTCTCCAGCTTGATGTATTCCCAGATATTGATCTCGGTCCAATCCAGCAGCGGATGGATGCGAATGTGTGTCCCGGCCGGAAAGGAGGTCTTGAACTGGTCCCAGAGTTCGGGCGGCTGCTCACGGAAGTCCCATTCGCCGTGCTTGTCGCGGGGAGAAAAGTACCGTTCCTTGGCCCTGGTGGCCTCCTCGTCAGCCCGAACACCAAGAATGATTCCCGTGTAGCCATGCTTCTCGATAAGCTGCTTCAGCCCGTTGGTTTTCAAGGCCGTGCAGCAGACCTGCCGCCCCAATGTATGGTTCATGCCGGCCGCCAAGGCTTCCTTATTCTGTCCCACAACCAGGTTGAGCCGCCATTCGCGGGCCAACCGGTCGCGGTATTCGATCATGGCCGGGATCTTGTAACTCGTATCCACATGGAGCAGGGGAAACGGCACGTGCCCGAAAAAGGCCTTGCGCGCGAGCCACAACAGCACCGTCGAATCCTTCCCCATCGACCAGAGCATGGCCAGGTTGTCGAAATGCTTGTAGGCCTCGCGGAGAATAAAGACGCTCTGATCTTCCAATTGCCGGAGATGTTTCATCGCTCTGGTCCTTTATCTCTTGCTGGATCTCTAGCTCGCGCGCAATCGCGAGGCGGCCGAGGCTGTACCCATTTGCGCCAACAGCCGCAGTTTGTCGCGGGCCGCTCCGCGATCGATCGTCTGGTTCGCCAGCGGCACCCCCGCGACCATCGACGGCGTCACGCCGCTTGCGTAGAGCAGCATGGCAGCGTTGAGCACCACCCAATCCCGAGGACCACCCTTCACTTCGCCCTGGAGAATTTTCACGAGCAGCGCGGCCTCCTGGTCCCGCAGCGACGGGGCAAAGCCGGCCATGTCGCGGCTCGTGCCCAGCGGCAAACCGACATCCTTCGGATGGAGCGTGGTGGGAATGAGTCTGCCGTCGCGCAACTCGACGAACCGGGTCAGGGACGCGATCGACAGTTCCGGCTCTCCCTCCACCCCTCGCATGACCAACGCATGCGGCGCGCCCAACATATTCAAGGCTTCCACCGTCTTATCGCAATAGGGCGGATGGGCCATGCCGATCAACTGGCAACGGGCCCGCGCCGGATTGATCAGCCGCGCCACCGGATGAAAAAAATTCCGCAGTCCCAGCTCCCGGCGCAAATCAAGAAACCGCGCCAACGGCGGATGGTAAATCGCCATGTCCAGATAGGCGAACCCCTTGCTTGCCAAAGTCTCGCTCACCTCCGCCGGTCCAAGGTCGGTGGAAATGCCCAAACGTCCCAGCACAGACCAGGGTCCGGGCCGCTCCGGCGTCCCTTCCCACCCATGCATCAGCACGGATGCTCCGGCCGCAGCCGCGATGATGGCCGCGCCGACGACCGCGTAGAAGGTGTCTCGCTTGCCCGCATAACAGGGCACGTCCACCATCTTGAGCCCGGAGAGGCCGGACAGCGGCAAAACATATTGGCGCGCCACCGCGGTAAAAGCGGCCAATTCCCCCACCGATTCCCCTTTCATTCGCATGGCCATCAAGAAGGCGCCGGCCTGGGCCGGCGTGGCCGATCCCTCGATCAGGAGACCCATCGCCTGTTTGGCCTCATCCCAGGTCAAATCCTTGGCGGTCTTGGCCCCCTTGCCCACTTTGGCGATGAACGCCTGCATTAAAACGCCACCACTTGGTCGGCCGTGCCGACCTCCTCTTTCCAAAAGACATCCAGACCCTGCACTTCGTCGATCTCCGCGATGATTTGATCCACGGTGATGTCGAAGTAGGCCAACGAATCCCGGCAGATCGACATCTTCACGTCTCCTCGTTCCTTCATCTCCCGCATCAGCGCCGCCAGATCGTGCCGCTGTTGCTCTTTCAACAGATTCTTCACCCGCGTTTCGCGTCCGCGATAGGCGTCCGAAAACGGGATGTCGCGGACTTTATCCTTGGTCATGCGGGAGACCGCTTCATCTCGGAAGAGCACACTGACCTGCACCCCATGCTGCGTGGCAACCCCCGCGAACTCCAGAGCTTGCAGCAACCGGTTGTAGGCCCCGCTGGTGATGAGCACGGCAAGTTTTTTCACAGGACGACCCTCTGACTGTTAGTCATCTGACGATCCCTCAGGATGATGATGGATTACTTGTGGAGCCCGCACTCGGTCTTGCCGAGATGTCTCCACCGGCCGGAGCGCGGATCCTCCCCGTTGCCCACCGGAGCGGTGCAATGGGTGCAGCCGATGCTGGGATAATTCCGGTCGTGAAGGACATTGTAGGGCACGTCGTGCAGACGGACGTAGGTCCACACCTCGTCGCTGGTCCACCGGGCCAGCGGGTTCACCTTGACCAACTCGAATTTCCGATCCCACTCGATGATGCCGGCCCCGGCCCGTGTTGGAGCCTGGTCCCGCCGAATGCCGGTGATCCAGGCCCGATAATCTTTCAGCACGCGCGTCAGCGGCTCGATTTTGCGCAGGCCGCAGCAGCGGTCGGCCCCCTCCGGTCCCTGATCCCACAGGGCTTCGCCGTATTGACGGGCTTGGGCCTCGGGCGTCAACAGCGGCCTCATCCGGATGACCTGCTCGGACTTGAGCCCGTACCGCTCGATCACGCGGTCCCGTACCTCGTGGGTCTCCGGAAACAGAAAATCCGTATCCAGGTAAAACAGCGGCGTAGCCGGGTCGATCCGGTGGATCATGTCGATCAAGGCGACGTCTTCCACCCCGAAGCTACAGGCCAGGACGATCCGTGGCGCGTAGCGCGGCAGCACCTCGGCCAGCACCTCCCACGGCTGTCTCGACTCGAACGAGTCGCTCAGATCCTTCAGCTCGCTCTCCGATGGTCTGACTGTCTCTGTCATCGCTCGCCTCTGCCTGCTTCACGCCATTTCGACTGGCATCGGCCCCGTTCGCGTCAATCGTCAATGGTCACCGGTCAATAGTAAAACAAACCGGGCGTCCACTCTCACCGAGCGACCACTGACTGATGACCATGACCCATCATGTCTCCACCTTCTCAACCAGGATCTTGAAGTGTGCCGCGGTTGGATCGAGGGGCTGTTCCGACAAGACCTTATGGCCGTCGTTGCGCAGGCTCATCGGCACATTCCGGATCGGCTCGCCGGCATCCAACCAGACTTCAAGCCGCTCGCCGGCCTCCATCATTTCCAGCTTGAGCTTGGTCTTGACATAGTTCATCGGACAGGCAACGCCGCGGAGATCATAGACCGGCGCCGCAGAGGGCTCCTGCGCCGACGCCCCGTTCCCCACCGCTTCTGGTGCGTCCTGGATCGGAGACGGCGCCGACACGGCCGCTTTCAGCTTCAGGTCCTTCCCAATCCCTTCGGTGGCGTTGCGGCAGGCCTCGATGAACCCCTTAGCAAAGTCCAGCCGCGCCAGCGCGAACTCGGCGCCGGCGTCCTTCGGACCGAGGTCTCCGCAACGCTCCTGCAAGTTCCGGTAGGCGGAGGGAATCACGCCTTTGCTGGCCAGCCTGGTTTCGAACTCGCGGAACGTGTCGGCATCGGTTGCCGGCTCGACCCCTTCCGTGACCAACAGGGCCTTGGCGCAGGCGATGATGGCTCGATAGGCCTTGTTGACCGCCACCGCATATTGATGTTTTTCCAACAGCAACTTCGCCTGATAAAACTCCTGCTCGGCCTCCAACATCTGGTTGTCGATCAATTCCAGAGCGCCGCCGGCGCATTCCCCTGGTCCCAAGTCTTCCAGGACAAATTCCTTCTCCCCCTCCCAGTCGTAGTAGTAGGTCGGGTCCTCTTCAAACGACGGGA